>UQMO01000011.1 GCA_900542125.1 uncultured Collinsella sp. | reverse complement strand
GGCACCGTGGGGACACATGTATGTCAATCCTGGTCTAACAGAGCCTTTTTTAATCCCCGTCCCAGAAAAATCAATATGCATAGAAAATCATAATTATCATTTCGTAAACATTTCGATGAAATTAACGCCATGGCGCATACTTGCGGTTACAATACCGCAAGGCCTGACTACCAACCTTTAAGCCGGTCCGGAGAGACCGGGAAGGAGAATTATGGCGAACAACCATACTGCGGGCACTGCTGCCCGCACCTTCGCGCCCAGCGAGCTTTGCCAGCGCATGCTAGCCAAAACCAGCAAGGGCACCTGCGGTCCCTGCATCTTGTACCTTGAGGATGGGACCATTTTTTATGGCCGTGCATGCGGTGCCGAGGGTACCGCGACCGGCGAGGTCTGCTTCAACACCTCGCTTGAGGGCTACTTTGAGGTCATGACCGACCCGAGCTATGCCGGCCAAATCGTAACCATGACCTATCCGCAGATCGGTAACTACGGCATCGACGAGACCGACGTCCAATCGGCCTTCCCCGGTGATACCGCTCGCCCTGCGAGCGCTCCCGCCATGCGCGGCATGATCGTCCGCGACATGTGCGCCACGCCTTCCAACTGGCGCTCGGCCGTCAGCGTGCCGGAGTACCTGCGTGCCCACGGCATCGTCGCCATCGAGGGCGTCGACACCCGAGCCCTGGTGCGCCACCTGCGCGACAACGGCTCCAAGATGGGCATTATCTCGACCGAGATCTTTGACGTCGACGAGCTTGCCGAGCGTCTTGCCGCAGCGCCGACGCTGGTGGGCGAGAACCTGGTCAAGACCGTGAGCTGCTCTGAGCCCCACGCTTTTGCCGCGAGCGATCTGCCCGCTACGCATGACTTTGCGCTTGCCCCTGCCGCCCCTGCCCGCCACAAAGTGGTCGCCTACGACTGTGGCGTCAAGCGCGGCATTCTGGAGGGCCTCGTCCGCGCCGGCTGCGACCTTACCGTCGTGCCGTGGGATACGCCCGCGAGTGAGGTACTCGACATGAATCCCGACGGCGTCTTTTTATCCAACGGCCCCGGCGACCCCGATGCCGTGGTGGAGACCTACGAGCAGGTGCAGCAGCTGATCGGCAAGGTGCCGGTCTTTGGCATTTGCCTTGGTCACCAGATGATCAGCTTGGCGTGCGGCGCCCAAATGGAAAAGCTTAAATTCGGTCACCGTGGCGGTAACCAGCCGGTTATGAACCTGGTGAGCCGTCGCGTGGAGATCACCGCGCAAAACCACGGCTTTGGCCTGCTGTTCCCCAGTCTGGGCAAACTGATCCCGGAGCTTTCCGGCGGCGAGACCGAGCATGCGGCCGACGGCGACCTGCGCGCCTGGGTGCGTCGCGGCATCGCGCCGGTCGTGATGAACGAGTGCTTCGGCCGCATTCGTCTGACGCACGTGAACCTCAACGACGGCACCGCCGAGGGCATCCAGCTGCTCGACGCCCCGTGCTTCTCGGTCCAGTACCACCCCGAGGCCTCGCCCGGCCCCACCGATGCCCACTATCTCTTTACCGCCTTTACGCGACTCATGGACGGCGAGGAGAACTACCTGGACATCGACACCGCGAAGGACCGCCTTGCCGGCTGGAATTTCGCCGAGACTGCCGCGACCGAGACCGAGGAGAACTAACATGCCGAAACGTACTGACATCAAGCGCATCCTCGTCATTGGTTCGGGCCCCATTGTTATTGGCCAGGCCTGTGAGTTCGACTACTCCGGCGCCCAGGCCTGCAAGGTGCTCAAGGAGGATGGCTTTGAGGTCATCCTGGTCAACTCCAACCCGGCGACCATCATGACCGACCCGGGTCTTGCCGACCGCACCTATGTCGAGCCCATCACCGCCGAGTTTATCGAGCGCGTAATCAAGAAAGAGCGCCCGGACGCGCTGCTGCCCACGCTGGGCGGCCAGACCGGTCTGAACGCCGCCGTCGAGCTGGCGAAAGACGGCACGCTCGACAAGTACGGTGTCGAGATGATCGGCTGCGACCTGGCCGCTATCGAGCGCGGCGAGGACCGCAAGCTCTTTAACGAGGCCATGGCCGAGATTGGCCTGGAGGTCGCACGCTCGGGCTATGCCTACAGCGTGGCTGATGCCGAGGCTATCGCCGCGCGCGTGGGCTATCCCTGCGTGTTGCGTCCGAGCTTTACCCTCGGCGGTGCCGGCGGCGGCATCGCGCATACCCACGAGGAGCTCGTCTCCATCGTGAGCCAGGGCCTGGAGCTCTCGCCCGCCCACGAGGTGCTGGTCGAGGAGTCCATCGAGGGCTGGAAAGAGTATGAGATGGAGGTCATGCGCGACCACGCCGGCAACGGCATCATCGTGTGCTCCATCGAGAATCTCGACCCCATGGGCGTGCACACCGGCGACTCCATCACCGTGGCGCCGGCGCAGACGCTCTCCGACCTTGAGTATCAGCGCATGCGCGTGGCCTCGCTCGCCATTCTGGAGAAGATTGGCGTCGAGACCGGTGGCTCCAACGTGCAATTTGCCGTGAACCCCAACACCGGTCGTTTAATCGTCATCGAGATGAACCCGCGCGTGAGCCGTTCGTCCGCGCTGGCCTCCAAGGCCACGGGTTTCCCCATCGCTAAGGCCGCCGCGCGCCTGGCTGTGGGCTATACGCTCGACGAGATTGTCAACGACATCACCAAGGCCACGCCCGCCTGCTTTGAGCCCACGATTGACTACTGCGTCGTTAAGGTGCCGCGCTTTGCCTTCGAGAAGTTCAAGGGTACCGACCCCACGCTCACCACGCGCATGAAGGCCGTGGGCGAGATCATGGCGATCGGCCGCACCTTTGAGGAGGCCTTCGGCAAGGCCATGCGTTCGCTGGAGGACGGTCACCAGGGTATCTGCGCCGGTGGCAAGGAGGGCGCCGACAAACTGAGCAACGATGAGCTCACTCAGGCCGTGGCAACCCCGACCGAGCACCGCATTTTCTTTGTGGTCGAAGCCCTGCGCCGCGGCTGGGATGTCGCGCGTATCCATGCCATCTGCGGCATCGACCCGTGGTACCTCAACCGCATCAACGATATGGTGCAGGTCCAGGAGAGCATCCGCGGCCTGCGTGTGGAGGACATTGACGCTGATGCGATGCGTCTGCTCAAGCAGTATGGCACGAGCGACGCCGAGATTGCCGCGCTGACCGGCTCGGACGAGCGCTTTGTGCGCGCCTACCGCAAGGGCCTGGGCGTGGTTCCCAGCATGAAGACGGTCGACACCTGCGCTGCGGAGTTCTCGAGCGCCACGGAGTACCACTACAAGACCTACGAGAACATCTACCGCACGAGCCCGGATGCCAAGAAGTGTGTGGCTCCCGACGAGACCACGCCGGCGGACAAACCCAAGGCGATGATCCTGGGCGCCGGCCCCAACCGTATTGGCCAGGGTATCGAGTTCGATTACTGCTGCGTGCACGCGAGCTACGCGCTGGCCGCCCGCGGCTTCGAGACCATCATGGTCAACTGCAACCCCGAGACCGTCTCGACTGACTACGACACCTCGGACCGCTTGTACTTTGAGCCGCTCACCTACGAGGACGTCATGGATGTCATCGATGTTGAGCGACCCGACGGCGTCGTGGTGACGCTCGGCGGCCAGACCCCGCTTAAGCTGGCGCGCATGCTCGAGGAGAGCGGCGTGAACATTATGGGCACCAAGCCCGATGCCATCGACTTTGCCGAGGACCGCGAGCGCTTCGCCGCTCTGCTCGACAAGCTGGGCATCATGTACCCGCCGGCGGGCCAGGCCACCTCGTTTGAGGAGGCCGAGGCCGTGGCCGCGCACATCGGCTACCCGCTGCTGGTGCGTCCGAGCTACGTGCTGGGCGGCCGCGGCATGATGATCGCCTACGATGCCGAGCATCTGCGCGATTACATGGCCGAGGCTGCGCGCATTAGCCCCGACTACCCGGTGTACCTGGACCGCTTCCTGGAGGGTGCGATCGAGTCCGACGTCGACGCCCTGTGCGACGGCGAAGAGGTCTACATCGGCGGTATCTTGGAGCATATCGAGGAGGCCGGTATTCACTCCGGCGACTCTGCGACCTGCATCCCGCCGTTCAGCTTTAGCGAGAGCCTGCAGGCAAAGCTTCGCGAGACCACGCGCCGCATCGCGATGGCGCTGGGCGTACGCGGCTTGGTCAACGTGCAGTATGCCATCAAGGGCGAGACCGTCTACGTGATCGAGGCAAACCCGCGCGCGAGCCGCACCGTGCCGTTTATCTCCAAGGCCACCGGCGTGCCGTTGGCCAAGTGCGCGGCGCGTATCATGGCGGGCGATTCCATCGCAAGCCTGGGCCTGCCGAGCGACGAGCGTCAGCTCGATTGGTTCTGCATGAAGGAAGCCGTTATGCCCTGGGGTCGTTTCCCAGGTGCCGACGTTATCCTGGGGCCCGAGATGAAGTCGACGGGCGAGGTCATGGGCATTGCCAAGAGCTATCCCGAGGCATACGCCAAGACGCAGTTGGCAATCGACTATAAGCTGCCCGACCCCAGCAGTGGCAAGGTGTTCATCAGCGTGTGCGACCGCGACAAGCGTCATATCCTTTCGGTCGCGCGTATCCTGCGCTACTTGGGCTTTGACATCTGCTCCACCGAGGGCACGGCGCGCGTGCTGCGTGGCGGCAATGTGACCTGCGAGGTCGTGGAGAAGATCAGCGGCCCGCACGACGGCGAGCGCCCCAACATCGGCGACCTGATCGCCGACGGCAAGATCGCGGTGATCGTCAATACGCCGTACGGCCCAGGTTCGCGTGGCGACGGCTACCTGCTGCGTACCGAGGCCGTGCGTCGCGGCGTGACCTGCGTGACTGCAATGTCCGCGGCCAACACGTACGTGAGCGCCATCGAGGCGGTGCGCGAGGACCAGCAGGGTCACGGCAGCGCCAACGACATGGGCATGGACGTCATCGCCCTGCAGGACCTGCCGCAGTACACGGTGTAGGGTGACCTGTCCGGCCGGGGCGGGGGCCGAGTTTCCCCCTTCGCTCCGGCTGCAAGCAGAGTCGCTCAGTGGGAAACTCGGCTCCCCCGCCCCGGCCTGCGGTGACTTGGTTGTGCCGTGTGCTGCAGAAGGGGCTTTGTGCGTCCGGTGGCAATCAGGGTTCCGGCAACGGTGGGCAGACATCCGGCGGTTCGAACGATGGCGCCCAGGCGGGAAAGCCCGCTGGTGACAAGGCTCAGGGTGGCAAGTCCGCTAACTCACTTGCGAGCACCGGTGATCAAACGGTGGCGACCGTCGCCGCGATCGGCGGCCTGGGTGCCGCGATCGCCGCAATCGGAGTCTTCCTTGCTCGTTTCCGCCGCAAGGAAGACTAGCGCGAGCGATTGACAATCGCACACGTTTCCCAAGAGGGCCGCGGTAACCGTCGCGGCCCTCACTTTACCGGAGCGGTCTGAGGACTCGCGTCTTTCGCTTCGGACTGCTGCGCAGGGTCAATCAGGCGGAGATCTCACCCGTGTCGGGTTTGCGATAGCTTGGCGAATATAATTACGCGAAATCTAGGATTTCTCAAAAACGCGAAGTAGATGATATATTGTACTTCGCGTTTTTCAGTTAATCTTAATTTTGCGAAGTGGATTGCCATGAGACTTATTAATCGACCGTTCTATATGGATAAGCTCTCCAAGGTGGCGGGTTCGCCAGACATCAAGGTGATTACCGGAATCAGGCGATGCGGAAAATCGAAATTGCTTGAGGCGTTTGCCAGCCAACTTCGTTCAAACGACCCCTCGGCCAACGTCATACACGTCAACTTCAATCTACTTGAGTTCGAGCCGTTGGCGGAATACCATGCGCTGCATACATATGTGGAAAAGCATTATATCGAGGGTTGCCGGAATATCGTCATGATCGACGAGGTCCAGATGTGTGAAGGGTTCGAGCGGGCTATCAACAGTCTTCATGCGTCAGAGAAATATGACATTTACATCACGGGGTCGAATGCCTTTCTTCTCTCAAGCGACCTCTCGACGTTGTTCACGGGAAGAACGGTGGAGATCGAGGTCTTTCCGTTTTCACTTGCGGAGTTCTCGGCGTATCACGAGATCACTTCTCCAGCCGAGGCCCTTGCTCGCTATGTCCGCGAGGGAGGAATGCCGGGTTCCTATATCTACCAGGACGAAAGGATGCGTTTCTCATACATCTCGGATGTGCTTGAAACTCTTATCCTGCGCGACATCAGACAAAAATATCGTATACGTAATGCGGAGCAGCTTAAACGTTCCTGCGAGTTCCTGATGGATAACGTCGGAAACATCTCTTCTCTCAAGGGGATGGCGGCTGAGCTGTCACGAGCGAACCTTAAGATAAGCGACAAGACGCTGGCTGTGTATATCGACTACCTGTGTGATGCGTTTGCGTTCTACCGGTTTCGTCGCTTTGACGTCTCAGGAAAGAAATACCTGTCGACGGGAGATAAATACTACCTGGCCGACCACTCGTTTCGCTACGCCGCGCTTGGTACGAAAAAGCTCGATTTTGGCCATGTTTACGAGAATATGGTGGCAATCGAGCTTATGCGCCGCGGATGGGAAGTCTACGTGGGCGTTCTCTACCAAAAGGAAGTAGACTTTGTCGCCATCAGGCGTGACCGCCGTGTCTATATCCAGGTGAGTGACGACATTTCCCAAGAAGCGACGCTTGAGCGTGAGCTTGATCCGCTGCGACGGATTCGAGACGCCTATCCCAAGTGCGTCATCGCCCGAACAGGGCACGAAACGACTGATTGGGATGGCATCAAGGTCGTCGACCTGGCACGATGGCTTATGGGTGAATCAGGCGAGCTGGCCGTCTAGCACGCGATGACGCGGGCTGGAACGAACGAGCGAGGATTCCGTCCCGCGAGGAGGCCAATACGGCCCTCTTCGAGGGACGGAATCCTCGCTCGATCTCTTGGCGGGACATTTTGCTCGGTCGATGATCAACGGTTGGTGGAAAGCGATGCCTCGTCCGTGCCACTATTCCGTGATTGCTGGTATTTTCTGCATGCTAAAATGAATGCATAAAAGACTTTATATTTGGAGGTCTCGATGCCTGCTTTAAAGATGCTCGACAATCTTGTTCCCATCAGCGATTTCAGTCACGGTAAGGGTCCCGCTGCGTTTTCGAGAGTGAGCAACGACAACCCGGTTGTAGTTTTGAAACACAACAAGCCAGCGTTCGTTATCGTGACGCCCGATGAATACCGAGAGGCTAAGCAGGCGGAGGAGGACCTCGCCTTGTTGACGTTGGCCCTTAAGAGGACGGCTGCGACAAGCGATGATGAACTCGTTTCCCTATCTGATGTTATGGCAGAGTTGGGTGTGGGCCAGGACGAACTCGATCAGATGGATGAGGTCGAGTTTGAATGAGCGGGTACGAAGTCGCTTTCTACCCGGATACTCTCAAGGATCTCAAGCGTCTCGATGGTTCCCAGCGAAAACACGTGTTTAAGGCTATAGAAAGAATCAGAACGAACCCATTGCCGCAGAACGAAGGCGGATTCGGCAAGCCTCTTGGAAACAAGGCAGGCACGGATTTGACGGGCTTCATGAAAATCAAGCTCAGGGGAAGTGGCATTCGGATTGTGTACCGCCTCATTAAAATCAAAGGAAAAATGGCCATCGTAGTGGTAGGCGCTCGTGAAGACATGGAAGCGTACCGAACCGCCCAAAGGCGTGCGATTGATTTCGAGAAGTGGGCGGAAGAGGCTCTCTAACTTCATGGGCGAAAACAGGAATGCAGCGATGTGCTTCAGGTGTGCGAGTTTTGAAAGGCTCTGGTGATTCGGAGGTCCGCCAGAGCCTTTTTCTATCTGTGGACATTCCTCTTGGACAGTTAGTTCAGATACGTATTTTTCAGAGGACGTGTGGAGGCCAATTTGGGCACAATTGAGCTATTTTTGATAGTCTGGACCGACAAGGCCGCGCGGGCAATAGCGAGAAAGACCTATTATTAGATCTAAAGCGACTTAAAACCAGTTTGTTAGCGCCAATTAGCACCGCCAAAATATACGTATCTGAACTAACTGTCCACCACCCTCCAACAACCTCCTATTTCAAATCAAATCAGCCACCGTGCGTCATGGATATTCCCGGTGGGTCGCGGGGTGGCGGCTACGACTTTCCCTCAGGATAATTCGCGAAGCCCGTTTTCCGAGGAAAGGTATTGGTTATGTAATACCAGTTAAACAGTAAAACTATGCTTAAGTGGTATCTGGCTGGAGAACCAATTGGTATGGTTGATTAGACCCACTTCGCCATCTACGTTCATTTTTATACCGCTGGGAGAATTCCAAACTTAATTTGCGCAACTGCTCACGTATGCTGGTTCAACCTTATAGGTGGCTATCTGGTTACTACCAGTTGACCCCTTGGTAACGGGTGGGCCAATTGTACGGAATGTACCGAACACCCCCCCCGTTTGATGCGTTCGCCCATGCTGCGGGGCGCGCGTCCGCGACACTTCCGCATGTCGGAGGGAAGGAGTCCAGGTGCGTAGGAATTCCATTTTTACGAAACGATGGGTGAAGGGAAGCGCAGTCCTCGTTGCCACGGCAGCGACGCTCGTGTTCGCCAGTCCCCAGCAGGCGGTTGCCACGCCACTCAAGGGCGTCGAATCGGCGACCGTGTCTCAGTCTGCCTCGAACGTCGTTGACATCGATTTCGCCGGCGGCATCAAGGGCCGCATTACGTTCCTCGAGGACGGTATTTTCCGTTACAACGTTGATCCCAAGGGTGAGTTTTCCGAGTACGCAACGCCGCGCAGTAAGTCCCACACGGCTAAGATCCAGGCCCAGCCCGATGCCTCGGACACCTACAGCAAGCCGAGTGCGACGGTTGCCGACAAGGGCAACACTATCGAGATCAGCGGTGGAAAGGCGACCGTGATCCTGGACAAGGCGACTGGCAAGATGAGCATCAAGTCGGGCGACCGTGTCGTGGTCTCCGAGTCCGCGTCCCTCGACCTTGATAAGAAGGGCACCGTACAGACGCTCGCCAAGGAGAAGTCCGAGAACTTCTTTGGCGGCGGTACTCAGAACGGCCGCTTCCTGCACACCAACCAGACTATCGCCATCTCCAACACCAACAACTGGACCGATGGCGGCGTTGCTTCGCCCAACCCGTTCTACTGGACGAGTGACGGTTACGGCGTGCTCCGAAACACGTTTGCAGAGGGTTCCTACGACTTCGGTTCCACGGACGCATCAACAGTCACGACTTCGCACAGCGAGAATGAGTTCGACGCCTACTACTTCGTGGCGACCAATGAGGGCGCCTCGAACGTGGCGACCGAGATGCTGCAGGACTACTACAAGGTGACCGGTAATCCGGTACTGCTGCCCGAGTACGGTTTCTACCTGGGTCATCTGAATGCCTATAACCGTGATGGCTGGTCAACGACCTCGGGTCAGAAGAAGTGGGAGACCAAGGGCAGCAAGTCCTCGAGCAAGGAGGGCGACGTTAAGTACGAGTCTGGCATGGCGACGGGCTACAAGCTCGACGGCACGCTTGCGGCCGAGACGCTCAACGGTGAGGGCCCCACGGTCGATACCGAGAACATGAAGGCGACCGATTTCGACCGCCAATTCTCCGCCCAGCGGGTTATCGATGACTACGAGGACA
This sequence comes from uncultured Collinsella sp., assembly GCA_900542125.1. Classification (GTDB taxonomy): domain Bacteria; phylum Actinomycetota; class Coriobacteriia; order Coriobacteriales; family Coriobacteriaceae; genus Collinsella. Next base: position 36,445 of record UQMO01000011.1, on the reverse strand, counting down.
ACGACATGCCGCTCGGCTGGTTCCTGCCGAACGACGGATACGGTGCCGGCTATGGCCAGAACGGTTATTACAAGACCGGCGGCGTCAACTCCGACGGAACGAGTTCAGCCGAGCGCCTCAACGCCGTGCGTGCCAACGTCGACAACCTTAAGAAGTTTACCGAGTATGCCAACTCCAAGGGTGTGAGCACGGGTCTGTGGACCCAGTCTAACCTGGAGCCTGACAGCAACTCCGAGACCCCGTGGCATTTGCTTCGCGATTTCGACGCCGAGGTCAAGACGGGCGGCATTACCACCCTCAAGACCGACGTCGCTTGGGTGGGCTCTGGCTACTCCTTTGGCCTCAACGGCATCAAGACGGCCTACGATACGGTGACGACCGGCGCCAACAAGCGCCCCAACATCATCACGCTTGACGGTTGGGCCGGCACGCAGCGCTTTGGCGGCATCTGGACCGGCGATCAGTACGGCGGCAACTGGGAGTACATCCGCTTCCACATCCCCACGTATATCGGTCAGAGCCTCTCGGGCAACCCCAACATCGGCTCCGATATGGACGGCATCTTTGGTGGCAGCCCCATCATCTCCGCGCGCGACTACCAGTGGAAGACGTTCACGCCCTCTATGCTCGACATGGACGGCTGGGGCACCTACCGCAAGTCGCCCATGACGCACGGCGATCCCTACACGGGCATTTCGCGCTTTTACCTCAAGCTCAAGGCGCAACTCATGCCCTATATCTACACGAGCGCGGCCTCGGCGGCCAACATCGACACGGGCAACGGCGATACCGGCCTGCCCATGATCCGCGCCATGCTGCTCTCCGACAACTCCGAGTACGCCGCAAGCACCTCGACGCAGTATCAGTACATGTTCGGTGAGAACTTCCTGGTGGCACCGGTGTATCAGGATACCCAGGCAGATGAGAACGGCAACGACGTTCGCAATGGTATCTACCTTCCCAACTACGGCACCGACGAGAATCCCACCATCTGGATTGACTACTTCTCGGGTAAGCAGTACCGCGGCGGCCAGGTCCTCAACAACTACGATGCTCCGCTTTGGAAGTTGCCGCTCTTTGTAAAGGCCAACGCCATCGTGCCGATGTATGCCGAGAACAACAACCCCGAGGCCGTGACCGAGACTAACACCAAGGGCGCCGATCGCAGCCAGCGTATCGTCGAGTTCTTCGCCACCGAGGGTGACGGCACCTTTACGCAGTACGAGGACGACGGCTCCTCCATCCAGAACAACACGACCGAGGACGATGCCTACGGCACGATCGACAACATCTCCTACGGCGAGCACGTGAGCACCGTCTACAGCTCCAAGGCCACGGGCGGCACCGCCACCTTTACCGCCGAGGCTTCGCAGGGTGGCTACAACGGCTACGACTCCAACCGCACCACGACCTTCGTGGCCAACGTGTCCGCCAAGCCTGCGAGCGTCATCGCCAAGAATGGCGGCACTGCGCTCAACGTGACCGAGGTCGACTCACAGGAGGCTTTCGACGCCGCGACCCCCGAGGCTGGCCAAGCGGTCTACTTCTACAACGAAAGCCCCAACCTCAACCACTACGGCAGCGATGCGGACAGCACCGAGGCCGAGAAGGGGCAGAGCTTCAACGACACTAAGATCACCACGAACCCCAAGGTCTACGTCAAGTTTGCGAAGACCGATGTCGCTGCAGCGGAGCAGACGCTCGAGCTGGGCGGTTTCGTGAACGCCGACGCCACGCTCGCGGCCGACCGCCTCAACGAGAACCTCTCCGCACCCGCGAACCTTGCTGCCCCCGAGGACGCCACGACCCCCACGAGCATTAAGCTCACCTGGGGAAAGGTCGATGGTGCTACCTCCTACGACCTTAAGGTCGATGGCACCGTGTTCGCCGTGGGCGATGCAGCGGAATTCACGCATACCGATCTTGCCTACAATAGCAAGCACACCTACCAGATCCGTTCGCGCAACGCCGAGGGCTACTCCCGTTGGAGCGATGTGCTCGCGGCGAACTCCGCACTCGACCCATGGCGGAACGTGCCCGAGGCCGAGAAGATCACCTGGGAGGGCTCGATCTACGGCAGCCATAAGGCCGATCTCGCCTTCGACCATGAGTTCCAGACGAGCGACGGCGGCTTCCACTCCGGCGGCAACGACCTGGGCAAGGCGCTCACCGTCGACTACGGCCGCGCCTACAAGCTCGACAAGCTCGAGTACTATCCGCGTACCGACGCCGGCAACGGCACTGTGACCAAGATGCGCATCGAGACGAGTCTCGACGGTGTCCATTGGACGAGCCAGGAGGTCGATTGGGAGCGCTCCGCCGCCTGCAAAACGGTGACGTTCGACGGCGCCGTGGCCGCACGCTACGTGCGTATGACGCCGCTCGCTTCGGTTGGTAACTTCTTCTCCGCGTCCGAGATCGCCATCTACAAGGCCGATGGTACGGACGGCTTTGCTGTGGGTTCCAACCTCAACAAGGCAACGATCTCCGATGGCGACTATTCCAACATGAAGAATTATCTGGGTCTCGAGAACCGCGAGCCCGATACCTCGACGTTCGACTCGCAGATTCGCGACCACTTTGCCGATCTCAACGGCAACGGGGTCTATGATGTCTACGACTACTCGTTTACCATGGCGGGGCTTGATGGCGGCACCAAGCAGAAAGGCAAGGTCGCCGGCAAGCTCGCGGTGATTCCGAGCAAGACCGAGGTCGATGCCGGCGATGAGATCACCGTCGATGTCTATGCGGCCGACGCCAAGAACGTCAACGCCCTGGGCGCGCTCGTCAACTTTAAGAGTGACCAGTTTGAGTTTGTGTCCGAGAGCATCTCGCAGGATGGTTCGACCGCCGGCATGGAGAACCTGTCGCGCGAGAAGGTCCAGTTCGCGGACGGCACACAGACCATCAACCTCGCCTTTGCCAACCGCGGTGACGGCAAGCTCTACAACGGCACTGGCGCGGTGGCGAGCTTCAAACTCAAGGCCAAGACGGCCGGCAAGGTTGAACTGCCCTCGACGTCTTGGCTCATCGGTCCGGCGTGCGATGCGCTCGAGTTTACGAGTGACGGTACCGTGACGATGCCGGACGTTCCGCAGCCCACGGTTGCCGAGTACGGTCAGGATGCCTTCAACATCACGATGACCAACGACGAGCTCACGACCGACGACGGTTCCAACGTCGAGAAGCTTATTCAGCAGAAGAGCTATAACGCGCTGTTCGATAACGATGAGGGCGACAACGGCTTTGAGTTCCTGTGGAACTGGAGCGGCAACTGGGACAGCGAGGGCAAGCTTCCGAGTTACGTGAAGCTTCCCGCCACGATGACATTTGCCTTTAAGACACCATCGAAGCTCGATGCCGTTGAGGTCATCAACCGCGACGGCGGTAACGGCACCGTGCAGAAGATCAAGGCCGTCGTGACGTTCGAGGATGGCTCGACCCAGGAGTTCGCGGGTGGGGAGTACGATTCCTTCCAGGCTCGCTACGCCTTTGGCCTCTCTGCCGAGAACAAGGGCAAGAAGGCGACTAAGGTCGAGATCACGCCGCTTGAGGCATCGGGTGACCAGATGCTCACACTGCGCGAGATCAACTTCAACTACACGCAGGGTGTCGAGGCCATCGAGGGTATCGAGCTGGGCAAGAACCAGACCGAGTTCTTTGAGGGCGACGTTACGCTCGTCGACGCTAAGGCCACGCCCGAGAGCGCCGGCTACCCCTATGTGACGGTCGAGAGCTCCGACTCCTCTGTGGTGAGCGTCTCCGCTGTTCAGGCCGGCGATAGCGTGAACTACTACTTGCGTGCCAACAAGGCCGGCAAGGCAACGATCACGGTGGCGTCAGTGCTCGACCCCTCCAAGACCGCATCCTATGAGGTCGAGGTCAAGGCTGGTGTCGACACCTCTGCGCTCATGGCGGCGCTTTCCAAGGCCGCGGGCTACAGCGAGTCCGTCTACACCAAGGATTCTTATGCAGCTCTCACCGCTGCGGTCGAGGCGGCTCAGAAGCTTCTCGACGGCGGCCAGGGCAGCTATAGCAAGAAGGATGTCGCAGACGCTACGACCAAGATCGAAAAGGCAATCGACGGCCTCAAGATGCGCCCCGTTGATGAGAAGAAGCTCATCAACACGCCCGAGAACCGCGAGAACGTCAAGGTGACCGGCTTCTCGAGCGAGGCCGACTATGAGGGCAGCAACGCCGTCAACGCTCTTGACGGCGATGAGCAGACGCTCTGGCACAGCGACTATGCTTATAAGGCCGGTATGCCCCAGCACCTGACCGTCGACCTGGGCCGCGACTACGATCTCACCGACGTCACGTTCCTGCCGCGCCAGGACGGCGGCACGAACGGCGATATCTTTGAGGCCGAGGTGCTGGTCTCCGACACCGCCGACGGTTATGAGATGGGCACCGCCGCGTCGATGGGTACGTTTACCTTCGACAACGACGGCCGCGTGCTCACCGACCGTGGCGACTGGAAGCAGATGAGCTTTGGTGCCGCGCGCGGTCGCTACGTGACCGTCAAGGTGCTCCACGCCGGCGGTGGCAGCGTTGACGCCTACTGCAGCATGGCGGAACTCAAGTTCTACGGTGCGGCCGTTCCCGATCCGGTGGCGAAGGACGACCTCACTGCCGCGATTGAAAAGGTTGATGCCGAGGTTGCAGCCGGCGACCTTAAGGCCAGTGACTACACCGAGGCTTCCTGGACCGCGTTCCAGAACGCCTTGGCGAGCGCCCGCGCCATCCTGAGCGACGAGAACGCCACGCAGGACGAGGTCGACCAGGCACTCAAGGCGCTCGAGGATGCCCGTGACGCGCTCGAGAAGACCCCGGTGACCCCGGTCGAGAACCCGACCAAGAAGCAACTCAAGGCCCTGGTCAAGCAGGCGAAGGAGACTGACACCAAGGGAAAGACGGCCGAGTCTGTCAAGGCCCTGACGGATGCCATTACCTACGCCGAGGATGTCTTGGGTGATGAGAATGCTTCCGACGCCCAGCTCCAGGCGGCCTATGACCAGCTCAAACTGGCCATTGAGGGCCTTAAGGATGCCGACTCCGGCAACCAGGGCGGCTCGGGCAACACCGGCGGCTCGGGCAACCAGGGTTCCGGCAACGGCTCGAACGGCGGCGGCCAGGCGGGCAAGCCCGCAGGCGACAAGGCCCAGGGCGGCAAGAAGAACGGTTCGGCGATCCCCGTTACTGGCGATCAAGCGGCGGCAACTGTCGCGACTGTCGGTGGCCTTGGAGCCATCATCGCTGCGATCGGTGCCTTCTTCCACCGTCGCAATAAGGCTGAGTAGTCCCAGCGACAACTAAGCAAACGTGCCCGCCGTCCCACCCAAGGACGGTGGGCACGCTTTTTTATTTCAGCTAACGTACGTCATGGCAATCCCCGGTAGGTCGAGGGGTGCTTTGCGGGCGGGACAGGCTTTATCTGAACGACTTTGCAAAGCAACCGGAGTGAAGATAAAGCCCGGCCCGCCCGCAAAGCACCCGCAGACCGCAGGGACGGGAGCAGCTATACTACTCTCAGTAGTTAAGGGTCGCGGATTCGCCGCGTCACCGCTCTCAACAGGAGGTCTTTGTTTATGGCAGATCAGAAGCCGGTTGTCGGGATCATCATGGGCTCCAAGTCCGATCTGGGCGTTATGGAAGGTTGCACCGCCGAGCTCGAGGCGCTGGGTGTGCCCTATGAGCTTGTGATCGCGAGCGCACACCGCACGCCGGCGAAGGTCCACGAGTGGGCTTCGACTGCCGCCGATCGCGGCATCAAGGTGATTATCGCCGCCGCTGGCAAGGCTGCTCACCTGGGCGGTGTCGTGGCTGCGTTTACCCCGCTGCCGGTTATCGGTGTGCCCATGAAGACGAGCGACCTGGGCGGCATGGACTCGCTGCTCTCGATGGTGCAGATGCCCTCCGGCGTGCCCGTTGCCTGCGTCGCCATTAACGGTGCCAAGAATGCCGCCATCTATGCCACGCAGATTCTGGGCGCTTGCGACCCCGAGTATCGCAAGGTTATCGAGAAGATGAAGCAGGAGATGGCTGACGCCTAGCCGCTCTGCCGTTTCACCGCAGTATAAGGAGAGCCATGTCCGACTATCAGGGAAAACGTTTTTCGGCTTCTCAGATTCCCGATCCGTCGAAGCCGGGTGCTGCCCATGCGGCGCAGCAGGGTCGGACATCCTCTTCTCAGCAGCCGCGTGCACCGCGCCCCGTGACACCGGCGAAGCATTGCCGCCCGGATACGCCGGCTGCGTATCGCCCCTCGTCATACAGCACGGCCAAGAAGCCGCCCCGGTCTTCATCGCACGCCGCGCCGTCGGATTACGCCGAGCCGCTACGCAAGAAGCGCCGCTCCGTCATCCCCATCCTGCTCATCATCATCGGCATCGGCTTGATTGTTGCCGCCGCTGCCATCTTTATCAATGCGCAGATTGGCTACAAGCAGGCGAGCGAGTCGTATCAAAAGATCGAAAAGCAATATGTGAGCGACAAGGACGCCAGCGGCGTTCCGATTATCGACTTTGATGCGCTTGCTCAGACAAATCCTGAGGTCGTTGGCTGGATTTACGCACCGGGTACCAATATCAACTACCCCGTGGTGCAGACCAACAACAACTCCAAGTACCTCAATACGCTGTTTGATGGCACATCTAATGCGTCCGGCGCTATCTTCTTGGATAGCGACGATACCGCGCCGGGCATGGTCGACCAGCAGACTACGATCTACGGTCACCACATGAACGATGGGTCGATGTTCAATGTGATTTCGGATACGACCGATCAGGCGACGTTCGACAGTATTGAGTATGTGTATTACATCACGCGCGATGCGACGTATAAGCTGCGTCCGCTGGCGACCAAGGTCGTTGAGGACACGTACTCCAAGGCGCGTATGCCCAACTTTGAGGGCGACGACGGGCTGACGAATTATCTGTCCGAGATGCTTGACGGCGCCTCGGCCGTGGCGAGCGACGCGAGCGATCGTGTAGCTTCGGCAACCAAGGTCGTAACGCTTGTGACCTGCCGCTCGCTTTCGCTGAGCAACACGCGTGCCGTCATGGTACTCACGCCGGTCGAAGAATAAAGCAGCTGCTTGAACAATCAAAAGGGGAGAAATAATGCTCGAGAGTAGCAAATCGATGCCTTCGGTTGATGCTTGGCTGCGCGAGGCTAAGGCCGATGCTTCGGCATCCGGGTGCGGCATGTATCTGACACATAACGGCGTGGTGCGCGCGACGCCTAAGTCCGAGGTACGCGGGGTCGAGACCGACGGCGTGGCGCCCGGACATAAGGTGGGCGGTATGGTGTTCGGCTTCGATGCCGCGAAAGTTCAATCGGCTATCGAGGCAACGCGTGCGATGTCGGGCATCGGCTATGTGCGCGTGTGGCTGGCAAGCGGCGAGCTTTCCGTGGGTGACGACATCATGCTCGTGCTCATTGGCGGAGACATTCGCCCGCACGTGGTTGATGCGCTGCAGGCGCTTGTCGGCACCATCAAGAACGAATGCGTGAGCGAGGTCGAGCGCGAGGCATAGGCTTCGCGTCGATAGAAGGATCGTTTATAAAAATGCCCACCGGTACGTGTGATACCGGCGGGCATTTTGCGTTTTGGGCGCGGTTGGCGCTACACGCGCGTCGCATCCTTGGGGCTCATGGTCATGCTCTGGAAGCGGTTTTCCATGTACTCGTTATCGAAGTGCTCTCCGTAGAACTGTGCGACGGGAATGTCCGGCTCCGTGCCGTTGACGCGCTGGTACCAGTAGTCGAGCGACTGCAGCGTCATGACGCCGTCGACCAGCATGATAACGGTAAAGATGACGGTGGCCGAGTAGCGGCTCTTCCAGGGGATCTTGTTGATAAGCTTGAGCAGCCTCGGCAGCAGCAGCTTGATCCAGATGAGGCCGCCCAGGCCCCACAGGCAGGCGAAGCCCGTGCAGGTGCGTCCGCCCGTGAGGACCACGAGCGGATCGGGCAAACCGAACAGCGTTATGTGCGAGTAGCTCCACGAGACCACGCCAAACGCGGTCTGCATAAACCAGCCCACGAACACCTCAAAGCTGGCGCCGAGCAGGGCGCTCACCAGGAAAATGATGATGGGGTTCTTTTTGTAGAAGCGGTTAAGCACCATGGTCATGAGCACGGCGCCAAATCCGTAGATGGGGCTGAAGGGGCCAAACAGCATGCCGGCGCGGTTCTGATAGACGCCCGGGTCGTCGACCGTCATGTGCCAGATGTCCTCGGCGATCAGGCCGAGTATGCAGCAGACAAAGAACACCCAGAACAGGTTGAAGTAGTTGAGCTTGATGTAGCCCTCGCCGGTTTCATCGCGGCCGAGCATGCCCTCGGCGGCGGCGTCGCGGTCGAGCATCTCCTGCAGGCGGCGCTGCAGTTCGCGCTCCTGACGCAGCGTGGGGTCGACGGTTGCCGAAAGTGCAACAAGGATGCCGAGCTGGATCGCGGGACGCAGCAGGAAGGGCCCGATGCCCTGGAGCATCACGTCGACCAAAAGCTCGACGACGGTGAATGCAATAAGGATGTAGGACAGGCGGGTGGCGTTGCGGCGCTGGTTTTTGATAAGGTCCAGGCCAAAGATGATTAGGATGACGGCACTTGCCGCAGAGAGCATGATGCCGGCGACGATAAGGCCGACTGCGACGAGCGTGTTGTCGCCGAGCTTTTCGGTGGCGTTGCCGTTAACAAGTGCCGTGATGACCTGCCACATAAAGGCAGCGACCGACGGGAGCGTGCCCACGCCGGAAAGGATGCACGGGACGGCGTACACCTTAATGATGAGGGGGATCTTCTTGACCTCCGTGGCGCTGGGGACGCTGGGGTCGAGTTCGTTTCGATCCATACAGAACCTTTCTCGCTTTGTTGTAGGTTATAAGGATACGCCGCCGACCTGCCAAAAGACAGGACGAACGTCCCAATTGCAACTTTGTAATCCCCAACGGCGGACGCGGCGGCCATCTGGGGGCGCGGGCACTTACGCTGGACAGACCGATAAAATGTTTGGCAACAAAACTGATTATTAGCTCGGTGGGCTTTTAAAAAGCGCTGCTCATGCGCTGGGGAGCACGTCGCGCCGTGCGTATAATAAGGCGGGTAACGCCAAAAATACGAGGCTCTGAGGGGATACCATGTCTCAAGAAACCATCCGCGCGGCCGAGCGTGCCGCGGGACAGGTGAACACCATGTCGACGTATGATCCGGACTCCGACCAGCTGCATGAGGAATGTGGCATTTTCGGCGTATGGGCGCCCGATCGCGACGTGGCTCGACTGACGTACTTTGGCCTGCGTGCATTGCAGCACCGTGGCCAGGAATCGGCGGGAATCGCCGTGGGTGACGGCGGCACGGTTATGGTCCGCAAAGACCTGGGGCTGCTCGATCGCGTGTTCTCCAACGCCGACCTGTCGACGCTCTCCGGCCAGCTGGCCGTGGGCCACGTGCGCTATGGCACCGCCGGCGCCAAGAGCTGGGAAGCCTCTCAGCCGCATCTTTCTACCATCAACAGCGTCATTATCGCGCTTGCTCACAACGGCACCCTCGTCAACACCGACGAGCTGCGCCGCCAGCTGATCGAGCTGGGCGTGCCATTCCTCTCCAATTCGGATTCCGAGGTCGCGACCAAACTCATCGGCTACTTTACCCAGCGTACGGGCCATCTGCGCGAGGGCATTCGCAAGACCATGGAGCTCGTGCGCGGCGGCTACGCCATGACGCTCATCAACGAGCAGGCGCTCTACGCATTCCGCGATCCACACGGCATTCGCCCGCTCGTGCTGGGCAAGCTGGTGGACGAGGGTCTGGACCAGGCCGATGCCGCAGCCGTTTCGCAGCTGCCGTCGCAGGACGGCGCCGCAACGGTCGACTCCGCCGTCCGTGTCACGCGCGCCGGCGGCTGGGTCGTTGCTTCCGAGACCTGCGCACTCGACATCGTGGGTGCCGAGTACGTCCGTGACGTCCGTCCCGGCGAGATCTTGCGCATCAGCGCCGAGGGTCTGGTATCCGAGCAGGGCGTGCCTGCAGCCGAAGAGCCCGCCAACTGCATCTTTGAGCAGGTCTACTTTGCCCGCCCCGACTCCATCATGAACGGCAAGAGCGTCTATGCCTGCCGTTACGACATGGGTCGTCAGCTGGCACATGAGGAGCCCGTCGAGGCCGACCTGGTCATCGGCGTGCCCGACTCCGGCCTGCCGCCCGCGGAGGGGTATTCGCACGAGAGCGGTATTCCCTTTGGCGAGGGCCTTATCAAGAACCGCTATGTGGGCCGTACGTTTATCGAGCCCACGCAGGAGCTGCGCGCCATGGGCGTGCGTATGAAACTCAACCCGCTGCGCGACAACATCGAGGGCAAGCGCCTGGTCGTCATCGACGACTCCATCGTGCGCGGCACCACCATGGTGCAGCTCGTCAAGATGCTGCGCAACGCCGGCGCCGAGGAGATCCATATCCGCATCAACTCGCCCGAGGTCATCTGGCCGTGCTTCTACGGTATCGATACCGATGTGCAGTCGCAGCTTATCAGCGCCAACAAGACGGTCGACGAGATTTGCGAGTATATCGGCGCCGATTCGCTGGCCTTCCTTTCGGTCGAGGGCCTGCTTAAGGTCATGCCCAAGGGCGGCTACTGCGACGCGTGCTTTACCGGCCGCTATCCCGTGGCGATTCCCGAGAGCTTTGGCCGCGACAAGTTTATGGAGGGCTTTAAGCCCCGCAACCTGGACAAGCCGCTGCACTTTGACGACGACGCCGTGGTCGAGAAATACGACGACCGCAGCTGGGAAGAGGAGCACGGCGAGGCCTAAAACCTGCCATGTGGGGACAGGTTTATTTTGGTAGGTTTTACCTGCTGTTTTGTTGATATGACGGCGCGTGCTGCTATGGCGCTCGCCGAAATGAACGCAACTATGAGCACCGTTTGGCGCCCGCGCGGCGCCACGGTAGTGGGAGAGGAAGGCTCAGATGAGCGACAGCAAGCATGTGACGTACGAGGACGCCGGCGTCGATACCGCCGAGGGCGGCCGCGCCGTCGACGCGATTAAGCAGATGGTCAAGGACACCAATCGCCCCGAGGTTATCGGCGGCATCGGCGGCTTCGGTGGCCTGTTCTCGGCCGCCGCGCTTAAGGATATGGAAGACCCGATCCTGATCAGCGGTACCGACGGCGTGGGCACCAAGCTCGTGCTCGCCCAGATCATGGACCGTCACGAGACGGTGGGTCAGGACCTGGTCGCTATGTGCGTCAACGACATTCTGGCTTCGGGCGCCGAGCCGCTGTTCTTTCTGGACTACGTTGCCATCGGTCATATCGAGGCCGAGCACATGGCAAAGATCATCAAGGGTGTGGCCGACGGCTGCAAGCTCGCGGGCTGCGCGCTCGTGGGCGGTGAGATGGCCGAGCACCCCGGCGTCATGGCTCCTGCCGACTACGACCTTGCCGGATTTACCGTGGGCGTCGTCGACCGTCCCAAGATGCTCGACCCCGCGAACGTCCGCCCCGGCGACGTGATCCTGGGCCTGCCTTCCACTGGCGTGCACTCCAACGGCTACTCGCTCGTGCGCAAGGTCATTGGTGTCGACGGCATTAAGCCGGGCACGCCCGAGGCCGCCGCTAAGGCCGAGGAGCTGAGCCGTCCGCTCGAGGAACTCGGCGGCGCATCGCTGGCAGACGCCCTGCTGGCTCCCACGCGCATCTACGTCAAGCCGATTCTGGAGCTGCTGCGCGGCGGCGCCAACGTGCACGCTATCGCCCACATCACTGGCGGCGGTATTACCGAGAACCTCAACCGCGCGCTTGCCGACGACGTCGACGCCGTGGTCACCCGCAACGGCGCCGAGATGGGTTGGGACGTTCCGCCCGTCATCACCTACGTGTCGCGCCAGGCCGAGCTCGCGCCCAACGAGGCATGCAAGACCTTCAACATGGGCGTCGGCCTGTGCCTGATCGTCGCCCCCGAGGACGAGGCCGCGGTTACCGAAGCCCTGGTCGCGCTGGGCGAGAAGCCGTTCCGCGTGGGCGAGTGCGTCGAGGGTTCCGGTAAGGTCGTGTACTCCGATGAGCGCTAACGAGCAGATGGCTGCTAGTGAGGGCCTGGGCTTTGTGCCCTACACCCGTCCGACCGGCACCGATATGGTCGAGCCGCTTAAGATCGGTGTGCTCATCAGCGGTTCGGGTACCAACCTGCAGGCGCTGATCGATCTGATCGCCGCCGGTAAGCTCAACGCCTCGATTGAGCTTGTGGTGTCGAGTCGTCCTTCGGCTAAGGGTTTGCAGCGCGCTGAGCGCGCGGGCATCCAGACGCTCACGCTGTCCAAGGATGTCTATGCCGACCCTATTGCCGCCGACGAGATCATCGCGCACGAGCTGCTCGAGCGCGGCTGCGAGTATGTGGTCATGGCCGGCTACATGCGCATGGTGCACACACCGCTGCTGGCGGCGTTTCCCAACCGCGTGGTCAACTTGCATCCGGCGCTGCTGCCGAGCTTTACCGGTGCCCATGCGATCGACGACGCGTTTGCGCGCGGCGTCAAGGTAACTGGCGTGACCGTGCATTTTGCCAACGAGGTCTACGACAACGGTCCCATCATCGCCCAGCGTGCGCTGGCTGTTGAGGAGGGCTGGGATGTCGACACGCTCGAGGAGCACATCCACGCGATTGAGCATGTGCTGTATCCCGAGGTCGTGCAAATGCTCGCCGACGGCCGCGTCCACGTGCTGGAGAGCGGCAAGGTCGCAATTGATGCACCCCGCGGCTAGCGGTGCACAGTACAATTTAGCCGAGTAGTCAGGGTGGTCATTGGCGCCAAGGCGCGCGTGGCCACCTTTTGTTTTTTGGGTAGTCATCGGGGACGGTCTTTAACGACTAGTCATTCAAGAACGTCGCAGGTGACTAGGTGAGAGAGGTGAGCGCATGGCGGATAACGAAGCTCTGTTTACGCCTGAGCTGGTGTTTTTTGATTGGGAGTGTGCAACGCCGGATGAGGTGTTTGCGCGGCTCGAGGGCGAGCTTGCACCACGTGGCTACATTGCCGACGGTTGGCTCGACGCCGTTCGCACGCGAGAGGATGCCTATCCCACGGGTCTTGCCATGCCGGCGGCAAACATTGCCATTCCGCATACCGATCCGGGGTTTGTGGCCAAGCCCTATATCGCGGTGGTGAAGCCCGCCGCGCCCGTGACATTTAACGCTATGGCTGGCATGGGCGCTCCGGTGCCGGCGCAGATCGTCATCAATTTGGGTATTGCCGAGCCGGGCGGCCAGGTCGAGGTCCTGCAGGCGCTCATGAATATCTTTATGGACGCCGATGCCGCAGCCGACGTGCTCGGCCAGACCACGTGCCAAGACATGGTCGACGCCATCCGCCGTCACTTTTAAGGTGGAGCTAAACCGGCACCTGGGGACGTTCCTTATGTGCCAGCACTTGGGGACGGTCCCTAACTGCCGGCTGCCAGTGCTGTCCCCTTTGCACCAAAATGGTGCAGATTAACCTGTCCCCCATGCACCAGGTGTGTCGCGGGGGCCGCGTTGTGACACAATGGCGTTTGTTCGATTCGTGATGCGAAAGGCCAACTATGGCAAACAAGAAAAAGAACTCCGAGGCCGCGCCGACGCCCGAGCAGCAGGCTCGCGCTGCCTCCAGCTCTCGTAAGAAGCAGCGCAAGACGTACGTGTCTAAGACCGTCAAGATCGTCCTGGTGGTTATCGGCGTGTTGGCAATGCTGCTTTCCGTCTCGGCCATGGCGTGCTCCGGTCTAATGTCGCAGACCGAAAGCACCAGCTCGGGTTACAAGCTTACCGGCGGTGTCGCTGCTACCATCAACGGCACCAACCTCACCGAGGACACCGTGACCAAGCAAATCATGAGCATGCGCACGTCCTACGGCTACACCAAGGATAAGGACTGGGCGCAGTATCTGGTCGACAACGACCTGACGCCCAAGAAGTACCGCAAGCAGCTCATCGATTCCTACACGCAGCAGATTCTGCTTCAGCAGGCGCAGAAGGAAAACGGCGTGACGGTGTCGGACGAGGAGGTCGAGAAGGCATGGAAGGACGCGTGCAAGAGCGCGGGCGGTGCCAAGACCTTTAAGAAGACCCTTAAGACCTACGGCTATACCGAGGACACCTACAAGGACTCGCTCAAGGAGAGCCTGGCACAGCAAAAGCTTAAGGATGCCGTGGCGCCCACCAGCAAGCCCAAGGACAGCGAGATCGTCGATTACATCAACGAGAATCTGTCTAACTACAACGATGCTCGCCGCTCGTCGAATATCCTGATCAAGGTCGATTCCGACGCATCTGACGAGGACAAGGCTGCCGCCAAGGCCAAGGCGCAGGAGTGCCTGGATAAGATCAACTCCGGCGAGCTGAGCTTTGAGGACGCCGTGGAGCAGTATTCCGACGATACCGGCTCCAAGGAGAAGAAGGGCGATGTGGGCTGGGACAAGCTCACCACCTTCGTCGACAGCTACCAGGCGGCGCTCGAGGGGCTCAACAAGGGCGATGTGAGCGACGTCGTCGAGTCGACCTATGGCTACCACATCATCAAGTGCACCGACTACTTCCATGTCGATAATCAGGTTGATGACATTAAGCAGGTGCCCAAGGACATCAAAAAGTACGTCTCCAACGTGGTGAAGACGCAAGCGGCCAGCACCGCGTACAGCGAGTGGCTGGAGCAGTACAAGAAGGACACTGACATTACCGTCAACCCCATGCCCAAAGACGTGCCATACAACGTGAGTCTGAAGGGCGTCACCAAGAGTTCGACCGACGATTCGTCGACGACTGAGTAATCATGGGGCGGTGCTCGCGCGAGTGCCGCCCACGCTATTAGAGAGGATTTGCAGATGACCAACGAAGAGCTGCAGAAGGAAATGATCGCGGCCATGAAGGCCAAGGATAAGGTTCGCCTGTCCATCATTCGCCAGGTTAAGGCCGAGGTGAAGAATATCGAGGTTAACGAGCGCCGCGATGTGACCGAGGAAGACGTCAACAGCATGATCAAGCGTCTGATCAAGCAGACGAGCGAGACGCTGGAGATGTCCATCAAGGCCGGCACCGACCAGGAGCGTACCGACAACCTGACCGAGCAGGTCAAGATTCTGGAGAGCCTGCTGCCCGCGCAGGTTTCGGGTGAGGAGCTCGAGGCTCTGATCGAGCAGGTTATCGCCGAGCTGGGTGCCACGTCCAAGAAGCAGATGGGCCAGGTTATGGGTGCCCTAGGCAAGGCCACCGGCGGCAACTTCGACAAGCCGGCCGCGGCAAAGATCGTCGGCGGCAAATTAGCGTAATTTGTTACGCGGTTTTACCAAACCGCGTAACGGCTCGACGCTGCAAACCCGTACACACGGCAATCTGACGTTCAATTTCAAGGGCGCGACCATAAGGTCTGCGCCCTTTCATTTCACGTCACCTTGCTCGCGTGTACGGGTTTTCGCTGACTTATGCTCAACAAGGGCGGTTAGATTATTTTTGGGTCTGATGAAGGGCGCCTCCTCTGGCTGGTTATTGGGCGCTCATTGGGGACAGACTTAAATGAGTGCCCAATGAGCAGATACTCATTTAAGTCTGTCCCCAATGAGTGGGCGGAAGGTTGCGGGTTCTTTACGGGAATGTAGTGTGGACTGCGGAAACGTGGTTCTTTCCGTACAATAGTTCAACTCGTGTAAACGCAGGGAAGGGACATTCATGGCAGACATGATCGAGATCAAGCATCTCAACAAGTACTTTGGCGACCTGCATGTGCTCAAAGATATCAATCTCACCGTCAAGCGCGGCGAGAAGCTCGTAATGATCGGGCCTTCCGGCTCGGGTAAGTCGACGCTCATCCGTTGCGTCGATTATCTGGAGGAACCCACGTCGGGCGAGGTCGTCATCGATGGCACGCCGCTCACCAAAAAGAATCACCTGGAGATGGCTCGCAAGTACAGTTCCATGGTGTTTCAGCAGTTCAACCTGTATCCCAACATGACGGTGCTGGGCAACCTGACGCTCGCGCCCATCAAGCTGCAAAAGAAGAGCAAGGAGGAGGCGACCGAGATCGCCATCGCCGCGCTCAAGCGCGTCGGTATGGCTCATAAGGCCGGCGAGTATCCGCAGAACCTCTCGGGTGGTCAGCAGCAGCGCATCGCCATCGCCCGTGCCCTGTGCACCAAGCAGCCCATCATCCTGTTTGACGAGCCGACCTCGGCGCTCGACCCCGAGATGGTCCAGGAGGTTCTGGACGTTATGATTGAGCTCGCGCAGGAGGACATCACCATGATCTGCGTGACGCACGAGATGGGTTTTGCGCGTCAGGTGGCCGACCGCGTCATCTTTATGGAGGACGGCCGCATTCTGGAGGAGGGCACGCCCGAGCACTTCTTTGATAACCCCGAGAACCCGCGTTGCCGCGAGTTCCTGTCCAAGATTCTGCACTAGGCGCGGTGATGGACATGACGGATATGACGAGGGCGGCCGTGTCGCGCCGTCACTTTTTGCAGCTGGCTGGCGCCGGCATGCTCGCGCTGACGGGGACCGCGCTTACCGGTTGCGGCAACTCCACCAGCGGCGAGGGCTCCGACAAGGGGTCCAAGCTTGCGGCCATCAAGTCGCGTGGACATCTGAATGCCGGCGTTAAGAAGGACGTTCCCGGTTACGGCTATTACGACACCGCCAAGGGCCGCTTTGAGGGCATGGAAGTCGATTTGTGCTACCAGATCGCCGCTGCCGTCTTTAGTGTGAGCTACAAGGATGCTCGCGCCCAGGAGCTAGTCGAGTTTACCGACGTAACGCCCAAGACGCGCGGCCCGCTGATCGACAACGGCCAACTCGACGTGGTCGCGGCGACCTACACCATAACCGACGAGCGCAAGAAGAGCTGGGATTTCTCGACGCCGTACCGCACCGACTACGTGGGACTCATGGTCAAGAAGCGTTCGGGCTTTACCTCGATTGAAGATCTGGATGGCAAAGTCATTGGCGTGAGCCAGGGTGCCACCACGCAGGGCCTCATCGAGCAGATGATCAAGGACAACGGCTTTAGCTGCAAGCCCGAGTTTAGGGCCTTTAGCGGCTACCCCATCATCAAGAGTTCGCTCGACGCCGGCAATATCGACGTCTTTGCCATGGACCGCTCCACGCTGGCCGGTTACATGAACGAGACCGTTGAGCTGCTGCAGCCCGAGGTCAAGTTTGGTGAGCAGGGCTACGGCGTGGCGACCAAGAAGGGCTGCGACCTTTCGGCCGTGGTCGATCAGGTGATTTGCGATCGCCTGGCCGACGGCTGGCTCGACCAAGAGGTCAAGACCTGGGGTCTTGTATAGGCGCATCGTCCAAGGAAGGAATCAAATGCTCGAAGGATTATTTGACGCCGACCGTTGGTCGACGACATTTCAAAACATGGGGCCCTTCTGGGAGGGCTTTGGCGTGACGCTGCAGGTGGTCGTTGCCGGCCTGCTGCTGTCGCTGGTGCTGGGCACGCTGCTGGGCGTGTTCTCTACCACTCGTTCGCGCGTGCTGCGCGCCATAAGCCGCGTGTACGTGGAGTTTTACCAGAACACCCCGTTGCCCGTGCAGGTGCTCTTTATGTACATGGCCGGTCCGCAGTTTTTGCAGGCCATAACCGGTGCCGACCAGCCGGTGCGCATCGCGCCGTTCGTGCTGGGCTTCTTGGGCGTGGGTCTGTATCACGCGGCCTACATTTCGGAGGTCATCCGCACTGGTATCGAGGCGGTTCCGCGCGGTCAGATGGAGGCGGCCCAGAGCCAGGGCTTCACCCGTGCCCAGGCGTACTGGTACATCGTGCTACCCCAGACATTCAAGATCATTCTGCCGCCGCTGTGTAACCAGGCGCTTAACCTGGTAAAGAACACGTCGGTGCTGGCGCTTGTGGCCGGCGGCGACCTTATGTACCGTTCCGACAACTTTGTGAGTCTGTACGGTTACCTGCAGGGATACATCGTCTGCTGCCTTATGTACTTCATCATCTGCTTTCCGCTCGCCATGCTGGTGCAGTGGCTCGAGCGCCGCTCCAAGGAGCGTCCGCGCGGCGTGAGCCTGGCCGAGCTGGGACTCGACAACGTAGAGGAGGCCTAGCGCATGGAAATCTTCAACGCGACCAACCTGCTCTACATTTGGGGCGGCTTTGTTAAGACGATCGAGATCTCGGCGCTGTCGATCTTTTTCTCGCTCATCTTTGGCACGGTGCTGGCGCTCGTTAAAAGCTATGCGCCCCGCCCGTTCCGTATTTTGGTGAGCGCCTATATCGAGTTGTTCCGTTGCACGCCGAACCTGCTGTGGATTCTGTTTATCTACTTTACGGTGCAGGGTTTGGACATTGTGATTTCGACCATCGCCTTTACGCTGTTTACCAGCGCTGTTATGGCCGAGATTGTGCGCGGCGGCCTCAACTCGATTCCGCGCGGCCAGTTTGAGGCAGCGCAGAGCCAGGGCTTTGGCTTCTTTGCCACTATGCGCTACATCATTTTGCCGCAGACGTTTAAGACGATCATTCCGGCGCTGTTTAGCCAGTGCACGACTGTCATCAAGGACAGCTCGTATCTTTCGGGCATTAACGTGGCCGAGCTCATGTACACGGCAAACGTCGTGATGGCCCACGCGATCGACCTGTCGCAGGTGCTTATGCTCTACGGCCTGGTGTTTGCGATGTACTTTGTGCTCAACTTTGGTATCTCGCTGCTGGTCCGAGCGTATCAACGTCGTATCGTGGCAGCGTAGTCCTGCTTCCCCAAGCACGGCACCTTGTCCCTCAATCGTCGCTTGCGTACATTTAGTACGCGGCGCTCCTCTTTCGGGGCAATCTACCGCACTTGGGAAACCAGGACGGTCGTAAGTGACAAAATGGGAATCAGGAATCGCCTATTTCTCATTTGTTAGAAAGGAATCGCGATGAGCGATCTGGTGAATAAGAAGAGTCCTGTGGTCATTACCATCGCGCGCGACTTTGGCGCCGAGGGCCACGAGATTGGTCGTATCCTCGCCGATGAGCTGGGGATTCCGCTGTACGATAACGAGCTGCTGGTGCGTGCTTCGCTGCGCGCGGGCGAGTCGCTCGACAAGATGGCCGCCTACGACGAGCGTCTGGCCGTGGAGAACATGGCGTTTCTGCCCGACCGCTACGATGCGCGTTCGTACTCGGACAAGTTGTTCCAAAAGATGAGCCAGGTGATTTTGGATCTGGGTGAGACCGAGAGCTGCATTATCGAAGGCCGCCTGTCCGATTATCTGCTGCGCAACAACCCCAACCACATTGCCGTGCTGGTGACCGCACCCTTTGAGGACCGCGTCGAGATCGTGCGCAAGAAGCGTGGCCTTAACAAAAAGAAGGGTGCCAAGCTGGTCAAACAGCAGCAGAAGGCGCGCGAGGCGTTCTATAAGCGCTACAGTGCCGGAAAGTGGAAGATGACGAGCGGTAAAGACATCGTCGTCAACCGCGCCAAGCTGGGCCGCGAGGGCTGCAAAGACGTTATTGCCGCAGCCTACCGCTACAAGGTGGCGCAGCTCGAAGACTAACCGACCAAAAATCACCACAAAGGGGACAGGCACCTTTGTGGTGGTTTTTGTTTTAGGCGGAGGGGAGGGCCTTGGTGAGACCGGCGCGCGTCTGTATGTCGGTCTTTTGGTAGATAGAGCTCAGGTGGCGCTGTACCATGCGCATCGAGATGCCGAGCTCCTCGGCGATCTGCTTGAGCGGGCGTTCGTCCTGGGTTACGGCCACGAGCACGTCGACTTCGCGCGGGGTGAGAGCGTGATCGGTGATGAAGGCCTGACGCTGCTCCTCGATACTCGGTGCTGCCAGCGCCTCCTCGGCAAGCTGTTGATGTTCGCGCTCCTGCTCGGTTTGGGGCAGGCGGAACAAGCCGGCTGCCACGAATGCTGCGCAGGCGGCGACGAGCAAAACGAGCGCGCCGATCATGATGAGGGCAACGTTGCCCGAGGTCACAAGCGCAAGCGAGACGCCCGACGTGGTGAACGCGCACACGTTATTGGCCGCACGGCCCATGCCGGCCCAGAGGGCGGGCGCGTGCATGCGCGGTGCCAGCTGCGTAAACGTGGCGGTAAAGAACGTGACGAAAAAGCCCGAGCTCAGGTAAAAGACAACAAGGCCTAGGTTGGGATCTGCCCCGGCCTCGACGGCCAGGATGGAACTGGTCGAGAGCACGGCGATGCCGAGCATGACAAGTCCCATGTAGCGGCGCTCGGCAAGATCAAAGACGATGCCGGCGGCATAGGCTGCTCCCGCTCCAGTGGCGAGTTTGGGGCCATCTTGGAATGCCAACGAAAAGGCGTGGTGCGTTGCGGCGCCTAACAGTCCGAGCCCAAAGAATGCGATGCGGCCCAGAATCTCGAGGGTAAGCGGACCCGTGGGGAACTGGATCTGGGTCAATCCCGGGATGACGATAGGGACGGCGGCGGCGTTGACGGCTGCCAGTGAGTGGCCTTTGCGCTGTGCGAGCCCGAGCAGCGGCGCGTATCCGATAAAGCCGAGCACGCTCGCACCCAGAATAAAGCCCCGTGCGAGCACAACGCGCTCGGCGCCGGCGAGTAGCCCGATATTGATATCGAAGCGAAACTCGGCAGCAAGGAAGGCGAAGGTAAACAGTGCGAGTGCCAGAAGCGCGTTGATTTTAGTCTTACTCAGGTTCAAGAACGGTCCTTTGGGTGGACGGAATAACCGTTTCCTCGGTTGTAGACCAGGATGGTATGTGCGGGCCTTTGGAAAGCGAAGACTCCCCCTCGGCGATTGCGCGCTTGTCGCCTTTTGCGCTGGCAGATGCGCCACTTGAGAATTTGTGCCCCGGGATCCGGCTATCTTCCCGTAACATGGTGTTACAGAAGCACCCCTTACGACAAGGAGGCTCACATGCGAAAGCAAATCCATGACAACCCAATCGATCACGGCCGCGCGCGCTCGCTCTCTCACGGAACGTGGCGCCGCGTGGGTGCAAAACTCGCCTGCGCGGGGGCCTGCGCGCTCATGGCCGGCCAGCTGCTGCTGCCGAGCGTGGCGCTCGCCGCCGAGTGGGTCAACGTCGGCGGCACGCAGTACGACGCGGGCACCGCTGCCGGCGACGAGGCGGGAACCTGGTCCTGGGATGGCGCTAACGACATGAAGCTCAACGGCTACGACGGCGGCTCCATCGGCGCCAAGGGCAACCTCACCATCGACGTTACAGGCATCAACACCGTAACGGCCGATGCCGGGCAGAGCGCCATCGAGGTCAAGGACGGCAATCTCGCCATCACGGGGGAGGGGACCCTCAACGCGACGGCTCAGGATAATGTGCTTACTGCGTCGGGCGATGGTGTCACGAATGGAGACATCACTATAAGTGGATCCAGTGTTAACGTGATATCTACGGGTAGCTTTTATTGCTCAAACGGTATTCGCGCGAAATCGGGCAACGTGAAAATCGACAAGGGCGCCGACGTTAAAATAGAGGCAAAGAAGGCGGATGGGCTACACCGGCCGCCGCAAAGCGCCTATGGCATCTTTGCCGATGGGAAGCCAGGCGGTCGCGTTGCTCGGGAAAGCGGTCAGGAAGAACCGGATTATGTCTCCGTGCACGGGGGCGACGTCACGATCGATGGCGCCAAGGTTGCAATTAAGACGGCGGACGGCCCGTATTATTCTGCAGGCATCCATACGCTTGGCATCAACAAGAACACGCTCTTGCAGATCGTCAACGGAGCTGATGTCGAGATACTTGCCGGCGATGCGGTGCTGTCTTCGAGGGGCATTGACGCGCAGGCGGAGGGCGGTTCGACGTGGATGCTTGTCCAAAAATCGAACCTCACAGTGCGTACTGGCGGAAATGTGAGCGAACCCAACCCTGGGCCTCGTCGAGAGGACTACGGAATCATCGCCGCAGGATATGACGATCTGGAAAGGCCCCAGATTAGGATTTTCAAATCGAATGTTGAGGCGTCGGGCCTGACAGCGGGGATCTATGTTGTCAACCGAAAGACCACGGGCGGGGGACCGTCTATGAATCCCGCACTCGATATCATGTACGGGTCGGTGATTACGACTCCCGCCGGCGGCACCGTGCGAGAAACTGCCGGAAACGGACTTGACTACGACACCGCCGGAAACGGACTCGTCATCGGCACCGCCGGGTCGTCCACTATCCAGGATATTAAGACCTCCAACGAGGTCGCCCGCAACGTGGTGATCAGCTACGGGGATGCGGCCGAGCCCGAACCCACGCCGCAGCCCGATCCCGCGCCCGAGCCCACCCCGGCTCCTGCGCCGCAGCCAGGCGGTGGAAGTGAGACGGGCACGCCGTCCGTGACGCCGACTCAGGCGAGTTCCACGGCTGCTGCCTCCAAGCCGGCCGCGAAGGCAGTTGCGGCTCAGAAGTCCGTGGGCACTCTGGCCGCCACGGGCGATAGCGCCGCGACGGCGGCAGCCGCTCTCGGCATCGCCGGCGCGTCCGTCATCGGCGCCGGCTTCGTCGCGTCCAAGCGCCGCAACCGCTAGTGCAAGCTTTCATAGCCATTTTCAGCCGCCGCGTGGGCATAAATGCCCTTGCGGCGGCTCTTTGTATTTCTGCAGGTAGAGGCCTAGGTTCGCATCTACGAACCTAGGCGTATAGAGTCATTTGGCGCATCTTGGTTGTACAGGACCACCACAAAGGGGACAGGCGCCTTTATGGTGGTATGTCCCTACGACCAAGGAGGCCGTTATGTACGGAAGCCACTTTGATAAGGATGCCCAGCGCGAACGCACTTGCTCGCTGGTTCATGGTACTTGGCGCTGCGTGGGTGTGAGGATTGCGAGCGTCGGTGCGTGTGCGCTTATGGTTGGTCAGCTGCTACTGCCGAGTTTGGCGCTTGCGACCGAGTGTGCGGATCCCGCCGCTGCGACTGGTGAGGTTGCCGCGGCTCCGGTGACACCGGCGGTTGCGGAGGATGCGGCTCCGGCGACCGCGCCTGCAACTGATGCTGCTCCGACGGCACAAACTGTCGCCGAACCTCAGCAGACGACTCCGGCTGACGCCGCCGATGAGTCTAACAATGCGGCACCCGCTGAACAAAACATTCCCAGCGACAACGCCGCCGCGCCGGCAAACGACGCCATTACGTCGCATGGTGTGACCGACGTGACAGATAAGACCGTCGATGGCGTGTTTGTGCCCAATGCGGCCAATATGCTGTGCGAGCAGCCGGTTGATGATTGGCAAACTATCGACGTTATCGAGATTGACGACGCCACCACCATCTTTAGGGCGGGCGATAAACCGGACTTTACGGCAGACACTCCGGCGGGCTCGAACTCCATTCTTCAGTGTGAGTTCTGGACGGGCAGCGATGGAAGTGAAGTGAACTCCGATATATTCTGGGACCGGAAAATCACCAACCACATCGACGCTTTTAAATCTGGTGTGACCTATCGCTATGGCCTGTACTTTAAGCCGGCGCGCGATTTCTTCTTTACGTCTAACATTAAACTGATGGTCAATGGCGTGGAGTGCAGTTATCGGGTGGATAAGGCAAGCGAGCATGCGCCTGTTCCCGGCTTGTTCCGTACGCTATGGCTAATTACCGACCTGACGTTTACGCCCGAGGCTAAGCCGGTCCCGGTCGACCCGGAGATGCCGGCGCCGCAGCCCGAGGTTAAGCCCGAGGTGAAGCCCGATACCAAGCTCGAGCAGAAACCGGAGATCAAGCCGGAGACCAAGCCTGCCGCAACCACCACGGTGACCAAGACGGTTGAGAAAACCACGCCGGCCAAGAAGTCCCACGCCGTCCTGGCTGCCACGGGCGATGCCACCGCGATGACGGTCGCCGCCCTGGGTATCGCCGGTGCAACCGTTGCCGCCGCCGGTGTCGCCGCGACCAAGCGCCGCAAGCGCTAAGTTTTGGTGACAGCTCCTATTCTCGGCTTCAGCAAAATCTCAATCTGTAACACCTAGCCAGCCAAAACGGCCCTAGATGTTACAGGTTTAGATGAATCGTCTGACCGCCGGCGCAATGTCTCGATCTGTAACACGTAGCAAGGAATTTTGCCTCTTACTGTTACAGATTGAGATGAACAGGTGGATGTTCGCACAATGTCTCAATCTGTAACAACTACGGGACTCAACGTGGCCTACCTGTTACAGATCGAGACACACCGACCAGCCAGGCTCCAAACCACCACAAAGGTGCCTGTCCCCATCGTGGTGGTCGGGCGCCCGGTATAGAAAAAGTCCCCGCCGGGCGTGTGCTCGACGGGGACTTTGCCGTTTGGTGGCTAGTGCTGTAGGTGATTACTCGCCCAGCAGGCTCTTGGTGATGGAAGCGGCGGCCTTCTTGCCGGCGCCCATCGCCAGAATGACCGTAGCGGCACCGGTGACGATGTCGCCGCCGGCCCAGATACGGGGATCGGTGGTCTGGCCGGTCTCCTCGTCGGCAACGATGTAGCCCCACTTGTTGAGCTCCATCTTGCCGCCGATCTTCTTTGCGAAGGGGTTGGCGTTGGTGCCGATAGCCGAGATCGCGACGTCGCAGGGGATCTCCTCGATGGCGCCCTCGATGGGCACCGGGCGACGGCGGCCGGACTCGTCAGGCTCGCCGAGCTCCATCTTCTGGACCTTGACGGCGCACACGGAGCCGTCCTCGCCAGCGACAAACTCGAGCGGGGAGACGAGCGGCAGAACCTCGACGCCCTCGGCCTTAGCATGGTGCAGCTCGGCGCGACGGCAGGGCATCTCGTCCTCGGTACGGCGGTAGGCGATGATGGCGTGCTCGGCGCCCAGGCGCTTGGCAGTACGGACGGCGTCCATAGCCACGTTGCCGCCACCAAAGACGACGACGTTCTTGCCGTGCTTGGTGGGGGTGTCGTACTCGGGGAACTTGTTGGCCTTCATCAGGTTCACGCGGGTGAGGTACTCGTTCGCGAAGAAGACGTTGGGCAGGTTCTCGCCGGGGACATTGAGGAACTTGGGCAGGCCAGCGCCGGTCGCCACGTAGATGGCGTCGAAGCCCTGCTCGAACAGCTCCTCGGCCGTGGCCATGTTGCCTACGACGGAGTTGTACTCAAACTTGACGCCCATGTCCTCCAGGCCGTCGATCTCGCGCTTGACGACCGCCTTGGGCAGACGGAACTCGGGGATGCCGTAGACCAGCACGCCGCCGCCGGTGAAGAAGGCCTCGAAGACGGTGACGTCAAAGCCGTTACGGGCGAGCTCGCCAGCGCAGGTGATGCCGGACGGGCCGGAGCCGACGACGGCGACCTTCTTGCCGTTCTTGGGGGCCATCTTGGGCGTGGAGGCGAGCTCGGGGCGGTCACCCAGGAAGCGCTCGAGCTGGCCGATGGCCACGGGCTCGGACTTCTTGCCGCGGATGCACTTGCCCTCGCACTGGTTCTCCTGCGGGCAGACGCGGCCGCAGATGGCGGGAAGCATGGAGTCCTCGCGGATGGTATCGAGAGCGCCGCCGAAGTCCTTCTCGCGGATCTGCTCGATAAAGCGGGGGATGTTGATGTTGACGGGGCAGCCCTCAACACAGAACGGCTTCTTGCAGTTGAGGCAGCGCTCGGCCTCGGCCAGCGCCATCTCCTCGGTGAAGCCCTTGTCGACGGGGCGGAAGTCGCAGGCGCGCTCGGCAGCCGGCTCCTCGTTATCGGGGGTGCGGGGCGACTTCATATCGGCAACGAAACGACCGTTAACTAGTGGCATGCGCAGCTCTTTTCCTCATAGGCCTTGAGGGACGCGCCCTCTTCGGAACGGTAAGCGGCCTGGCGGGCACGAAGGTCATCCCAGTCGACCAGGGTGGCATCGAAGTCGGGGCCGTCGACGCAAGCGAACTTGGTCACGCCGCCCACCTCGACGCGGCAGCAGCCGCACATGCCGGTGCCGTCAACCATGATGGGGTTGAGCGACGCGGTGATGGGGGTGTCGTACTTCTGGGCGGTGAGGGTCGAGAACTTCATCATCGGAACGGGGCCGACGCAGAAGACCTGGCTGACGGCCTTGTCCTGCAGCAGGCGCTCCAGCGGAGCGGTGACAACGCCCTGCTCGCCGTAGGAACCGTCATCGGTAGTGATGTGGATGTGGTCCTCGTCGAGGAGCTCGCGGAACTGGTCCTCCATGAGCAGGAGGTCCTTGGTGCGGGCGCCCATGATGGCGTGCACCTCATGACCGGTCTCGACCAGGTGCTTGGCGACCGGGAAGGCAATTGCCAGGCCGACGCCGCCGCCAATGACGGCGCAGGGGCCCTCGGCCATCTCGGTGGGAACGCCCAGCGGGCCCACGACGTCGCGCAGCGACTCGCCAGCCTCGTAGGTGGACAGCATCTCGGTGGTCTTGCCGATCACCATGAAGATGAACTCGACCCAGCCCTCGTCACCGTTCCAGCCGGCCAGGGTAAACGGGACACGCTCGCCCGTCTCGTTGGCGCGAACCATGAGGAACTGTCCAGCGTGCGCATGCTTGGCGATTGCAGGCGCCTCGATGCGGAACTTGAACACCTTCTCCGAGAACTGCGTCTTCTCCAGGATCTTATACATAGAACCCCTCTCTTGTGAGGGCTGCCGAACCGTGCCTCCACGGAAATGGACGGTAGCCCGAATATAACCGTACGCGCACAGGCGTTGTGCAAACATACGGTGCAAATTATACCCTCATGGACATGTCACTTACGTGTGTCTTCGGCGGTTGGGAGCAGGGTTTATCCACTTCGACCTGCCAAAGGGGGAGAGGTTTATTTTGGCAGGTTTTATCAGGCAAAACGGCAAAGGGGGCCGGCCTCGCGCTTCGGTGAGGCCGGCCCCCTTTGGAGCGTTGCATATGTATAGCGGCACAGGGTTTATTGCGACGCAGCCGCCGCGGCGTTTCCGCAGATGAAACCTGCCAAAATAAACATCCCTAAATGGTAGGTTTTAGTGCTTGCCGTTGGCGGAAGCGGCGCCGTTTACGTGATCGCGGGCGTAGATTACGCCGTGGACGATGGCCAGACCGGCGGCATCTGCGGCGCGGGCGCAGGTGTCCTGGAAATCCTCGGCTTCGCGGGCGCGCAGCTGCTTGAGCACGTAGTCGGCCACGGCCATCTTGCCGGGAGGGTTGCCGATGCCGGTGCGGATACGGCTAAAGTCGCGGCTGCCCATCTTGTCGATGATGGAGCGCAGGCCGTTGTGACCGGCATGGCCTCCGCCCACCTTAACACGCACGTCGCCGGCGGGAATATCGAGCTCGTCGTGGATGACGAGCAGCTCCTCGGCCTTGATCTTGTACTCGCGGCAGAGCTTGGAGATGGGTCCGCCCGAGGTGTTCATGTACGACTGCGGCTTGACCAGTACAATCTGGCGCTTGCCGTTCTCTTCCTCGGCATCGTTGATGTTGATGAGCGCGACCTCGGCGCCTGCTTGGTTTTTCCAGTACGTGACGCCGGCCTGACGGGCCAGCTCGTCGATCGCCTTAAAACCGGCGTTGTGGCGGGTCTCGGCATACTCATCGCCAGGGTTGCCAAGTCCGGCAACCATGCGAATCTTAAGCGGCTGTGCAGCTGCCATGTTCATCCTTTCGTTACACAAAAGTTCAATCAACGACAAAGGCTACCACGCCCGCCGAAGGCGAGGCTTTGCTTCAGCGAAATCCCACCAGACAAAAGCACGGCCGCGGCAGAGCGAGCCGCCGGAACAGAAGAAACCCCCGCGCGACCTTTGCGAAGCAAGGGGGAGCGCGGGGGTTTCTTCTGTTCCGGCGGCGATGCGTCGGGTTGCAAGGACGATGCGACTACAGCGCGAAGTCGCCGCCGACGAGCGTGGAGACGGGCTCCTCGTGGTAAACGGCGGAGATGGCCTGAGCGAACTCCTCGGCGACCGAGATGGTCTTGATCTTGCCGCCGACCTCGACGGGGATGGCGTCGGTGACGACGCACTCGACGATGGGGGCATCGTTCAGGCGCTCGATGGCCGGACCGGAGAAGATGCCGTGGGTGGCGCAGACGTAGATGTCGCCGGCGCCCATAGCCTTGAGCTCCTTGACGTTGGCGCACAGGGTGCCAGCGGTGTCGATCATGTCGTCGTTGATGATGCAGGTCTTGCCCTTGATGTCACCGATGATGCCCATGACCTCGGCGGCGTTGTGGCGCGGACGGCCCTTGTGGGCGATGGCCAGGTCGCAGCCGAGCATGTCGGACAGCTTCTTGGCGGCCTTGGCGCGACCCACGTCGGGGGAGACGACAACCAGGTTGTCGGTGTCGAAGTGCATGTCGTTGTAGTACTGGCCAAACAGCGGCAGTGCGGACAGGTGGTTAACCGGGATATCGAAGAAGCCCTGGATCTGGCCCTGGTGCAGGTCGAGGGTGATGATGCGGTTGACGCCGGCGCGCTCGAGCAGGTTGGCGACGAGGCGGGCGGTGATGGGCTCGCGCGGGCCGGCCTTGCGGTCCTGGCGGGCATAGCCGTAGTGGGTGATAACGGCGGTGATGGAGCGGGCGGATGCGCGCTTGGCAGCGTCGGTGGCGATGAGCAGCTCCATGAGCATGTCGTTGACGTTGCCGCCGGCCACGGACTGAATCAGGAAGACGTCGGCGCCGCGGACGGTCTCGTCGTAGCGGGCGTAAATCTCACCATTGGCGAACTGCTTTAGCGTAAGGCCCGAAAGCTCGACCCCAAGGTACTCAGCAATCTTCTGAGCGAGGGGACGGTTGGAGGAACCGGAATACACGCGGATGGACTTGCGCATATTCTCCGACTTCTCGGGATCATTAATCGGCATTACCCTTCTCCTTTATACATCGAATGCCATATAGATGCCTTGTTGCATTGTAACCGCGCGGCGGGGTTTATCGGGTCCTGATAACGTCTTTACCGCCAACGGACACGAACCGACCACTCATCCGGTTGCGCAGGTCACGATAGAAAAAGGAGCCGCCCCCATGGAGCAGCTCCTTTTGTGCTTGGTAAAACGTTATACCTCGTCGTCCTCGTGCAGGCGGCGGCGGTAATCGGCGGCCCAGCCCTCAATATTTACCTGACGGGCGCGGCCCAGACCAAGTGCGTCGGCCGGGACCGGCTCGGTGATGACGGAGCCGGCGGCCACGAGTGCGCCGTCGCCGATCTGGGCGGGCGCGACCATCATGGTGTCGGAGCCAATGAAGGCGTCCTTGCCGATGACGGTCTTGTGCTTGTGCACGCCATCGTAGTTGCAGGTGATGGAGCCCGCGCCCACGTTGACGCCGGAGCCCATGGTGGTGTCGCCGATGTAGGACAGGTGCGGCACCTTGGAGCCCTCACCGATCGTGGACTTCTTGATCTCCACGTGCGTGCCGGCCTTGGAGCCGTCGAGCATGTGGGTGCCCGGGCGCAGGTAGGCGCGCGGGCCGCAGTCGACACCGTTCTCGATGACGGCCTCAATGGCGATGGTCTCATCGATGGTGCAGCCGCTACCGACGGTGGTGTCGGTGAGGCGGCTGTTGGGACCGAGCTGGCACTCCTCGCCCACGGTGACGTGGCCGATCAGGTGCGTCTGCGGCCACACGACGGTATCGCGGCCGATGGTGGCATCGGGGCCGATCCAGGCCTGCGTGGGGTCGATGAAGGTAACGCCCTCGGCCATCCAGTGCTCGTTGATGCGGTCGCGCGCGATGGCGGTGAGCTGTGCGAGCTGGATGCGGCTGTTGACGCCCAGGCCGTCGCGGTAGTCGTCGCAGTGGAAGATGGAGACAGCCTGGCCGTGGCCTTTGAGGATCTCGAGCATGTCGGGCAGGTAGTACTCGGATTGCGCGTTGTCGTTGCCGATCTCGTTAATGTGGGCGGCGAGCTGCGCGCCGTCAAAGGCGTAGCAGCCGGCGTTGCACTCCAGCAGCGTGGCGGCCTGCTCGGGCGTGCAGTCCTTCTGCTCGATGATGCGCTCGATCTGACCATCGGCACCCAGCTTGATGCGGCCGTAGCCAAAAGGATCGGGCGGGGTCATGGTCATGACGGTGCAGGCGAGCTCGCCGGTGGCGACGGTCTGCGCGAACTTGGCGACGGTGTCGGCAGTGATGAGCGGCAGGTCGCCGTTGAGCACCACGACGGGGCCTTGCGTGATGCCACAGGCCTCGAGCGCGACCTTCACGGCGTGACCGGTGCCCAGACGCTCGGTCTGCTCGACGCACTCGACCTTGGTGGCGCTGCTGGCGTAGGCGCCGTCGATGAGGGCGCGCATCTCGTCGGCGTGGCTGCCGATGACAACCACGACGCGGCTGCAGCCGGCCTTGATGGTAGCGTCGACGATCCACTGGACCATGGGCTTACCCAGGATCTTGTGCGAAACCTTGCAGTGGTTCGACTTCATGCGGGTGCCTTCGCCGGCAGCGAGGATAATTGCGGTTGCGTCCATGTGATCTCCTGTTACGTTATAGAGACGTGTGTTTGGAAACGATACACGGCGCAATATGATACCGCAGGCATATGACGAGCGCGTAACGATTGGTTTGCGGCGGTTGAGGCTTGCGCCGCCGGCGTGGCGTTTGCACTGCTTGCGTGCGGCGTTGGCGGTGCTGCGGAGCTGTCGTTTGCGCGAGGGGACGGGGGTGCCCGTGGACAACATACGAGAGGAGTTTGGCGGCGAGCCCGTCGCGGCGTTCTCGATGTCGCATCCGGCGGTGCCGGCACTCTATATAGTGCTGACGCTGGGGCTCACCATGTTCTCGATGCAGCCGGTGCTGATTGCGCTGTCACTTGCGGGCGGGCTGGCGTATGGATTTGCGACGCGTGGGGCTGCCCGCACGCTGGGCGCACTCCGCTGGCAGCTGCCGGTGATTTTGATTATCGCGCTGGTCAATCCACTGTTTAGCGCTTCGGGTTCGACGGAGCTGTTTCGTATTGGCATGCGTGCGGTGTATCTGGAGAGTATGGTATACGGCCTGTGCATGGGCGGGTTGTTTGTGGCGAGCGTGCTGTGGTTTGAGGCCGCGGCGTCGATGCTCGAATACGACAAGGTGCTCGCGCTGCTGGGTAATGCCGCACCGGTGATCGCGCTCATGATCTCGATGTGCATGAGGCTTATCCCGCAGTTTTTGCGCCGCGGTCGTACGGTGCTGGCGGTGCAGGATGCGATTGACGTGCCGGGGCGCGCGCCGGCCGATCCCGTGCGCTCGCGTCTGCGGGCGTCAAGCGTGTTGATGGGCTGGGGCATGGAAGATTCGCTGGATCGCGCGGACGCGATGCGCTCACGCGGGTGGGGTGCCGCGACGCGTCGTACGACGTATGCGCGGTATCGACTGGGACTCAGCGACGTTGCCGCGCTGGTTGGGCTTGCGCTGTTTGGCGTGGCCACGGCGGCAGTGGCGTGGACCGCGACGACGCAGTATTCGTTTTATCCGCAGCTCTCGGTGCCGGCGCCGTGGCTGGGCTATGTCGTGTACGCTGCCTGGATGGTGCTGCCTTGCGCGTTGCACGCGATTGATGAGAAGAGGTTTGGCTGATGGCTCGGTTGGATAGGGGCCCGGTGTCGGGCGCGGCGTGCGGCCCGGATGTGCCGGCAATTGAGGTGCGGAGCCTGAGCTTTGCCTACCCCGGGGCTGATGCTACGGTGCTCGAGGGGCTCGACTGGTCTGTTCCCCAAGGTGCATTTGCGCTGCTTGTTGGCGGTACCGGATCGGGTAAGTCGACGCTGCTGTCGCTGCTCAAGCCCGAGATCGCTCCGGCGGGTACGCGCTCCGGCGAGCTGCGCGTGCTGGGCGGGCCCGTCGCCGACATGGACGTGCGGGCATCGGCGGAGCGCGTGGGCTACGTGTTCCAGGATCCCGAGAACCAGATCGTGTGCGAAACCGTGTGGCACGAGATGGCGTTTGGCCTAGAGAATCTGGGCGTGTCGCGCGACGAGATGCGCCGTCGCGTAGCTGAGACCAGCTATTTCTTTGGGCTGGAAGATTGGCTTCACCGCGATACTGACACGCTTTCGGGTGGTCGCAAACAGTTGCTGTCGTTGGCGGCCGTTCTGACGCTACGCCCGCGCGTGCTGCTGCTCGACGAGCCCACGTCTCAGCTCGATCCCGTTGCCGAGAAGAATTTTCTGCACGCGCTGTTTCGCGTGAACCGTGAGCTGGGCTGCACGGTTGTTGTGGCGACGCATCAGCCGCGGCCGATGCTCGAGTATGCGACGTGTGCGTACCGGATTGAGGGCGGCCGCGTGCGCGAGGTGGCGGATATGGCTTCTTTGGGACGCCGAGAATCGCTGTTTTCCGATGACATGTTGGGGTGGGGTGCCATCCGATGTGCAAAAACAGGAGTATTCAGCAGGCGTGAGGACAGTTTGGGCTCTCTGGAGTCGCCCGTGGACGCATCGAGCGCGAAAAAAAGTTCGGAATTGGACAAATCGTCCGAATTTGTGGCGCAAACGTCGCTCAAGAACGGCTCGGAAGCCTTCCCGCGCACGGATGGAAGCAGAATACTCCAAAAAATGCACGGCGGGTCGGCTACCACTCTGTCGGAAGGCTGGTTTCGCTACGATCGCGCGGGCGGTTGGGTGCTGCGCGGGCTCGACGTGGCGTTTTCGGCCGGTGCGGTGCATGCGATCGTGGGCGGCAACGGATGCGGTAAGTCGACGATGCTTTCAGTGCTGGCGAAGACCGCCAAGCTGCAGCGCGGCCGCATGGTGCGCGGGGCGGCCTCGGCTGCGCTGCTGCCGCAGAACCCCAAGGCCCTGCTGGTTGCCGAGACGGTTCGCGATGAGCTGATGGAATGGGCCTCGACCTGCGGATATGACGAGAACTTGGCGCGGGAGCGTGCGGTGCAACTGGGACTGGACGGCTTAGAGACGCGCCA
Organism: uncultured Collinsella sp.; assembly: GCA_900542125.1. Taxonomy (GTDB): domain Bacteria; phylum Actinomycetota; class Coriobacteriia; order Coriobacteriales; family Coriobacteriaceae; genus Collinsella. Next base: position 3,691 of record UQMO01000011.1, on the reverse strand, counting down.
CCCCTACGACCTCTCGGGCGGACAGCGCCAGCTGCTTGCACTGGCAAAGCTGCTGCTGATCGGCCCCGAGCTGCTGCTGCTTGACGAGCCCACGAAGGGCTTGGACTTGGAGAGCCGTCGCATCATCGCCCGCGCCCTGCGTGACCATGTGAAGGCTGGCGGCACCGTCATCATGGCTACGCACGATTTGGACTTTGCCGAGCAGGCAGCCGACGACGTCGCCATGATGTTTGACGGCGAGATTGCCTGCATGGAGCCCCCGGCAGATTTCTTTGCCGACAACGTGTTCTACAGGGCGTGATGGGATGACGGACTGTCGTTTCTCGCGCTTGCTTGCAAAACTGGAGGTCCCGCTGTTGTTGGCGGTGCCGGCGGTGATGGCTGCGGCGTTGCTGTCGGGTGTTGGGCAGGCAGCGTTGGCCATGCTGGTTGTGGTGGCGCTGGTGCTCGCACTGTTCTTTGCGGGTTACGAGGCATCTCGTCCGGGTTTGCGCCAGATTATGCCCACGCTGGTGCTGGCGGCGCTGGCGGCGGCGGGGCGCATCCTGTTTGGGCCCATTCCCGACTTTAAACCGGTGAGCGCCATCGCCATTATCGCGGGGGCGACGCTTGGTCGCCGCAATGGTTTTATGGTTGGCGCGCTGGCGGCGCTGACCAGCAATTTCTTTTTTGGACAGGGCATGTGGACACCGTGGCAGATGTATGCCTGGGGCCTGGTTGGCTATGTTGGCGGTGCGCTGGCGCATGCCGGTGCGTTCGACCGTGCGGATGGAACCGTGCGCATGCCGGCGCTACTGACCTACGGCTTTGCTTCGGGTTTGCTGTACGGCGTGGTGATCAACGCGTATGACATCATTGGTTTTGTGCAGCCGCTTACTTGGGCGGGTGCCGTGGCGCGTCTTGCCACGGCAGTGCCGTTCGATATTACGCACGGCTTTGCGACCTGCGTGTTCTTGGCCGCCTTGTACAAGCCTTGGTACCGTCGCATTAACCGTGTCGTCGTGAAATACGGGCTGTAGGGCTGGTTCGCCGGGGCGGGAATCAATACTGCCGAAGTGCCATTTCAAAACTATGCCGGTTTACGGGGCTAGATTGGCGCAGGCAGACCATGCCGGCTTTTTTCGAAATAGAGCAAGCCGTTCACCTGCGGTTTTATTATCTCGGAATTGCGTATGGTTGGGGGTTCGCGATTCAGCCCCGTAAACCGGTATAGTTTTGGAATGGCCGGCTGATATGACGGGCATCGTGGCCCTCAGAGAGCCAAATTGATCCATTTTCTTCCGTCCCCAGATGTCCCCAGGGAATCAGTTGACGGCGCTTGCCACGAAACTGGCCCATCTACTACGTTTAGCTTGATACTCCCGACCATGACCGCGTTTTATGAAAAACCGCAGGCTTTCTACCTGCGGTTTTCTTTTTGCGTTGTTCGCTGTGGTTGAGGGTGGTGGCTTAAACGTAGTAGATGGGCGTGTTTCGTGGCGGATGGGTCACGCGGATACCCCCACGAGACCCAAAATGATTCGTTTTCCTCCGTCCCCAGGGGATCAGCTGGGGCTAGAGCTCTAGCGTGAGGGTGACGGGGCAATGGTCGCTGCCAAAGATGTCGTCGCGGATGCCGGTGTCGCGTACGTTGTCGGCGATTGCGTCGCTTACCAGGAAGTAGTCGATGCGCCAGCCTGCGTTGTTCTTGCGGGCATTAAAGCGATAGCTCCACCAGCTGTAGACGCCCTCGACGTCGGGGTTTGCCGTGCGCCAGGTATCGGTAAAGCCGGCGTTGAGTAGCTCGGTGAACTTGCCGCGCTCCTCGTCCGAAAAGCCCGCGTTGCCGCGGTTGGACTTGGGGTTCTTAAGGTCGATCTCCTCGTGCGCCACGTTAAAGTCGCCGCAGGTCACGACGGGTTTGCCGGTCTCGCGCTCGAGCGCGTTCAAAAAGCCGCGGTAAGCATCGTCCCAGGCCATGCGCACGTCGATGCGGGCGAGTTCATTTTGGGCGTTGGGCGTATAGACGTCGACAAACCAAAACTTGTCGAACTCGAGCGCGCAGACGCGGCCCTCGGTTACGGCTTGGGCGACGAGTGCGGCCGCCTCACCCTCGCCGGCGTAGGGCAGCAGCGCGTCGGCGTGCAGCACGCGTAGCGGTTCCTGGCGGCTAAAGACCGCAGTGCCCGAATAGCCTTTACGCTCGGCGTAGCTCCAGGTTTGGTGATAGCCGGGCAGGTCAATATCGACCTGGCCTTCTTGCAGCTTGGTCTCTTGCAGCGCCAGGATATCGACGTCGAGTTCTTGCGCGATCTGGATAAAGCTCGGGTCCTTTTTTAACACGGCGCGCAGGCCGTTGACGTTCCACGAGGCGAAAGTGTAAGTCTGAGGCATGGTGTCCTTTCGACGGGGTTGGCAGGCTTAAGATTAGCGCAACAGGGGCGGGGCGGGCTCCGCGCATGCTGACTTAAAGGCCGCATGCTGGGACGTCGCCCAACGCTGCCCGACTAACAAGGACGGAGGACTCATATGACGCAGGCAATATCGGACCCCAGGCAGGCCTCCGCCGCGCTGGCGGAGCTGTTCAATACCCACGAGCGCGTGGTGTTCTTTGGCGGCGCTGGTGTTTCCACGGCAAGCGGCATTCCCGATTTTCGCAGCGTGGACGGCCTGTATCACCAGCATTTTTCCTATCCGCCCGAGACCATGCTGTCGCACAGCTTTTACGAGACACATCCGGCGGAGTTCTTCGACTTTTACCGAACCAAGATGATCGCGCTTAACGCTAAGCCCAACCGCTGCCACACCAAGCTGGCCGAGCTGGAGCGCGTCGGCAAGCTTGGTGCCGTGGTGACGCAAAACATCGACGGCTTGCATCAGATGGCGGGCTCGCAGCGCGTGTTTGAGTTGCACGGATCGGTCCATCGCAACATTTGCCCGTCGTGCGGAGCGGTCTATAGCGCCGAGTGGATTTGCTCGCGCGAGCACGAGGACGCCGCGGGCGTGCCCGTGTGCCCCGCGTGCGGTGGTCGCATCAAGCCCGATGTGGTGCTCTACGAGGAGCCGCTCGACAAGCGCGTGCTCACCGGCGCCGTTGCCGCCATCGCCGCGGCCGATGCCCTCATCGTGGGCGGAACATCGCTCGTGGTGTACCCGGCGGCGGGTCTCACACGCTACTTTACCGGCGATACACTGGCCATTTGCAATCTGGCGCCCACCGATCAGGATGCAGATGCCGACCTGCTGATTTCTTGCGACATCGCGGCCGCGTTTGCGTTCTAGCCCGCGCGCGCGGATACAATAGAAAGACTAAGTGCAAAGCGACCCCGCCGCCAGCTCCCCAAGCTCGGCGGCGTGGGCATTTTAGGAGGATGTTCATGGCGAACGACAGCAAGACATGGCGGTGCGGAAAGTACGAGCTCAGCTTTGACCGTCCGCGCATCATGGGCGTCCTCAACGTGACGCCCGATTCGTTTAGCGACGGCGGGGAGCACTTCGACCCGGATGCCGCCATCGAGTATGGCCTGGCGATGCTCGACGCCGGCGCCGACATCATCGACGTGGGCGGCGAGTCCACGCGCCCCGGCTTTACCCCGGTCAATCCCGACGAGGAGGCTCGCCGCGTGCTGCCCGTGGTGCGCGCGCTGGCCAAGGAGGGTGCCATCTGTCTCTTATACACATCTGACGCTGCCGACGAAGGCTTAGGTGTAGA
>UQMO01000010.1 GCA_900542125.1 uncultured Collinsella sp. | reverse complement strand
AACGATATGGCACCGTGGGGACACATGTATGTCAATCCTGGTCTAACAGAGCCTTAAAAAATCATCGAGAGGATCGCTTGCTCGAAAGGTAGCCAAAATATCCCCGTCCCAAAAAAAGACTGGGTATTGGGCGTTGACAGCTGGCGAGCCGTAGGTAAAATATCAACTTGTCCTGGGGACGTAGCTCAGTTGGGAGAGCGCTGCCGTCGCATGGCAGAGGCCGAGGGTTCGACTCCCTTCGTCTCCACCCTTGGATTTGATAAGCCGCTGACACTGTGTCGGCGGCTTTTTTTAAAAAGAAAGGGCTGTACCATGGCCGAGCTTGAGTCCCAACCACTGTCTGCCGAGGAGCGCGCCGAGTTGGAAGAGCTCCGCGCCGAGAAGGCCCGCCGCGAGGCTCAGGAAGAGGCTCGTCGCGAGCGTGAAGAGCTGGCTGCCCTGCGTGCCGAGCGCGCGAAGGCCGAGGAGCCCGCCGCGAATGCCGCATCCGAGCGCAAGCCCGCCGCTGCGAAGCCTGCGCCTGCTGCACCCAAACCTCAGCCTAAAAAGGCCGCCCGCCCCAAGCCCGCCGAGCCCGCGCCGAGCCGTGACGAGATGACGTTTGCCCAGCGCATGGTCACTTCCAAGGAGCCTACGGGCGAGAATGAGATCCCCGGCATGGCTCCGGCTCAAAAAATCATCATCGTGCTCGCCCTCATCGCGTTTATCGTTTTTATGGTCTACACGATCACGGGCAGCATGGGCCTGCACTAACCTGTTCGCGCCAGGCTCCATGCCCGCACGTCCGTCTCGTCCAACCCTCAACTTCTGCACAACGCATCCGAAAGGTCGCCCCATGGCTTTGACCGACATCTCGCATCCCACCGACATTGCAATGCTCACCGATCTGTACGAGCTCACTATGGCCCAGGGCCTGTGGGAGAGCGGCAAGGCCAATGAGCAGGGTTGCTTTACCGCGTTTTACCGCGACCATCCGTTTGGCAGCGCGTACGCCGTCATGTGCGGCACCGCCGAGCTGCCCGAGCTGGTCGAGAACCTTCGCTTTACGCCCGAGGACATCGACTATCTCGCCTCGCTCCAGGCTCCTGCCGGCGGCGCGATGTTCAAGCCTGGATTCCTCGACTACCTGCGCGATTTTCGTGCGCATGTAAACATCGACGCCGTCCCCGAGGGCGAGCTCGTCTTTCCGCGCGAGCCCATGGTTCGCGTCACCGGCCCCGCGCTGGAGTGCCAGCTGCTCGAGACGGCTCTGCTCAACGTCGTCGGCTTCCAGACACTTGTCGCCACCAAGACGGCGCGCGTGGTGTTGGCGGCGGACGGCCGACCCGTCGCCGAGTTTGGCTTGCGTCGTGCCCAGGGTCCCGATGGCGGCCTGGCCGTTGCGCGCGCGAGCTACGTTGCCGGCTGCTCCTCTACGTCCAATGTGCTCGCCGGCCGCCGCTACGGTATTCCCGTCTTTGGCACGCATGCGCACAGCTGGGTGATGAGCTTCGATTCCGAGCTCGAGGCCTTCCGCGCCTTTGCCAAGTCGAGCCCCAAGAACTGTACGCTGCTCATCGACACCTATGACGTGCGCGAGGGCTGTGAACATGCCATTACGGTTGCCAAGGAGATGGAGGCGGTGGGCGAGCGCCTGTCGGCCATTCGCATCGACTCTGGCGACCTCGCCAAGCTCTCCAAGTATGTGCGCGGCCGTTTTGATGCCGAGGGCCTGCCTTATGTGGGGATCTCGGTTTCTAACGATCTTGACGAGTATACGATTCAGTCGCTGCTCGACCAGGGCGCGCCCATCGACAGCTTTGGCGTGGGCACCAAGCTCGCGACCTGCTACGATCAGCCGGCGCTGGGCGGCGTGTACAAGCTTTCCGCCCGCCGTGCGAGCGAGGCAGACCCATGGACGCCGGTGGTCAAGCTCTCCGAGCAGCCCTACAAGCGCACGATCCCGGGTGTGCAACGCGTGCGCCGTTATTACGACGGATTTGGCGGCCCGGTCTGCGACATGATCTACGACGAGGACCATCTGGCGGGGGAGGGCTCCGCGCGCGGCAATACCCTCGTGGCCGTGAATGATGCCGCCCTGGTGACCGACGTGTCCGAACTTGAGTATCGCGAGCTGCTGGTGCCGATCGTGCGCGATGGCAGTGCGGTGGCTCCGCGTGAGAGCATCCAGGACGCGCGCGAGCGCTGTGCTTGGGCGCTCGATCATCTGGACGCAGCTTTCAAGCGCTTCCTGTACCCGCAGACCTATGTGGTGGGCATGGAGCAGGGCCTGGCTCAGGTGCGCGACGAGCTCGTGCGCAAGAACATGGCCGCGGCTTCGGCTTTCCCCTGGGCAAAATGATCCGAAGGGGACGGAGGAAAACGGATCATTTTCGTCCGTTCCGCACTAGGCGCCCCGACTGCCCCAGCTCGCCCGAACGCTCGACATTCGATTGGTTTGACGTATGACGACTTCTTATAAAACGATGGTGGTAAAGATCGGTTCGTCCACGGTGGTGGGCGCCGACGGCAAGGTCAACCGCGCCTTTATCGGCGGGCTTGCCGACCAGGCCGCAGCGCTGCGCGAGCTTGGCTGGCGCCTGGTCGTGGTGAGCTCGGGTGCCATTGCCTGCGGCTATCCCGTGCTGGGCTTCGACCGCAAGCCGGTCGGTGACCTGCCGAGCCTGCAGGCCTGCGCCTCGGCCGGTCAGTGCATCATCTCGTCGGCCTACGACGAGGAGTTCCATGCGCGCGACCTGCTCACCTCGCTCGTGCTGCTCACGCGTCACGACACGGCGCGCCGCACGTCCTACCTGCACGCGCGCGACGCCCTGCTGCGCCTGGTGGAGCTGGGCGTGGTGCCGGTCGTCAACGAGAACGACACCGTTACCGTCGATGAGATCAAGTTCGGCGACAACGACACGCTGGCGGCGCTTGTGAGCTGCCTGGTTTCTGCCGATCTGTGCGTGACGCTCTCGGACATCGATGGCCTCTATACCGCCAATCCGCACGAGGACCCCACGGCCGAGTTCGTCCCGGTCGTGCATAAGATCGATGCCAAGATCATTGCCTCGGCGGGCGATTCTTCGACGTCGGTGGGCACCGGCGGCATGATCACCAAGATTCGCGCGAGCCGCATTTTGATGACGGCCGGCATTCAGAGCGTGATCTGCTCGGGCGAGGAGCCCGATGCGCTCGTGCGTCTGGCCCGTGGCGAGAGCGTGGGCACGCTGTTCGACCCGCCGGCGGAGCGCCTGGATATTGCGCCCCGCAAGCTGTGGATCGCGCTGGGTGACAAGGCACATGGCTCGGTAACGGTTGACGACGGCGCTGCGAAGGCGCTGGTCAGCCGTGGCTCATCGCTGCTCGCGGTGGGCATTCGCCAGGTCGATGGAGATTTTGCCGAGGGCGATGTGCTCGATGTGTGCGATCCGAGAGGTATGGTCGTCGCCCGCGGTATCGCCGAGGCCGATTCGGACGTGCTGGAACTTGCCGCCGGCCGCCGCCAGGACCAGATCGCCAGCAACCGCCTGCTGGCAGACCTGGCCGAGAAGCCGGCGATACACAGGGATAACTTGATCGTATTTGCATAAAGAAAGACAGCGCTGCGGATCGTTTCCCGCAGCGCTGTCTTTCTCGTGCCGGCACTTGGGGACGTTCCTATTGTGCCGGCACTTTGGGACACTCCTTTGCTAGAAGATCTGGCGCAGGTCTCCGCGGTTGAGGGCTTCGTCGAAGAGGTGCTTGAATACCACGCTGCCGTGCAGGCCGTCGTGCTCGAACTCGTTGGTCACCCAGGCATGCGAGTTGCCCACGCGGCTGAGCGTATCAAGCTGCAGGCCCGAATCCACGTACATGTCGTCGAAATACACCGCGGCCTGCAGGGGCACCTCGTTGCACGCCAGTCGCTGCGGGTCGTAGATCTTGTCCCAGCTGGTGTCTTCCATCAGCAGGTCCATGGCGGGCTTGAAGGGCTTGAGCTCGGGCATCTGCTCGAACATCCACGGGAACATGGCCTCGCCGGTAAACATGAGCGGGCGCGCGAGTGTGTCGAACTCGGCACGATGGGCCTTCTCCTCTGCTGCGGCCCAGCGAATGGGCATGGTGTCGCCGTCGGCGTAGATAAACTCCTGCAGTGTCCAGTACAGCGGGTTCGTGCGTGTGTTGGTGCGCTCGAAGGCGCGCATCAAAAAGCTGTCGGATACCGAGGAGCCGCAGCTCAGCGTACCGTCGCCAGTAACAAAAGCGTGATCGATAGTCCAATGCATGCGCTCAAAGCTCGGCTTCATGCCAAAGTCGCTGCCCATGAGCTGTAGGCGCTCGACCGTCATCGGCGAGCCGTCGGGCAGCACGGGCTTCTGAGCCTCGAGCGCATCGGCCAGGGCTGCCACGCGCTCGACGTCAGCGGGATAGCGGTCATAATACTGCTGCGTCTTGGCGGCCATGCGCGGGAAGGTGTGCGCGTAGACCTCGCTTGCGCTCGCCGGTACGTGGGGGATGCCGCCGCAGGTAAAGCTCGCCGCCACGCCCTCGGGGAAGAGCGACAGGTAGCTCAGCGTCAAAAAACCGCCGTAGCTTTGGCCGAGCGTGACCCACGGCTTGCCGCCAAAGCCCACTAGGCGCAGGTACTCAAAATCGCGCACGATGGAGCTGGCGAGGTGGCGCTTGAGGAAGTCCGCCTGCGAGCGTGCTGTATCGGCGCCGGCGGCCGTTGCGCGATCACCCAGTGCCTTGATCGTGCGTCCGTCCACGCAGCTACTGCGTCCGGTGCCGCGCTGGTCGGGAAGGACCACGCGGAAGTGCTTGACGGCCTCCTCGATCCAGCCGTCGCTTGTGGGCGACAGCGGACGTGGGCTCTCGCCGCCGGGGCCGCCCTGCAAAAACAGGAGCAGCGGCAGATCGTCGTTGATGCGGTCGGGCGCGCTAACCACGCGGTAGAAGAGCTTGATGCTCTCGGGCGCGCCGGCGATGGGTGCCGGCATGGCGCCGCGGCGCATGGTACTGCCGACGGCCAGGAGCATCGGCTCCAGGCCGCGCCAGTCAAGGGGGACGTCGATGCTGTGGTCCTCGACGTAAAGGCCGGGGACGTGGTACGAAGTGATGAGGGCCATGTGAGTCTTCCGTTCGTTGCGGTGTTTCGGGTTGACCAATTCTACCGCCGCGGGCGAGGCCATGCGCAAATCGGCTACCATGGTTGCAAACTTCTAGGAGAAAGGGCCGCCCATGTCGGTCGATATAGCCACGTATGTCCACGATCTTGCCGTTGCCGCCAAGGCAGCGTCGGCCTCGCTTGCCACGGCGAGCGATGAACAGCGCCAGGAGGCCGTGCGCGCCATGGCCGCAGCACTGCGCAACGGTGTCGACTCCATCGTCGCCGCTAACGAGCTCGATATGTCCGCCGCGCGCGATGCGGGTACCTCGGCCGGACTGCTCGATCGCCTGCTGCTGACGCCCGAGCGCGTCGAGGGCATGGCCGCCGGCCTGGAAAAGCTTGCCGAGCTGCCCGATCCCGTGGGCCGCGTGCTCGACCACCGCGTGCTTGCAAGCGGCGTGGACCTGACCCGTGTGAGTGTGCCGCTGGGCCTGGTCGCTATGGTCTACGAGGCGCGCCCCAACGTGACGGCCGACGCCGCAGGCATCTGCATCCGTACCGGCAACGCCTGCATTCTGCGCGGCGGCTCGCTGGCCTATCACTCGTGTGCCATGATCGCCGAGCTGCTGGCCGATGCGCTCGAGGCCAAGGGCTTCCCGCGCGAGGCCGTCTCGATGATTGAGTCCACCGATCGCGAAGCCACCGGCGAGCTCATGAAGCTCCGCGGTATCGTCGACGTGCTCATTCCGCGCGGCGGTGCAGGCCTGATTCAGCGCTGCGTGCGCGAGTCGCTCGTTCCGGTGATCGAGACGGGCACGGGCAACTGCCACATCTACGTGCATGAATCCGCCGACTTTGATAAGGCGCTCAATATTATCGTCAATGCCAAGACCCAGCGCGTAGGCGTGTGCAATGCCGCCGAGTCGCTGCTGGTCGACCGTGCTGTGGCCGATGCGTTTTTGCCTGCGGTCGTTGCCGTGCTGCACGACCACGGCGTGCTCATTCACGGCGACGAGGCCACGTGCGCCGCGTGCGCCGACGCCGGCTTTGTAGAGGGCGATGACTACGTCGCCGCGACTGAGGAGGACTGGGGTCGCGAGTACCTGGCGCTCGAGATGAGTGTGAAGGTCGTGGCTAGCGAGGACGAGGCCATCGCGCACATCAACCGCTACGGCACCATGCACTCCGAGGCCGTCGTTGCCGAGGACACGGATGCTTGCGAGCGCTTCCTTGATGCGGTCGATGCCTCGGCCGTGTACTCCAACGCCAGCACTCGCTTCACTGACGGCGGCGAGTTTGGCCTGGGCGCCGAGATCGGCATCTCGACCCAAAAACTCCACGCCCGTGGCCCCTTTGCCGCCGAGGCCCTCACCACCTACAAATACAAGCTCCGCGGCACCGGCCAGGTCCGCCCCTAACGCCCGCGCAAGAAAAACCACCACAAAGGTGCCTTTCCCCTTTGTGGTGGTTTTAGGTGGCGTGGGCGGTTAGGCCTGGAAGGTATCGCGGTCGGGGGCGAAGGACTGCATGGCCGCGATGGTGCGGTCAAAGAGTTCGGGTAGCTCCCAACCCAGCATCTCGGCGCCCTGCGTAATCACGTCGCGCGAACAGCCAGCGGCAAAGCGCTTGTCCTTGAACTTCTTCTTGAGCGACTTGGTCGTAAAGTCCATGACGCTTTTGCTCGGACGCATGATGACTGCAGCGCCGATCAGGCCGGCGAGCTCATCGCAGGCAAACAGGATCTTTTCCATCTGCAGCTCGGGTTTGGGCAGCGAGGTGTTGAAGTCGGACGTGTGCGTCTGGATGGCGCGAATGAGCTCGGGAGACGCACCTTCGCCCTCAAGAATCTCGGCAGCATAGATGGTGTGGTTCATGGGGTCGTCCTCATGCTCCTCCCAATCCAGGTCGTGCAGCAGACCGACGATGCCCCAAAACTCCTCGTTCTCGGGGTCGAACTCGCGCGCAAAGTAGCGCATAGTGCCCTCGACCGTCTCGCCGTGCGTGATGTGGAACGGGTCCTTGTTGTGCTCGTTGAGCAGTTCGAACGCGCGGTCGCGGGTGATTCCGGCGGTAAGCGGCTCTGCCATAAGAGACTCCTTGTGCTCGTGGGTATCGATAAGAATGAATACTACTAGAACAAGAAAACCACCACAAAGGTGCCTGTCCCCTTTGTGGTGGTTTTTGGCGCGGATGGGTTAGTTGAGGGCGGCTTGGGCTAGGCGAGCTTCGGCGTCCTCCTCGGTGACGCCAAGGGCCACGGCGAACTCCTCGATGGAGCGGCGCTTGGCTTCCTTGAGTACGCGCATGTAGTAGGAGCTGGGCTTTTTATCAGCTTCCTCGGCTTGGCGAATGCGGTGCATCATGGTCTTTGCCACACGGACCGTCTCGGGCGCGCCCAGCTTGAGCTGCTGCTTAAAGTGCGTCTCCTCAAGTGAACTGTTGCGCTCGGTAAAGGTGTCGCACTCCAGCTCGTCGTAGTGGCTCAGCAGGTGCTCGGCATCTTGCTGCGAGATGGCGGCGTGCAAACGGTCGGCCTGCGCCACGGGGTACATGAGGATCGTCTGCGCATGTCCCTGCTTGGTCTCGAGCAACAGCATGGGCTGCGGTGTGTCGTCCCTAAAACCGACGACGGTGCAGACTCCCTGACCCGGATGAATGACGTGTTGACCGATTGAGAACATGCTACCTCCAACTTATACGAATTTACGTATGTCTAGAATAACACGCTGACGTGCGCAAACCCTTACTTTATGCAGGAAAAGCACACAACTCCGATAGGTAAGAGTATTCGATAACAGGCGCAGCTCATTCACACCTTTATGCATTTTCAACGCCTGCATAATCTGCAGGCAGACTGGCATCTTTGAGTGACTCCATACAAGCTGTAGTCAATTTTGTGCATATGCAATATCGATTGGCTTTACCCTGCGACAGTGCCCGTCGCTTGTGATAGAGTGCTACAAACTCTGGCTTTTGCCCTACGAGTGACCAAGAGCTCGGGGGCTTTAACACAAGGAGGATCTATGCCCGAGAAGATTGAAGAGCTGGTACGCGCTGCGCTTGCTGCGGCCCAGGAGGCCGGCGACCTTTCCGCATTTGAACTTGACGATTGCGCTATCGAGCGACCGGCTGACACTTCTCATGGCGAGTGGACCTCTACCATGGCCCTGAAGTCCGCCAAGCTGGCCCATTGCGCCCCGCGCAAGATCGCCGAGGCCATCGTTGCCCATATGCCCGAGGACCCCGCGATCGAGAAGGTCGAGATCGCAGGCCCCGGCTTCATCAACTTCTACCTCTCCGTTGCCGTCAAGAATGCCATCTTTGGCGAGGCTCGCGAGAAGGGCATGGACTTCGCTAAGTCCAACGTCGGTGGTGGCCTGAAGACCCAGGTCGAGTTCGTTTCCGCCAATCCCGTCGGCCCCATGCACATCGGCCACGGCCGCTGGGCCGCGCTGGGCGACTCGCTCTGCCGCGTCATGGACCACGCCGGTTACGAAATCCAGCGTGAGTTCTACATCAATGACCACGGCTCTCAGATGAACACCTTCGGCAACTCCATCAGCACACGCTATATGCAGCTTGCCGACATCATCGCCAAGCAGGGCGTTGATATCGACGAGGCTCACAAGCTGCTGATCGCCGACCGTGACGCCTTCGTTGCCGACGAGAACGACGAGCATCCCGAGACCCATCCGTATCAGGACAACTTTGCCGAGACCCTGGGCAAGGACTCCTACGGCGGCGACTACATCATCGACGAGGCTGCTGAGTTCTGGCGCACCGACGGCGATAAGTGGGTCGACGCCGATCCTCAGGAGCGCATGGAGAGCTTCCGCGAGCGCGGCTACGTAAAGATGGTCGACAACATGCGCGACCTCTGCCACGCCGTCAATTGCGACTTCGATCGTTGGTTCTCCGAGCGCTCGCTGTATGTGAAGGACACCGAGGGCGAGACCGCCGGCACCTCCGCCGTCGACCGCGCTTTTGAGAAGCTCGACAAGATGGGCTACCTCTATACCAAGGACGGCGCCCTGTGGTTCCGTTCCACCGATCTGGGCGACGACAAGGACCGCGTGCTGATCAAGTCCGACGGCGAGTACACCTACTTTGCCTCCGACGTCGCCTATCACTGGGATAAGTTCCAGCGCGTCGACCACGTCATCGACATCTGGGGCGCCGACCACCACGGCTACATCGAGCGCGTCCGCTGCGTCTGCGATGCCTTGGGTTACCCCGGCAAGTTCGAGGTTCTGCTGGGCCAGCTCGTCAACCTGCTGCGTAACGGCAAGCCCGTCCGTATGTCCAAGCGCAAGGGCACCATGGTGACCCTGCAGGAGCTCGTCGACGAGGTTGGCTCCGACGCCGCTCGTTACACGCTCATCTCCAAGAGCTCCAACCAGATGGTCGACTTCGATATCGAGGCCGTCAAGAAGCGCGACAACTCCAACCCGGTCTATTACGTGCAGTACGCTCACGCCCGCGTGTGCTCCATCCTGCGTCGTGCCGCTGACGTTACGCCCGAGCAGGCTGACGAGATGGGCATGAAGGCCGTTGCCGCCAAGGCCATCGGTGAGAACGTCGATTACTCGCTGCTGACCGACCCGACCGAGCTCGCCCTTTCGCGTAAGCTCAACGAGCTCACCGACCTCATCGCCAGCTGCGCTCGCGACCGCGCTCCGTTCCGTCTGACGCACTTTGCCGAGGAGCTCGCCGGCGACTTCCACAGCTTCTATGCTGCTTGCCAGGTGCTGCCGAGCGAGGGCCGTCCCGTCGACCCCGAGCTTTCGCGTGCCCGTCTGGCCGCTTGCGATGCCGTCCGCGTGACGCTCGCCCTGGTGCTCACCCTTGTTGGTGTCTCCGCTCCCGAGCAGATGTAATCTGCGGGTCATTTGACCGTACAGACTTGGTTTAACTAAGCCTTGAAAGCCCGATCTCCCACGGAGGTCGGGCTTTTTTGCAAACGCCGACGTATTGACGAATTTGGAACTGCTGGAAATACGAAACTATGCCGGTTTACTACGATGAATTGAGATATTCCAACCACGCCAGCTTTTCGCAAAAAAGTGCAGGGCATCTACCTGCGGTTTTAGTTCAACAAGTTTCGGAGTGGTCGCGGTTGAGCGATTCATCGTAGTAAACCGCCATAGTTTTGGCGGAGGCAGTCAGATTTGTGGGCGGTAAACCAAAGAGTGTCCCTTTTGAATAGTCGTTTAAGAACGTCCCCAATGACTAAGTTGCAGGTGGCGGCGGTTGTGTTACACTAACGCTGCGTATATGACGCAAATATCTCGATACAGATCAATGATGTCCGTCGGTATTTGACGGAGCTAGACTGTTTAGCCGCCCTGAAGGTTTATGCAGGGAGCATGTGATCACAGGGCTTGAAAAGAAAGTTGAGCAAACACTGTGTCTGATCAACAGCAAGAAAACGAAATAACGACGACGCAGACCGCTCCCGCTGCACCGGTTGCGTCGGACCAGGTCGCGGCGCCCGCGCAAGCCTCGGCTCCTGAGACGCCTAAGGCTGCTTCGACGCCTACGCCTGCAGCGGCTGAGAAGGCCGTGCATGCAACTGGTGAGGAGGCTGCTCTGGCAAAGCCCAAGCGTACGCGCCGCACGATCAAGCCTGCTGCTGACGGCGAGGAGGTCACCAAGCCCAAGCGCCGTACCACGCGCACGACGCGCGCCAAGCGCACCGTTGCAGCTGACTCCTCGGCGCCGATTTCCGATGAGGTCGCGCAGGCACGTGCGTTGGCGCAGATTAGCGAGGCTCAGGTGGTGCGCGCCCGCCGTCGTGCTGCCGAGCGCGAGGCCGCGGCTCTGACCGAGCTTGCAGCCCCGTCTGTGCCCGAGACCCCTGCCGCCGACCAACCGACCGAGAAGCCGGCACCGCGCACACGCCGTCGCACGGCTGCTAAGGCCGAGCAGGTTGCCGATCAGGTAACCCCCGAGCTCACTGAGGCTTCGGTCCGTTCCGCGGCAGGGGAGGGCGCATCGCCAACTGAGCCCGCTGCGCCTGTCGAGGCCAGCGAAGTTCCCGTTGTCGATCCGGCTTTGCGCCCGCACCGTCGCGGTCGCAAGCCCAAGGCCTTCGTCGAGGCAGAGAAGGCCGCAGCCGCAGCCGCAGCTGCTCGGGATGCTGCGGCGACCGCCGAGTCTGCAACCGCTGCCGATGCACCCGTTCAGGATGCTGCGACTTCCGAGGCCGCTCCCGCCGATGCCGAGCCCGCCGACGTCCGCCCCGGTCGCAGCCGTCGCACTGCTGTTAAGCGCACGTCCAAGGCTAAGGCTGCCAAGAAGGGTACGTCCGAGGATTCCGACGAGACGACCGCCGATGCATCGACTGATGCCGCCGAGCCCCAAGACGTCGAACAGCCTGCGCCCGAGAAGCCCAAGCGCGGTCGTAAGAAGTCCGCTAAGTCCAAGGCGTCCGAGCGGCAGGCTGATGTCGAAGCGCAGGTCGATTCCGGCGCCGAGGCCAATGACGCCGCTGCGGCCAATGCCGACGCCGCCGCAACCGATGGCGCCGCGCCCGCCGAGGCCGAAGACGGCGCTCGCCCCAACCGTCGCCAGCACAAGCGCAATGACGACCGCAGCGACCGCAAGGACGAGCGCAACAACGACCGTCGTAACCGCCAGCGCGATCGCAAACAGCGCAACAAGGAGCGCAACGCCGCCCCCACCGAGCCCACGCTTTCGCGCGAGGAGCTCGCGGCCATGAAGGTCGCCGAGCTGCGCGAGAAGGCCAAGGAGTTCGAGATTGAGACGACCGGCAAGAAGAAGGCCGAACTCGTCGAAGAGATCTACACCACCGCCGCGAAGGCCGAGGGCTTCCGCGACATCAAGGGCATTCTGCAGATTCGCCCGGACAGCTCCGGCATCATCCACGCCCATGGCTACATGAAGTCCAACGACGACGCCTTCGTGCCCGCCTACCTCATCCGCTCCGCGCGCCTGCGCACGGGCGACGTCATCGAGGGCTCGCTGCGTCCTTCGCGCGGCGGCGACAAGCGCGCCGGCCTCGCCAAAATCACGACCGTCAACGGTCTGGACCCCGAGCAGATTCGCAACCGTCCCAAGTTCGGCGACCTCACCCCGGTCTATCCCAACGAGCCGCTGCGCATGGAGCACGGCAAAGACTCCATTACCGGTCGCGCCATCGACATCGTGTCGCCGATCGGCAAGGGTCAGCGTGGCCTGATCGTGTCCCCGCCCAAGGCCGGCAAGACCACGATCCTCAAGAAGATCTGCCAGTCTATCTCGATTAACAACCCCGAGGTGCACCTCATCTGCCTGCTCGTCGACGAGCGCCCCGAAGAGGTCACCGATATGC
Organism: uncultured Collinsella sp.; assembly: GCA_900542125.1. Classification (GTDB taxonomy): domain Bacteria; phylum Actinomycetota; class Coriobacteriia; order Coriobacteriales; family Coriobacteriaceae; genus Collinsella. The sequence continues at coordinate 38,359 of UQMO01000010.1, read as the reverse complement.
AGCGTTCCATCAAGGGTGAGGTTGTGGCGTCGACCTTCGATATGCCCGCCGACAACCACACTCGCGTGGCAGAGCTCGTCATCGAGCGCGCCAAGCGCATCGTGGAGCTGGGCGGCGATGTCGTGGTGGTACTCGACTCCATTACGCGTCTTGCCCGCGCCTACAACTTGGCGGCGCCCGCCTCGGGCCGCATCCTTTCGGGCGGCGTCGATTCGGCGGCCCTGTATCCGCCCAAGCGCTTCCTGGGCGCAGCCCGTAATATCGAGAACGGTGGCTCGCTCACCATCCTGGCCTCTGCCCTCATCGACACCGGTTCCAAGATGGACGAAGTCATCTTTGAGGAGTTCAAGGGCACCGGCAACATGGAGCTTAAGCTCGACCGCGATCTTGCCGACCGTCGTATCTTCCCGGCCATTGACCCCGTTGCCTCCGGTACGCGCAACGAGGATCTGCTGGTCGACGAGCAGATGCGCCCGTTTGTCTTTGGCCTGCGTCGCATTCTTGCCGGCATGAACAACACCGAGCGCGCAGCCGCATCGTTTATCAAGGGTCTTAAGGGCACCAACACCAACCAGGAGTTCCTGGTGCGTTCGGCCAAAAAGCACAGCGACTACGAGCAGACGTTCTAGGTTGTCATCCACACGCAGCGATAGCCATCAATGCGATAAAGGGTCGGGGCTTTGAGCCTCGGCCCTTTTCCATATCGCCGCTCCGCGCTTATTTTTAACCATAAGACCGACGAGCAGCAGGTTTCCCGTTTCAATCCGACATCGTCGCTTGCAATCGACGGGGCGGTTTCGCATAATAGCTTTTAAGCTTCGCGACGGAAAACGCAGATGAAACGAACCATATACCGTTGCTTTGGGGCATAGCCCCGCTTCATCTTCTCTCGCGCAGCCAACTGAATGATGCGATTTGGGTGCTGGAAGATGGGGAGAGCTCATGGCTTCTTCTGATGCAACACAACGAGCAGTCCTTGCCGGACTTTCGTGCGGGATCGGCCTTGCCGCTCCCGTGGTTATGTATGCCGCGACGCTGCCGTTTTCGTCTGTGAACGAGACGGTCGTGGCGGGTGCGGTTCCCTTCGCCGTGGGCGCGGTGGCGGGCGTGGGTATCTATGCCGCCTCGCTGGGTATCTCCGAGTATCGTGCGCAGCGTGAAGAGCGTCTGTTCCAGCCCGATGCCATGGGCGGTGCCGCCAATCTCAATCAGCATCAAAGCGAGTTCAAGACCGCCTCGATTCCAGCTCAGCAGCAGGATGCGACTCCTTACGCTGCGGCTTCTGCTTCTCAGGCTCAGGCGGAGCAGTCTACCTCGGCATTCCTTTCCGGCCTGACCGGTGCGTTCCAGCGCCGTCATGCCGATGATGGTGTCCCTACCATCGCTCGAGCCGCAGATGCTATGGACGAGGACGAGGCTTGGTCCATGATCGACAGTATGCTCGACGACGATTCGCCGGTGAGCTGCGACCCTGCACACTCGCGCGACGTCTATCAAGTCGCCATCGACGAGCTCACCAACGGCGGGCAGACCGGCTCCTTCAATCGCGACGACATCGCCGCCGCGGCACGCGCCGTGTCTGGTTCCCAGGCCGCCCCTGCGGGCAGCACGGCGGCTTTCGTGGCACTCGTTGCCAACGCGGCAGCCAATAACGCCTACAGTGCTACCTCGGCGGACGCGAACGCTTCTGCCGACAATTCGTACGTTGATGAAGCCATGGCCGCTGACGAGGAGGCCGTTGCCGCCCGCCGTGCCGCCGAAAGCTCGCTTTGGGGCGCTCCTGCCCAGCGGCAGGCGGCTGAGGCTGCGCCGTACAATGCAAACCTCGCCAGCATGCCTATCATCTCCGGTGCCGCGGACATCGATCTCGATGACCTCGATGAGCCTGCAGCCATCACCGCATCGATTGATGCCCAAGATCGCATCGACACCGGCGACCTTCCAGATGCCTCGCTCGAGGTTGATGTCCCCATGGCCGATTACTCGGGCCACGAGGACATGTGGGCCGCCGCCACCGCGATCCTGGATGAGATTGACGAGCCTGCTCCTGTTATGGCCCCCGCTCCCGTCGCTGCCCCTCAGCCTGCTGCCCCCGCCTATGTCGGCCGTCACAGTGCTGTGTTCCCCGAGGATACTGCCCGTATCTCGCGCGAGAGCATCGAGCGGGCCGAGGCTATTGCCGCCGGCATTATGGAAAACCGTCGTCACGAGCGCGTCAATCAGATCCTCGAGGAAGAGATCGAGCGCCTGCAGTCCTCAACCGCCAAGCGTACGGGCCGTGCCTATCTGAGCGTTATCGAGGGCGGTACCGCCAGCTTCGCGCCGCTCCGCGCGGAGGCATAACTTCTGCATGGTTAAGATCAATCGAAAATGGGCGGTTGTAACCTGCCTGATGGCGCTCTTGATCTGGGACAATTCGCTGGTTCCCGGCTCGGGGTCGGGCTCGCTGAGCCTAACGGTCATGGAAGCTATCCGCGGTTTCCTGCACGGCGTGGGACTTCCATATGAATGGGTGACCAACTTTCTTGTTCGCAAGTGCGCGCATTTTACCGAGTATATGGTGCTCGGCATCCTGGCAACGCATGCCTTTGATTTTGAGGGCCGGCGCACCTTTGACGTGCTGCTGCCCACGGCGGTGTTCCTGCTGCTGATTCCCTCGATCGACGAGACGATTCAGCTCTTTGTGCCGGGACGCGCCGGCATGATCACTGATGTGATGATCGACTACTGTGGAGCGGCAACGGGCGTTGTGCTCAGATATCTACTACGATCGCTCATATGTGCCAAAAAGGCCGCCTAGGACGTATGTTTGGTCCTAGGCGGCCTTTTTAATTTGAGGACTTATATGAGGCGTGGTGGCGTCGTTCCGTAGGTCGGATTTGCCGGGCGCGCCACGCCCTGTGGGTGCGTCTGCTACTGAAGCGCCTGTGCGCCCAGGGCCAGGCAGCCCATAATGCCCTGCTTGCCCTCGAGGCTGTTGTTGACGATGTAGTTATCGATGTCGTTGACCTCGGGCGTGACGATATAGCCGTTGAGCATCTCGGCACACTTTTTGCGTGCGAGCGGCACGATGGGGGTGTGGTCGGCCACACCGCCGCCGATGATGATCTTTTGCGGCGCGTAGCACAGCGTGTAGGTCATGAGTGCCTGTGCCAGATAGCCGGCGAGCAGGTCCATGGCCTCCGGGTCATCGGCCATGTCTCCGGCGCTCTTGCCATCCCAGCGCTTTTTGACGCCGGGACCTGCGATGAGGCCCTCGAGGCAGTTGTCGTGGAAGGGGCAGGCGCTATGCTCGCCGATGGTGTCGCGCGGGTCGCGCGTGACCAGGATGTGGCCGGCCTCGGGATGCATCATGCCGTGCACAAGCTGGCCGCCCGAGAGTACACCAGCGCCCACGCCGGTACCGATGGTCAGATACACAACGTCAGTGAGGCCCTGGGCGCAACCAAAGGTGACCTCGCCCAGGCAGGCGACGTTGACGTCGGTGTCGTAGCCGCAGGGGATATTGAGCTCGTTTTGGATAGTGCCCAGCAGGTCAAAGTAGCGCCATGCCGTTTTGGGCGTCTCCAGGATCTTGCCGTATTGGGGCGAGGCAGGGTTGACTGCGGTGGGGCCAAAGGCGCCGATGCCCAGCGCGGCGATGCCCTTGTCGGCAAACCACGCGTTGACGGCCTCAACGGTCTCCTGCGGGGTCGTGGTCGCGATCTGCTCGCGCTTTAGGACCGTACCGTCCGCATAGCCCGTGGCGCAGACCATCTTGGTGCCACCGGCCTCGAGCGCTCCGATAAGCTGCTGCTCTGCCATAGTATTCCTCTCTCTGGGACGAGTTGCTCCGTGACTAAAGTATAGAGCTCTAAACCATTTAAGAAAGCGCTATAGAAAGAAGCCTCGCAACGCGGCGGGCGGTGCGGGGCTTCTTTGGTTGCTTTAGTTGCCGGGCCGTCCTTACCCGCGCGGCTTGATTTTATCACGTAGCGACTTGAGGTTCTCCAGCGCCGCGTTAAGCGTCTCGTCTCGCTTGGCAAAGTGGAAACGAATCAGATGGTTGACGGGCTCGCGGAAGAAGCTCGAGCCGGGCACGGCGCCCACACCCACTTTAGACGCGAGGTCTTCACAGAACTCGAGGTCGCTGTCATAGCCAAACTCAGAGATGTCCATCATGACGTAGTAGGCGCCCTGCGGCACGTTATGCTCAAGACCGATGCTGTCGAGTCCCTGGCAGAACAGGTCGCGCTTGGCGGTATAGAGGTCAAGGACCTCATCGTAATAGCTGTCGTCGAAGTTGAGGGCGGTGACGACGGCTTCCTGCAGGGGAGCGGCGGCGCCCACGGTGAGGAAGTCGTGGACCTTTTTGATGCGCTCGGTGATTTCGGCAGGGGCGATAGTGTAGCCCAGACGCCAGCCGGTGATGGAGTAGGTCTTGGACAGCGAGCTGCAGCTGATGGTGCGCTCAAACATGCCGGGCAGCGTGGCCATATAGACGTGCTCGTGGGGCGCGTAGACGATGTGCTCGTAGACCTCGTCGGTGATGCAGTAGGTGTCGTACTTTTTGCAGAGGTCGGCGATAAAGGCGAGCTCATCGCGTGTAAAGACCTTGCCGCAGGGGTTGGAAGGGTTGCATAGGACGATGGCCTTGGGGTCGTTGTCGCGGAAGGCCGCCTCGAGTGTCTCGCGGTCAAAGTCGAATGTGGGCGGGTTGAGCGGCACGTAGATGGGCTCGGCACCCGAAAGGATCGTGTCGGCGCCGTAGTTCTCGTAGAACGGCGAGAAGATGACGACCTTGTCGCCGGGGTTGGTGACCGTCATCATGGCGGCCATCATGGCCTCGGTGGAGCCGCAGGTGACTACGATATTCTCGTTGGGGTTCACCGGCATGCCCATAAAGTGCTCCTGTTTGGCGGCGAGCGCCTCGCGCATGGCCTGGGAGCCCCAGGTGATGGAGTACTGGTGATAGAGCGGCTTGGGATCGGCGGCGATGGTGCTCAGGCTGTTGAGCAGCTGCGCCGGGGGATCGAAGTCGGGGAAGCCCTGCGACAGGTTGACGGCGCCATACTTGTTGGAGATGCGCGTCATGCGGCGGATGACGGAATCGGTAAACGTTGCCGTGCGGTTGGAGAGTTCTTTCATGCCGGTCCTTTCGAGCATTTGCAGTGGGGCAAGTTTACTCCTATGGAACTGGTGGGATTTGCTCGAAATGGTCTCGAAAAACTCTTTGGTTGATTTCCGATCTCAGCCGAACACATTGAGCGGATAGGACGTTCCCGCAGTTAGCCGAACGCCCCCGGGGCCCCTCCCAGGCCCCGGGGGCGGCATTTTCCCAGTTGAAGGAACGGTGGAGATGTGTTTCGATGGGTCCGGTGGCCATGCTCCGCCCGCCGCCCGGCACCTCTTCCCAGACTCAGCCGGACGGTCGGTCAGTCTATTCCGTTTTGCCTTCAGGCTAGGACAGCGGGGCATCGCCCCTCTCTGCGCGCGCCCTCTCGATGAGTCCCGGCGTCAGGTCGAGCTCGCCGAGCGGCACATCCTCCACGCCGTAGGCGTCCAGCAGCGCCGCCGCGTCGTCCCCGAGCATCGCCCTGAAGGCGCGGGCGGGCGTCGCGAAGCCGAGCGCGCCGCGGGGCTCGGAGTTCACGTGCGACATCGCGAGCGCCAGGTCGGCCGGGGAGAGCCGGTCGAACCTGAGGCCGGCGCCCTTGGGCAGCAGCTTCCTTATCTCGACGTGGTTGCGCTCGCAGGCGCCCTTCTGGTCGCTTCGCCCGGGGTCGCAGTAGAACAGCCTCGTCTCGCCGGGCCCCTCGCCGAGGAGGGCCGCGACCGCGCCCTCGTCGGAGAACTCGGCGCCGTTGTCGGTGAGCACGGCGCGGAACACGCGGCGCGTCCCGTCGGCGCCGAGGACCGCCCGGACGCCCTCCAGGGCGGCCGCGACGCGCCCGGCGGTCTTCCCGCCCAGCGGCAGCGCGAGCTGCAGCCTGCTGGGGCGGTGCAGCAGCGTGAGCAGGCACGCGGAGTCCTCCCGGGCGCCCTCGACGGTGTCCATCTCCCAGGCCGCGGCGCACGCGTCCTCCCCGAGGGCGAGGAACGCGGCGTATGACCTGCGGGCGGAGTGGCGCGTGGCCGCCCGGCCGGCGGCGCGCTTCCTCGGCCTGTAACCGACCTTCCGCCTGAGCTCCATGTTCGTCATTCCGTCGTAGCCCGCCGAGACCCAGCGGTAGATGGTCGAGGGCGACAGGTCCACCGGTCCGCCGTTGCGCGCCGCCATCTGCTCGGGCGACAGCCCCCGGCGCAGGCAGTCCCTGATGGCCTCCAGCCTCGCCGCCGCGGCGGGCTCGTCGGCGTCGATCCCGCGCCTGGACGAGACGAGCACCGAGTCCGCGCACAGCTGCGCGGCGCGGGCCTCGTAGAAGACGTGCGGGCGGCGCTTGCAGCCCAGCGCGCGGTAGCGGCCGCAGCCGTTGCAGCAGCGCGGCCACGCCGCCAGGCGCGGGCAGGCCGACGACAGGTCGGTGCCGGCGTCGACGCGCTCGCCGCGCCTGGGCTTCGGCGCCGTCACGAACCTGTGCGACGCCACCTCGGCGCTCACCGTCGAGGGCGACCTGCCCAGCTCCCTCGCGATCTCCCTGCACGAGGCCCTGCGCTCCAGCATCCTCTGGACCGTGTCCCGCTCGTGCCTCGTGAGCCTTCCGTAGGCCCTCGGGGCCGCTTTCGCGGAACCCTTCTTCCTCTTTCCGGACATGCCGTCCTCCGATCTTCCGGGGCCGGCCGGTCCGGCCCTCAGGGTATCGGGTTCCCACATTCATCCGTACATGTACGGATGAATGTGGGAGGTGTTCGGATGAAGTCGATAATCAAGGACGGCCCAGCGAGTGTTATTTTGCGAGCTAGGCGCATCGAAAGCGACCTTTCGTGGTATAAACTACTTGCCGGAAGCCGCGGCTTTCAGAGTACGGCTTACGTGTACGTTTAACCTCCGTGGGCGACGGGGTGCCGCAAGGCGTAGAATATCGCCCACCTGTAGGGGCCTGCAGCGATGCGGGCCCCGCTTCGTATGAAGGGGGCGTAACCGATGAAGATCGTATCCATCTCCCAGGACTTCTTCGACCTCGTCGATGGCGACCGTGAGCTCATGCTTAAGCACAATCGCCCCTGCATCGTGGTGGTGAGGCTGCGTTTCCGCGGAAAGCGCAGGGACTTCGCCGTGCCGCTGCGTTCCAACATCGCCCCCAACGTGCCCAAAGACCAATACTTTGCACTGCCACCCCGCCCCACGACGCGCCCCGGCTGCCGCCACGGCATCCACTACATCAAGATGTTCCCCATAACCAAGGCCTACCAGCGCCGCTTTAGGACCGAGGGCTCGGCCTACTACGAGACGCTCCAGCGCATCATCGACAGCAACACCAAGCGCATTGTCTCCGAGTGCCAGGCATACCTCGACCGCTACGAGCGCGAGGGAAGGCCTCGCTTTGCCGTCGACATCGACCGCATCGTGGGGCTGCTGGAGGGCGAGAAGTAGGGCACCTCGGCTCAGTCTCGAGCCATGCGGAGTCGCTCAGCATTTTTGAACGCCGAGTGTGCGTCCCAAATACTTGAGAAACAAGCTGTGAAGTGCGGTGGCGCGCCCGTGCCCGTGCATAGCCGTCACCGTTAGCGTCTACGCGGCGTCGGCTTCTTGCATGAGCTGACTCCTGCTTCATCGCTTCTCTCTGTGCCGCGAGCGCCTGCTGCGCCTTGGTGCTCATCGCTGGCCGCTTGAGGGTTTTCGCCGCCTCGCGAACGCGTCGCTTGGGGTTCTTTGCGGGCTTGCTTGCCTCAGCTGGTTTGCCACCGAAGAACGAGAACTTCTCCCATTTGCTTGTAACGAATCGCAGAATCTCCTCATCGGACGGCTCCGCGCCGAAGACGATGCGGGCGACGCCATACCTTCCGCCCTCGACGTGCTCCGCCAGCCCGACCCAGAATTGACCGTCGTGATATGACGATGAGCAGCAAGTCGCCGATAGCCGCCCTGCGAAGCTAGTTGCCTTGTTCGCAGCCGGGCCGCAGGCCGCACCTACGCTCGAGCTCTGCCACGAGGGCATCGTTGTCGGTCACCGAGACGATGGCGTCGCCGTCGTAGGGCGCCTCGATATAGACGCGGTCGAGCGAGTTGGCCGTCCCCGCCCAGAGCGTCCTGGTGCGCCGGACGCCCCGCACGTGGGCGTAGGGTATCACCGAACGCATCCCAGCGTACACGACGACGAGGCGGTCGCCGTAGAGCTCGAGGCGGTTGCTGCGGACGGGAAGGGCGGCCAGGGCCACGAGGGCCGGGACGGGTAGCAGCGCGAGCCAGCCCCATAGGAGCGCGGGACTCGAGCTCAGGAAACACGCGATACACGCCGCGGATAAACCGCCCGCCACAATCACCATGGCCGCTATGAACCACGGGTCTGTCCTGCCGGGGAACACCCGCTCCGGCCGCTCGCCCTTCTCACCCATTACGGCCTCCCTCCCGACGCCCTCCCTAGCGGAGCGTGGGGCCGGAGAGTGCCTTGAACCCGTCGCCGACCATCTCGCCCCCCGTTCCGTGGGCCTTCTGTAGTGGTGTGTACCCCCGACTGTTCGACGGATGTCGTACGATTAAACGTTTTTCGAACTTTTTTAAGATGGGTGCGGCAGGATCGAGCAGATTGTTCGCACGAGAGGCTCCCCGCCGCCGCGCCCGGTCTCGGGTTCGATGCATCGACATCCGTCTCAGGTGGTGTCTCCGCTGCGCGACATTGCAGGGGGCAAAGCCGAGATGTCATGGGGCGCGCCGAGGCTTTGCCCGCGGGGCGAAGATTCTAGGGGTCCGACGTGGCCTGGAGGGGAGACGGACATGCAAGCGCTTATGACTGAGGAGCTGGCCGAGTGCCTGCCGCCGCTGTACGCGACCGAGGGAGGGGCACTCGCCCTCGACCTCACAAATCCGGAAGGCGAGGACCACCTTGACCTCTGGTGCTCGCTTACCATCAACCTTTCGGGTGACCCCTTCGCCTCCACGTGGCGCATTCACACTTGTGCCCGGCATCATGGGCATGGGCGTCGCCAAGTCGGCCGACGGGGCGCAAGCCCCTGTTGACTCAACGTTCGACGAGATAAACCGCATGTTCTCAAAGCTCGGCTTTATCGATTACAATTCACGCCTCGCGCAAGGGCCGTTCTACTCCCCAAACCTAATCTGCCTGTCGCACGCATCGAGGCGACGGGGCGGCGCCTCCTCGCGTGAGTCAATTCCTGTTTTACTGGTGCGGATCCCAACATGCCCTTATGCATGGTGCCCTGCCGCTTTCGAAACTTCAAAACCATTCGATTTTCGAAACTGAGTGGGAATAAGCTATCGGTACGCTTTTTTATAAAATGTAAAAAAGCACCCCCATAACTGATGAAATGGACGCTGAGAAAAAGGGGTGCATCTTGCGTATATACCGACGTGAAGATCTACCTCTATCTTGCATCGCGCGGGTATGAGCTTTCTGTGGCCCGTATTGGGAAGCTCGAGTGTGACTTCATCGCTCGTAGGCGCAATGCTTACGCCTACATCCAGGTCTCTATGTCGATTGCCGACAGAGGCGTCGAGGAGCGCGAGTACAGGCCGTTCGGCCACATCAGGGATGGTTGTCCGCGCTACTTGTTCACGCTTGATCCTCTATTGCAGGAGAGGGATGGCGTCAGGCACCTTAACATGGCGTCGTTTATGCAAGATGGCGGTGATCTTATTTGAGCGGCGGCCAGATTCTTTTGCTCCCTAGTGCGCAAACAGTGCGGGCATCAAATGGGGACCATTGCCTCACGTAGAATCGATAGATTGAGGACTTGTTTTGATGTTGACAAGCTTTTGGCCAGTGACTCCTATTGCCGAGTGGGAATAGCGGAAATAACAGCCTCTGGACCTTTTGGTTCGGAGACTTTCTTTTTCGTTCTGTTCGGAAGGAGCTCCTTGCCAGAGTCCCATGGATAGCGAACGGCTTTATCGAGCGTGTGCGTTTTCGTAGGCGCCTTTGATTTCTTCCGGCAAATTGTCGGGAATCAGCGTCTCCAGCCTATCCTCGCTGCCATCTTGAATCGCTTGCTCGTAGTACCAGCATTTGAACTTCAACATGTCCAGGGCACGGTTCATCTTCGCGATCTCCGACTCCATGTGGGCCTTCCGCTCCTCGAACATGGCCTTGCGCTGGGGGTATGTTGATGGACCCTCTGCACACCATTCCATGAACAGACGGATGTCCTTGATCTCCATTCCCGCCTTCTTCAGGCATTCGATGACCCGAAGCGCCTCGAGTTCCGTATCGCCGAATCGGCGAATGCCGGACATCCGCTCCAGCCCCGGGAACAATCCCTGCTTGTCGTAATACCGCAGCGTTGAGGCGGGCAGACCGAACATCTCCGCCACCTGTCCGATTGTGTACATGGCCCCTCCGAATAAATCTCGAATTCATTCCTTGACCTAAAGTCAGGTTTAGGTATTACCTTCATTCTCGTCAATACAAATCGGTAGCGCAAGGGGTGGTCCGTAATGGGCAAAACGGTTTTCGCCGGTGGCGTGAACGGTGTGGGCGGAATTGCCGGGCACCCCGCCCTTGAGCAGGCGCGACGAATGGGCATGGGGATCTAGGCGGGCAGCTTGACCGCGCGGAAGCAGTTTTGCACTCAAAACCATCGACAGGAGGAATCAAACATGGCAATTAAGCAGACGGCGGGCAGGGATACCCTGGGGGACTTTGCCCCCAAATTTGCACAGCTCAATGACGATGTGCTGTTCGGCGAGGTGTGGAGCCGAGAAGACGGGCTTTCCCTTCGAGATCGCAGCGTGGTGACGGTGGTTGCCTTGATGGCACAGGGGCTGACGGACTCTTCGTTCCAATATCATCTGATGTCCGCAAAGAACAACGGGGTGACCAGGACTGAGATAGCGGAAATCCTTACGCATGCGGCGTTTTATGCGGGATGGCCCAAGGCGTGGGCGGCCTTTCGCATGGCGAAGGAGGTCTGGGCGGACGAGGACGACGGCGCCGACGCAAAGGCCCGACACCAAAACGAGATGGCCTTTCCTATCGGTGCCCCCAACGACGCATTTGCGAAGTACTTTATCGGGCAAAGCTACCTCGCGCCCCTTTCCACCAATCAGGTCGGCATTTACAACGTGACGTTCGAGCCCGGCTGCCGCAACAACTGGCACGTCCATCACGCCAAAAGCGGTGGCGGACAGATCCTCGTCTGCGTGGCCGGTCGAGGGTTTTACCGGGAATGGGGCAAATCGGCACAGGAGCTGCGCCCTGGCGACGTGGTCAACATCGCCCCGGGTGTGAAACATTGGCACGGAGCCGCGCCCGAGAGCTGGTTCTCCCATCTCGCGCTGGAGGTTCCGGGCGAGGAGACCTCCAACGAGTGGTTGGAGCCCGTGGACGACGAGGAATACCTTACAGCGACTGACAAGGAGGCTTAAACTTTGACACCCGAATCAGAGCCATCGCTTCTATGGGCGTGATGTCCGGGCTGATGAAAGCGCAAAAGCCTCGCCACGTTACTCGTTACCTGTCCGCGCCGTCGAGAGCAAGGCGCCCAAGTCTGCCTGGATCGCCTCTGCCTTGCTTCCAAGCTGCAGCGGAGCCGAGTCGCCCGAGATGTTTACGCTCAGCAGGTGCGCATCCGGCAGCTTTGCGGTCATGCTCCAGAATGGGAGCGTGATGATGCCGGGGGTCATCTCGCCCACGCCGAGCTCCAGCAACAGCACGCGGCTACTACCGCGCTCGCGCACGAAACGCTCGTATCGTTCGAGGCTCTCGCGCCACGCCGCGCCCTGCAGAAATGTGTCGTCGCGCACCCACGGCACGAGCTGCCAGCCGCAGTGCGGGCATCGGGGGACGTCCTCGCTTCGGATTTCGAACTCTGCCATGCCCGCAAGCATGCGCTCGACGCAGGGACCCGCGTCGAAGAGCTCGTCGCAGCATGGCTGCTTGCACTGAAGGTGCATGAAGCTTCCCTGATAGTTGCAGACCCTCTCGGCGGGAAATGTCTTTTCGACTTGGGTGTCCACATTGGTGCTCAGGATGAAGTAATCCTTATGGCCGATGAGGGACCGCAGGTCGAGATAGGGTTGCGAGGCCGGCTCGCGCAGCATGAAGTCGATGTATCGCGCATAGTATGCCCATTGCTGCTCGAGGCTGGGGTAGAGGTGGTAGAAGCCGTCGAAAAGGCTCTTGAAGCCAAAGGCTTGCTGCCAGTTCGCCATTCCGGCACGCGTCATGCCCGCGTGGTTGTAATGGTTGAACCCGGCGGCGCTCGACATGCCCGAGCCGATGCCGACGATGATGGCGTCGGCATCGTCGATAAGGTCTCGAAGCCTCATCGCTTCTCTTTCTAGAGGCGGCATCGGGCGATCTCCTCGAAAGCCGTGGCCATATTGCCGTCAACGAGGATCGTCTCGCACGAGGCGTCGGGCGCCATGGCCTGACTGTAGTTGAACACGATGTAGGTGGCGTGCTCGCAGGTGCTCGCGACCTGGGCGAGCATGCGCTTTATGACGCCGTTGCGCACCCCCACGCCAAGTTCGAGGATGGCGACCCTGCCGTTGCGATGGGCTTGCACAAGGCGCTCGAGCTCCTCGAGCTGGGCCGTGGCGAGGGCGTCTGGATGGGCGAGACGCCGCTCGTCGATCGACGTGCGTATGCTCCCCTCCGTCTCGAGCACGCGACCCTCATTGAACCCTGCGCGCGCGAAGTGCCCGTCGATATTGCACGTGATCACGAAGGTGTCGGCGTGCTCCGCAAGATGCCGCAGCTCATTCATGAGCGGGCTGGGCTCATACTCGACATACTCCTTTTGATGAAACCGCTCGGCCCATCGGCGTCGCACATTTGCATTCGGAGAGGCGAGCCCCTGCAGTATGCAGCCGATGTCGTCGGCCAGGGCGAGGTCCCCGTAAGCCTCTCGGAAATGAGCATCGGCGCATAAGAGGTTGAGCCCCTCCGCCATGTCGAGTCCGTTGCTAGCGCCGATGATGACAAGATCCGCCTCGGCTAGCGCCCTGCCTATGCGAACTGCTTTCGCCGTCTCCATGCGCTACCTCCCCAGCGTGTTGCGCACGTCAGCGAGCACGTCGGCGATATCGGCGCGAACGGCGAGCCCCCGATCCTCGATCGCACGGGGGAGAAACTGCGTCTTGTTGTTCACGGCGATGTAGCTAGCCTGCGGCAACTGCGCCGTGAGGGCCCAGAACGGCTCTTGGATAAACGCAGGCGTCATGCGGCCCACGCCCAGCTCGAGGAAAAGGATCCTCTGCCGCGCGTGCGCGTCGAGCCAGTCGGACACCTTGTGGTACTGCTCCTCGTAGAGCGCGCCCTGCAGGAAGTTGCCGTAGCCGCGAACCCAGGGGAATGCCTCTGCCCCGCAGTGCGGGCAGCGCGGCACGAGCTCTGTCGGAACCTCAAGGCCGTCTCCCATGGCCTCTACCATGCGGGAGACCGGCTCGACCGCGTCCCACACCTCGTCGGTGCAACAGTGGGAGCACTGGAAGAAGCGGTGGTCGCCTTGGATCTCTGCCACCTTCTCCCAAGGGTAGATTTTCATGAACTGCGTGTCCTGGTTGGTGGTGAGAACGAAGAAGTCTTTCTCGGTAAGAATGGCGTCGAGATCTTTGTAGGGCTCGCGCAGCGGGGCGTTGAGCGTGGTGTCGAGGAAGGTGGCAAGGTAGCCCCAGCGCGACTCGGCGGTGGGCCAGCGGTAGGACGACCCTTCAAAAGCGCCCCTGAAACCGTAGCGCTCGGCGAATTTGCCGAAATGCCTGCGATAGGTCACGTTGTCCTCGTAGTAGAAGTCGCCGCCGCCCGCCGCGGAGAGCCCGGAGGCCCCGCCCACCAGCACGCAATCGGCTTCCTCGATCATGCGGGCGAAGTCCTTGATTTGCTGGTCGTAGGGCTCGGGCTCGCGGTCACTCAGCTCATAGGGCGTGCCGCTGCTGCGGTAGGCGGCCTGAAGGGAAAACGATCGGTTGGTGAGCTCGACAACGAGCTGCTCGTATAGAGTCACTGGATACCTTCTTTCAGCTATTATGAACAGGTGTTGATAAAAAGTATCCATGTTGATTTGTGCGAGAGCAATGAACAGCTTCGATGCGCTGTCGATAAACAAACGATTGCTGGGCATTGTCAAGCGTTGCAATTGGAGGGGCAATGGAATCGGGGAAGATCGATCGTCGCCGACGCTATACGCTCTCGGTCATACGGGAGGCATTCTTCGCGCTGCTGGCCGAGGTCGGCTTCGCGAAGATGACGGTAGCGGATATCTGCCGCCGCGCCGATATCAATCGCGGCACGTTCTATCTGCACTACGAGGACAAGTTCGCGCTGCTCGACGCACTTATCGACGAGGCCCTGGCGGCGGCACCGCCGATCGAGGGAACGGAGGCGGGCGCCCTCTGCCAGCGCCCGCCGGCAAACGATGACTATTATCTGCTCTACTCGGATGACGACGCGTACGCCCGGGTGGCGCAGCGCGTCGTCGAGCGCGGCGCCGAGCAGATGGTTCCCTCGATCATGGAGGAAACTGGGCTTTCGCGCGAGGACGCCTATCTGCTCTTCGTCCACAACGTCCAGGGAAATCTCGCGGTAAACCGCCTGCTCGGTTGGAGGCGAGGGCCCGAGTTCGCCCGCGCCCAGGAGCTGCTCAGCGCCTATTCCGAAGGGGGCATGCGGGCGGTATCGGCCCCTTGCACACCGATCGCGAATTAGAACATGATAGCGTCGTCGGCCGTGAAGGCATCAAGGGATCCCTGCTTGACCTGAATGCAGACGTATGTGATGCCCGAGTCGGATGCGGCGCGGAACTGACGGTGTGCGGCGGGGGAAATGCGCAGCCAGTCGCCGGCTGCAAGCTCGATTTCCTCACCGTCGATCGTGACCGAGCCCGCGCCCTCGAGCACGCCATAGATCTCCTCGTTTTCCTTGTGTGTATGGACGAACGGAATGCCAGCGCCGGCGGGAAGGTTGTTGACGCTCACCTCTGCTCCGGTAAGTCCGAGCACCTCGTGCAGCTCGACGCGGTTCTCGTCGCCGATGTGGGTCTTTGCATAATTGGCCATAATGGCTCCTCTCTTTGAGGTTGATGTACCTTGCAGGCATCTCCTGCGTGAGCTATATTCAACGCGAAGGCGCATGCAAATACGAGTACGCACATATTTGTAACTGCGTACTTTTTTGTGAAACCGGTATGGTCAAGGAGGTTGGGTCTCCCGTGATGGCGAAAGAGGAACTTCCGGAGTGTCCGGTCGCAACGGCGGTAGCGCTCATTGGTGGCAAGTGGAAGCTGCTCATTATCCGTAACTTGCGCGTACGCCCCTGGCGTTTCATCGAGTTGCGCCGCAGCCTTGAGGGGATCTCTCAGAAGGTGCTTACCGACAGCCTGCGGCAGATGGAGGATGATGGGCTGGTCTTTCGCCATGACTATGGCGAGAATCCTCCCCGCGTTGAGTATGGCCTTACCGAGCTCGGCCGCCAGATGATGCCCATCATGGACTCGCTCGCAGACTTCGGCGCTTATTACAAGACGGTCGTTTCGTAGCGGACACATCGCTTAGGAGGCGGAGTACCGCTACGAGGGTGCTGACGAAAACCTGTTACGAATCATCCTTACGATTCCCGTAGCTCATCTTGACCGCGTGCCATTTCAGACATGCGACGCTGCAATGGCCCCCTCTTTGATTTTCGACGTTGTATAAGGCAATCGCAATTGTCTTGAGCTTCTTAAGGGAACTTCAACAAGAGATGTGGTCTGCGGACGATTGAATAACTCCATCTGTTTTGGTTACAACGAAATGTGTGCTGCGCGCCTGCGGCATGAAGGAGGGAGATTTCTATGAATATCGTTGTATTGAGTGGCAGCCCGCGCAAGGGCGCCAATACCGACACCATGGTCGAGGCGTTTGCCGAGACCGCGCGTGAGGGCGGCCATACGGTCGAGGTCATCCGCGTTGCCAGCAAAAAGATCGCCGGCTGCTTGGGATGCCAGTACTGCTTTACCCATGAGGGCACCTGTGTGCAGAAGGACGACATGGCCAACGTGATTGAGCCGCTGAAAGACGCCGACATGGTTGTCTTCGCTTCGCCTATCTACTGGTTTGATATCACTGCGCAGGAGAAGGCCGCCATCGACCGCCTGTACGCCTTCGGTGCTACGGGCTTCCCGTTCACCAAGACGGCCCTTTTGCTCGATAGCCACAGCGAGGGCGTCTATGATGCGGCGATCGCTATGTACAAGTCGACCTGCGCATACTGCAAGTGGGAGGACCAGGGCATTGTCACCATCAGCGGTATGACCGAGCGCGACAGCATGGCATCGTCGCCCAAGTTGGAAGAGGTGCGAGAGCTCGCTCGCAAGCTGGCCTAAGGACAAGAAGAACGCATGGCAATCAGCGTTGGCGGAAAATGCTTGCTATCCTTACCAAGAGGAATGCTGATTGCCATGCGTTGATGCTTCCGCGGACAATTCCGGCGTGCTAAAACGCCTTCTCGTTCAAGAATTCCCTGAACGCGGGAATGTCAAAGCCAACGAGACCACGCCCGCGCTCTCCAATGACGCCGTCCTCCAGGAGGCGGCGTTTGTATTGGCTTGCGTAGTTGCTGGCGACGCCCATGCGCTTGGCTATCTCCGAGACCCTGCTGGGGTCAGAATCGAACAGAAGAGTGAGGGTGAAAATCGGGAGTTCTATTCCCGATTTTGACCGATTTAGGTTTGTGCGAGATAATGAACTCCGAACAGGAGGCGATTCTATGTACATCGAGCGCGAAATTGAACAGACGATAGATTCGATGCTGGGACAGGGAAAAGTTGTCCTGGTGACCGGGGCACGCCAAGTTGGGAAGACGACGGTTCTCAAGCAACATCTGGGTGACCGATTCGACTATGTTTCGATGGAGAACCCGCGGGATTATCTCCTTGCAAAAGAGGATGCCGCCCTGTTTTTCGAGTCTCATGATCTACCGATTATCATCGATGAGATTCAGCGCGTGCCTGAGCTTTTTTCTCCGGTGAAGTGGGTTGTTGATCAATCAGGGGAGAAGGGCCGAATCGTCCTCACGGGATCCCAGACATATCACCTCATGAAGGGGGTGAGCGAATCTTTGGCGGGGAGGATCAGAATCTTGGAGATGCCCTCTCTAAGCTTGCGAGAGCTCGTCGGCGGTTCCCAGAGTCCTCGTCCGTATATCCCCGAAAAGATTTCCTTAGCATCTAAGATGTCTTCGGGAAATACTTGGAACATCATCCATAGGGGTTCGATGCCCGAACTGCAAGACCAGAATATCGATTGGGACTCCTATTATTCCGACTACGTTGCCGCATATCTCGAACGCGATGTTCGCGATCTTGTAAACGTGAAGGATGAGGCGAAGTTCTACAGCTTTATGGTCGCGTGCGCAGCGAGAACGGGGCAACTGTTGAATGCCACCGATATTGGAAACACCGTTGATGTCGACCGTAAGACGGTAAAGGCTTGGCTCTCGGTTTTGCAGGCGTCGAACATCGTTCGGATTGTCGAGCCCTTTTGGCCTAATGTCGATAAGCGTCTGACCAAGACCCCTAAGATATTCTTCATGGATACAGGTCTTGTTTGTCATCTAACGAGATGGATAACGCCGGAGCAATTGCGCAACGGGGCTGCGGCGGGGCATATATTTGAGACGTTCGTAGTCTCGGAAATTTTGAAGAGCTTTATGAATGCGGGGAAGAGCCTTCGTGATGTATGGTTCTACCGGGATCAAAAGAAGCGCGAAATCGATTTGCTCATCCAAGAGGGTCGTATCTTACATCCCGTCGAGGTGAAGATGTCTGCTACGGTGGGTAGAGACGCGGTGAAGAACTTTACCTGTCTTGAAGGCCTTTCTGGCTATGAGATTGGCTTTGGACACGTTGTCTGCCAAGCTCCGGAACCATACCTCATTACCAAGGATGTCCAGGCGGTTCCCGTGTGGTGCATATGATTTATGTAGCAATGGCGCGGTCTTGATTGATGGTTACCAAAGGATCGCTGATCGCCATGCGTAGTTGCTGACATTGTCGTCTTTGCCTTGCATGTCTAATAGCGGGGCCCGGAGCCCAGTATTTACTGCGCTCCGGGCCTCGTAGGTTTGTGGCTTGGACCAGCTCAATTGCCGTCGTCCTAGTCAAACAAGCTCGGCATGTCGTTTTCCTTCATGAGGGCACCGGCGGAGGGGAGGCTCTGCGCGGTGAACTTTTCGGCCGAGACGCCGGCGCCGAGGATGTCCTCGGTCGTGCCGACGGTGGTGACCGAGCGGCCCTTCTTGGCCGTGAAAGCCTGGACGCCCTGCGTGTTGGTGGTCGTCTTGGTCTTGAGCAGCGACGTGTTGAAGTTCATCAGGCGGTAGTCGCTCGAGACCAGCGCAATGTCGCGATCCTCCTTGAGCACCTGGGCATACAGCAGTTTGCTGCCGCCGTAGATGGCGTTCTTAAGGCGCTTGCGGTTGGTCTTGGTGACATATCCGGAAAGCGCGACGCGCACCACACGGCCGTTCTCAAAGACAAACAGCACGTCGGCCTTGTAATCCTCGGGGTCGATGACCCAGATGACGCTCTCGTCGGGTTCCATCTCAAGATCGGTCGGCAGATACGAGCCCAGCTGGGCGGACTTGGTGTCCTCAAACTGCGCGACCTTGCACTTGTACACCTGGCTCTTGTTGGTAAACACGAGCAGCTCGTGCGTGTTGGAGGACGGGAACTCGATAAAGGGCTTATCGCCGTCCTTGTACTTGAGCGTAGCGGCCTTCTTGAGCACGCGGTCGGTCATCTTTTTGAGGTAGCCGTCGCGCGAGAGCATGATGGTAACCGGGTACTCCTCGACCTCGGGTTCCAGGCTCACCTCGATAACCTCATGGGGCTCGATCCTGCCCGTGCGGCGCGGTATCACGTACTTCTTGTTGACGGCGGCGAGCTCGTCGCTGATGACCTTCTTGATGTTCTCCTCGCTGGAGAGGATCTCCTCAAGCTCGGCAATCTCGCCCTCAAGCTTGGCAATGTCCTTGGTGCGGTTGAGGATGTACTCCTCGTTGATGTTGCGGAGCTTGAGCTCGGCAACAAACTCGGCCTGGGTCTCGTCGATGTCGAAACCCTTCATAAGGTTGGGCACGACCTCGGCCTCGAGCTTGGTGCCGCGGATGATGGCAATCGCCTTGTCGATGTCGAGCAGAATTGCCTCAAGGCCGTGCAGCAGGTGCAGGCGCTCGGACTTTTTGCCCAGGTCAAAGTTAATGCGGCGGCGCGTGGACTCAATACGCCACTTGACCCACTCGTGCAGGATCTGGCGCACGCCCATAACGCGGGGATAGCCGTCGACCAGCACGTTAAAGTTGCACGAGAACGAATCCTGCAGCGTGGTCGAGCGATAGAGCTTGGCCATGAGCTTGTCGGGGTCGACGCCGCGCTTAAGGTCGATAGCGATGCGCAGACCCGAAAGGTCGGTCTCGTCGCGAATGTCTGCGATCTCCTTGACCTTGCCCTCTTTGGAGAGCTTGACGATGCGCTCGATAATGACATCGGTCTTGGTGGTGTAGGGGATCTCATAAACCTCGATGATGCGCTCTTCGGGAATCCAGCGCCAGCGGGAGCGGATCTGGAAGCTGCCAAGACCGGTCTCGATAATCTTTTCCATCTCCTCGCGGCGGTAGATGATCTCGCCGCCGGTCGAGAAGTCGGGCATGGGCATGTACTCGAGCAGGTCGCAGTCGGGATCCTGCAGGTAGTGCATCGTGGCGGTGCAGACCTCGTTGAGGTTGAAGCCGCAGATGTCGGACGCCATGGCGACGCCGATGCCCTTGTTGGCCGAGACAAGGATGTTGGGGAACGTGGTGGGCAGCAGGCGCGGCTCCTTCATGGCACCGTCGTAGCTGTCGACGAAGTCGACCGGGTCCTTGTCGATGTCCTTGAAGATCTCGGCGCTGATGGGGGAGAGCTTGGCCTCGGTATAACGCGAGGCGGCGTAGCTCAGGTCGCCCGAATAGTACTTGCCAAAGTTGCCCTTCGACTCTACGAAGGGGGCAAGAAGCGCCTCGTTGCCGGTGGCCAGACGCACCATCGTCTCGTAGATCGCGGCGTCGCCGTGCGGGTTGAGCTTCATGGTCTGGCCCACGATGTTGGCGCTCTTCTGGCGCTCGCCCTTGAGCAGACCCATCTTGTACATGGTGTAGAGCAGCTTGCGGTGCGAGGGCTTAAAGCCGTCGATCTCGGGGAACGCACGCGAGACGTTGACGCTCATGGCGTAGGGCATGTAGTTGACCTCGAGCGTCTGCGTGATCGGCTGGTCGGTGACCTCGGAGTGCAGGCCGATGACGTTCTCGGCGTTGACCTGCTTTTTCTTTGGCTGGTTCTTCGTCTTCTTCTTTGCCACGATATCCTCTTGAACTTCTTATGGGCCGTCGTTATCGATTTGCTGTTACTGCAGGTCCAGCTGGTCCAGGTATTCCTTGCCGTGCTCGGAGATATGGCGCTTGCGGCCTGCCTCGTCGTTGCCCAGCAACAGATTGAACATGGTCTCCATCTTGGTGACGTCCTCGGGCTCCACCTTGATCAGGCGACGCGTCTCGGGGTTCATGGTGGTGAGCCACATCATGTCCGGGTCGTTCTCACCAAGACCCTTGGAGCGGTTGATGGAGCACTTTTGGTCGCCAATCTCCTTGAGGATGCCGTTCTTCTCGAGCTCGGTGTAGGCAAAGTAGGTCTTCTCTTTGCAGTTGATCTCGTAGAGCGGCGATTCGGCGATATACACGTAACCCTCGTCGATAAGCGTGGGCACCAGGCGGTAGAGCATGGTGAGCACGAGCGTACGGATGTGATAACCGTCGACGTCGGCGTCCGTACAGATGATGACCTTGTTCCAGTTGAGGTTGTCCAGGTCAAAGGCACCAAGGTTTTTGATGCGCTTGTCCTTGATCTCCACGCCGCAGCCCAGCACGCGCATGAGGTCCATGATGATGTCGGACTTAAAGATGCGCGGATAGTCTTCCTTCAGGCAGTTGAGGATCTTACCGCGGACGGGCATAACGCCTTGGAACTCGGCATCGCGCGAGGTGCGAATGGCGCCTGCTGCCGAGTCGCCCTCTACGATGTAGATCTCGCGGCGGCTCTTGTCCTTGGAGCGGCAGTCGATGAACTTCTGCACGCGGTTGGCCATGTCGGTCTTCTGCTGTAGGTTGGTCTTGATGCTCTGACGCGTCTTCTCGGCGTTCTCGCGCGAACGCTTGTTGATGAGCACCTGCTCCATGATCTTGTTGGCAGCGTCTTTGTTCTCGATTAGGTAGGTCGAGAGCCGCTCCTTAAAGAAGGCCGTCATAGCCTGCTGGATAAAGCGGTTGTTGATGGCCTTCTTAGTCTGGTTTTCATAGGACGTCTGGGTGGAGAAGCAGTTGGTCACCAGCACCAGACAGTCCTGGACGTCCTGCCACTTAATGCCGCTCTCGTTTTTGTTGTACTTGCCCTGTTGCTTAATGTAAGCATCGATGGCACTGGTCAGAGCGCTGCGGGCGGCCTTCTCGGGCGAGCCGCCATTCTCGAGCCACGATGAGTTGTGGTAGTACTCCTGCATCATGATGGTGCGCGAGAAGCACATGCACGCGGTGATCTTTACATTGTAGTCGGGCAGGTCCTCGCGATCGCGACCGCGACGGTCGGCCTCGATAAAGAAGGGCTCGGTGAGGTAGTCGGTACCGACCTTCTCGAGCACGTAGTCTTCGATGCCCTTGGGATAGCAAAAGTCCTCTTCGGAAAACTCGCCATCGTCGCCCTCAATGCGCAGGCGGAAGGTCACGTTGGCGTTGACCACGGCCTGGCGGCGCATGGTCTCGCGATACCAATCGTGGGGGATGCTGATGGAGGTAAAGACCTCAAGATCGGGGCGCCATTTGATGGTGGTGCCGGTACGGTCCTCGTCGCTGGGCTCAATCTCGAGTGCCTTCTTTTTGGCGCCAACGACCTTGCCCTTTTTAAAGTGCAGGGAGTACTTGTTGCCGTCGCGCCAAACCGTGACGTCCATGTATTCGGAGGCGTACTGGGTCGCGCACGAGCCCAGGCCGTTGGTACCGAGCGAGAAGTCGTAGTCGCCGCCCTGGTTGTTGTTGTATTTGCCACCTGCGTAGAGCTCGCAAAAGACGAGCTCCCAGTTAAAGCGCTTCTCGGAGGGGTTCCAGTCGAGCGGGCAGCCGCGGCCGTTGTCCTCTACCTGAATGGAACCATCGCGAAAGGCGGTAAGGGTGATGAGCTTGCCGTAGCCCTGGCGCGCCTCGTCAACGGCGTTGGACAGGATCTCGAAGGCGGCATGCGCGCAGCCGTCGAGTCCGTCCGAGCCAAAGATGACGGCGGGGCGCAGGCGTACGCGCTCCTCGTCCTTGAGCTGGCGGATACTGTCGTTACCATAGTTTGCGGTGTTTTTTGCCATACTCGCTCTCTCGGTGCTCCTTTGCTGCGTTTAAGTCATATAGATAGTCAAGGTAGCATAGCCCAGCCCACAGACGATTCCAACCAACACGAAATCCATCGAACAACCGTTCGAGCTTAGGTTGAAAAGAGCTCACTCGCACAAAATCGAGCCGGTTCTGTCCGAGTAAGTTTGAATAGCGAATCGAAGTTGTTGTGTCCGCATGGCGATGACGAACATGGTTTCCATAATGACAGATATAGTTGACATCTTCTGATGGATGCAATATATTTCTGTCATGTTGCAACGGATATCTGTCCATTACTACGAAAGGAACTCCATGCCGGGTAAAAAGAACCTACGCATGAAGGCGGCGCGCGCGGCGGTTGGCCTTTCGCAAGCTGACTTGGCCGAGGCCGTGGGCGTTACGCGCCAGACTATCGGTCTTATCGAGGCGGGCGGCTACAACCCCACGCTCAATTTGTGCGTGGCAATCTGTAAGGTGCTGCGCGTTACGTTGAACGACTTGTTTTGGGAAGACGAAACCGACGCCGACCCTAATACTCTTTAGGAGTTCACTATGAAATATGAAGATCTGAAAATCGTGCAAAAGTGGCGTGAATATGCCGGCCCAAAGGATGAGCGCCTGGAGGCTGAGAGCGCGAAGATCTACAAGATTGGTTTCGTGCTGCTTTCGTTTGGCATGTTGATGATATTTTTCTACCAGTTTATAGCTCGACAGGTTGCGTGGGTTCACAGCGACGCCAGTGAAATGCCGCATGGCTTTGCAACGCCGTTCGAGGCAGCCATGTATTTGTGGCTCGTTCTCGTGATGTTGATTTGCGCAGGACTGCAAACGCGGAAGGGCTATGTCGATACCAATCGTTTTGGGCAAACCGAGCATCTTCCTGTTGGATATTTCCTACTTCTCAGCGGTCTTAGCGGCGCCGCGTTCGCGCTTGTTATTGCCGCAATGCGCTGTATCGCTGAGGCGCAGATCGTACCGCTCGAAAGCGTCTTTTGGTTGGCGAACCTGGCCACGGGCGTGTTCTGCGGTGCGACGATTTTCGCGGCCACGTTTGCTGGCCTGTGCGCAACGTTTTTCACGGCGAAAAGACGCCGTGCCAAGCTCGAGGCAGAACTCGACTCCTCTGACGACATCTAATTCGCAACGGGCTGGCTCTGGGTATCCAGAACCAGCCCATTTGATGTTCGATGAGCCGAGTCGACGTCTCTCACAAAAGTAACTAGGAGCTAGCGAGGCCTATCAGAATTGACCTCATTGGCGGTGTCGGTTTCGAGCGCCGTGCGGCGGACGCTGTAGGCGACGAGGCCGGCGCCTGCCGCGGCGAGTGCAGCAGCGGCTGCCGTAAGGGGAGCGTTGGCATCGCCCGTGCCCGCAAGCGCGCCCGCTTTTCCGGGGCGCTTGTTAGTGCCGTGGTCCTTGCCACTGCCGGAGCTGCTTCCGCTGGAGCCGCCGCCCTCGTCAGCACCGCCGCCACTCGAGCCGCCATCGCCGTCGACCGTCATCGGGGCGTCGTGAAGTTCTGTCGTATCCGCGCTGTCGCATACGCCGACCTGAACTTCTGAGCGCTCGCATGCCGCGTCGGGCACATGAAGCTCGTGCAGTACGGCACCCAGCGCCGAGTTTGCGCCCGGTCGAATTTCCTCGAGCGTTACGGGATCGAGCGCCACCAGATTACGCGCCTTCGCATATAGCGTTACGCGTCTGCCCACCTCGTCGCCCCAACTCTCTGGGATGGCAAAGCTCATGCGGAACTGTGCCGTGCAACCCGGTGCCAGCACGGCGTTGCCGTTGTCGGCTGCCAGCGGGTGCGTAGCGAAGCGCTCGCCCAGCGTCTCGAGCGCGTACTTCACGTGTGCAACGTCGTTGTCCGAAGCGTCCTCGGCAAGCTCTGGATCGTAGATCGAAGCCATGCGTGCGTTCACTCCGAATCCGATAGATGCGCTGGAGAACGGCTGGTTGGAGCCCTCTCGGTACAGATCGATCGTGCCGGCGGTCAGCAAGGTGTTGCCGTCGTTTCGCACCGTGACCATGAAGGATTCGCCTGCCGCTCCGGGCACCACCGCGCCCGAGGTGGCTACCGCGCCCGTCGGCGTCGCGCATGCCACCAGAGGCACTTCGATGCCGTGTAGCTCTGCCTCGCTCTTCTCTGCACTCACAATGTGCGTGGCGAGCGCCGAGAGCATGCCGCCCGACGTCAAAAATGTTGTAACCTGATCGACGGGATGGTCCAGCTCACACATCACGAACGGCTCCGTGAATAGATCGCCTGCCAAGGTGCTGACGAAGATGCGGAAGTGCTTGCCCATCTTCGCTACCGGATTGCCTTCTTCGTCGTAGGTCTGTCCCACCTTGCCATCGGTGTTCTCTACGTAGAGCACACACCTGCCGTTGTTGCTTACGCTAAACGATGCCGGACCACAGCCTGCGGCGCCCACGGGCTGCGTTGCAAAGGCCGATGCGCCTCGCGTCCAAGTAATATGCTGCAGTTGTTCGTTGACGGTTGCCAAAAAGCCCGTGTGCTGCGGCCACGGCACCGCGTGGGGTACTGTGGCATCTGGCGACATAACGCCCCAACCCGCGATGGACTGGCCGATCACGGCGTACGATGCACAGCCACAACCGCCTGCAGTCTCGTATGCAACGGGCACCACCATTTTGCCGTTGATATTCTCGGGCGTGCCGAGCTCGATGCTCGACGGTGCCTGCGGAAAGCGGAGGACCTGACGGAACGTGAGACTGTCGCCCAAATCATCCGACCACAGGGTAAAGCATTCCAGTGCAACCTCGGCCTCGCTGCCGAGCGCCTTCTCTGCGGTGGTTCCGCGGCGGTGGAGGTAAGCGCCCGACAGGCGCCCGTCGACCAGCGTCTTGCCCACCGTGATGCGTGGGCACTGCAGGCAATGGTAGCCATCCTCCTGAAGGCGGCCGCGCGAGATGCTGCGCCACGACGTGTGCGATATCACGCGGGCTCCGTCGTTGCTTATGCGCAGGCGCACAACGGACAGTATGCCGGATGTGCTCGCCGTATCGAAATGGGTGTTGTCGCCGGCGGGGCGCTCGCCCGAGACCAGCAGTACGTAGGCGTCCTGGTTTCCTCTTCCGTCCGTATATTCCACCACGTCGAAGTCGTAATCGTATACGCTGTCGCGCTCCACGTCGTTCTCGCCAAACCCAAGGGGAAAGTCCACGGGCGTGGGAGCGGACCACGTGCCGTTTGCCTTTGTGTGCACCACCAGGCGCGAGCGACCATTGTCGCCGTAGCGCACCGAGGCGATACGGAACAGGCATTCTACGCCGGCAATCATTGCCAGCTTCATGTGAGCTTCGCTGAGCACGCCAGCAAACAGCACGTTGTCGCTCGAGGGTTTGATGCCGCCACGCTCGTCCTCCGACACGCCGGCAGAGTTGGCGTTGGGGTCTGCAACGGCGTTCGTCGCCTGGCCGATATAGGTGTACTCGTACATCGGCGCGGCGTTTTCGTCGTTCTCTATCAGTGCGTGGACGAAATGCTCGATCTGTCCCGTGTCGTCGCTTTCTGCATCCGCCTCGAGCTCAATGCGCGTGACCGACCGGTCCCAATCGCGTACGGTAGGCGCGACATTCCTTGCAGTGGCTTTAACCTCGGCGCGCGCGAGCAGCTCGGCGTTGGTGACAATGGTGGCCGATGCGATAAATTGCGGAACGCCGCCCGCCTCGGCGTTGCCGGCTGAGCCGAAGCAGGCATCTAGTGTATAGGGCGCATCTCCACCCAATGCGAGCTCAGAGCGCTGGAGTACATACTGGTCGCCGTTGTTCACCGACATATTCCACGAATCGAGGAGTGTGGGCCACGACCCCGACCAAGCCTTGGTGGTCCACTTGAACATTACGAACTGGAGTATCACATCGACATCGACGTCTGCACCTACGCGCAGTCGCGGAAGCTGGTGTCCATCTGCCTTCTCGTACCCAATGAACAGCGTGAGGGATGCGGCGCCGCGCACGGCAGACGAAGCGACGCCTGCAACGCCGGCGCCAAAGGTGACGGCAAGCCCGATCTGGATGGTGAATGAGCCCGAGGTGTTTGAGAAGTCGAGCGAAATGTTTTTAAAAAACGTCGCGCCGCTGCCGTGCGTGTGGGCACCCACGGCGAGCGCCAGCTTCGCCAGCACCCAGGGGTTGACGTTTAGGAAAAACGGCACCGGTCCTAGGGTAAACTGCTCGGTCCAATTGAGGTCGGTTCTTACTTGAAAGAGTGCCTTAATATTGCCGTATGCGGGGTCGTTGTTGTTACCCCAGGTTTTGCCCACCCAATCGTAGGCGAGCGAGCCGTACAGCTGTGTGGCGATATCCATCGTGAACAGCAGCGTGCAATGGTGGCGAAGGAGCTTAGTGTTTCTTGGATCGGTGCCCGAACCGGCACTCATGCTTTTGTACTGATTCCACTTCCCCTCCATCTCGTCGAGGTGGCGGTTTGCTTGCTTGGCGCCCGACTCGCGCGGTGACTTCTTCCAGTATTCCGGATCAGGGTTGCCCGAATCGTTCATGTAGCTGGCTGGTTTGTATCCTCCGCCAAACAGCACGTACCCGGCAAACGAGAAATCGAACAAAATGGGGAACGAGGGCATCCAGCAGGTGAACTTATTGCCGCCGATGCCGGGAAACGCTGCGGGGAAATCAAACGGAGTGATCTCTTGGTCCATGGTGGTGGGGACGATAGTGGTCGATCCGGATTCCGCCTTTGCCGCCGGCGCGGTAACAACGGCCATAGGGGATGAGAGCGTGTAGGTTTTGCCCTGGTAGTCGAGGACAAAGCGCAGCTTGCACCCTTCTTCCAGAAGGCCCGAAGCTGCATCGAGGAACGTGTCTTCAAGCGTGAACGTTGCCAGATTATCCGCACCCGATGCGCTGGCCTTGACTTGGCCAATCTGCGTGAAGGTTTCGGGTGAGCTGCCCGCGGCAGGCGCCACTTTGTTGATGCGCAGCGTTGCCTGTCCACCCTGTGGCAGATGTGCCTGCACGGTAAAGGCGTGCGTATCGGGCTGCTCGTTTGCCGTGTCGTCCTTCGGCAACGTCATGAACGTGGCTTCAGCGTACTGGATGTCCCATTCGTCGAATGTGAGCTGGCGGAAGTACGGCTCGCCGTCGGAAAGCGGACGCGTGGGCGCGGTTATGGCGGTGCCGCCCTGGATACGCGCAAGGGGAATCTCGACATCACGGTAGCCCGCCATGCTAATGGAGATGCCGCCGTTAAAGTCGTACGCGTCGAGAAGCGTTGCCTCGTCCACGTAGCCTTCCGAAAGAGGCGCGACCTCAAAGATGGCCGTGCCCTCGTCGTCGGTAGTGGCGGAGAGCTGCTTGCCCGCGGCATAACGCGACGCGAGCGTGACCTGGGCTCCCTTGATGGGCATATTCTTGTTGGCGACGTCGATCACAACCACACCAAACATGGTGCGCGAGAGCACCAGGACCTTGAAGGGGTCTTCTTCGTCGGCATAGGCCGCGGTGGGCGCGAACGGCAATATGAAGGCGTTTGCGCTTCCCGGCACGCGCGGTAACATAACGCTCGCCAGCGAGGACGCTCCGGCAACAAGTAACGAACGGCGATCAAGCATCTTTGGCTCCCATCCCGCAGGTATCGGTGGAAATAATCCAATTTTGCGAGAAGGCGCCACGTGGCGGTAGTGCCGTTCGATGGCCAAAATGTCCAATTTGAGCGTGCGAAAGCGTCGGGCCCCCGGGACGCTTTCGATATGCCAGGTAGTCTGGCCGCTAACGCAACATATGCGCGACCAGCTCGGCGCGAGTTCCGATACCAAGCTTGGCATACACTCCTGATAGGCGGTTTTTGACGGTACCCGGCGATACTCCCATATGGCGTGCGATTTCGGCGTTGGTCCACCCGCGACAGGCGAGCATGGCCATGGTGAATTCCGTGGTCGTTAGATCGTCGGCCACGTCCTCGCCCGAATCGGGGTTGTGGATGCGCCGCCAGCCGTAGCTGAATCGATACGTAATCTCGATGATGCGTGCGAAGTCGTCAGGGTATTGCGTTTTTAGACACGCCTCGATAAGCCCCTGCAAAAGGCCGTGGTGCTCGCCGATGAGTTCGATAAGGCCGTCGGGACGCGCAACGTCCCAAGCGGCTCCGAAGTGTGCCTTTGCGGTGTCGATGTCCTTGAGGCTCATGCAGGCCATGGAAGCCGACAAGTGCAGGAACAGCTCCGAGATGGGATAACTTCCCTGTTTCATGATCAGGGCGTTTTCCGCCATGCCCAGACTGCGGCCATATTCGCCGCGCAGGTACAGGGCATGCGCCATCACGTAGCTGGCGAACAGGCGCAGGCCTTCGGGCAGATGCGCCGCAAGCGGATAAAACTCTTCGGCGGAATGCGGGGAAGGCAAGTGCAGCAGGACGCTCGCAGCGGAGGCGAACAGGATATGCGTGGCGTGGACGGCGGGCGATTCCTCGTCAGTTGGCGCATCGAGGATGCCCGCAAGGCAACGGCGGGCATCCTCGATACGGTTGAGCGACAGACTGGCATATCCGCAGATAAGGCATGCGGAATAACGCAGTGCGGGGTCGGTGGCGTCAAGATAGGGGCGTGCTGTCTCGGCGGCGGGTGTGGCCTGTCCGCGAAAGTACCGCGCTTCTGCCGTGGCGATGGTGCGTGAATCGGGGTCGGAAATGCCTGCAACCGCAGCGTCAATCTGCCCCGGCACAAAGGCAGTGCACATCAACGGCATGGGAATGCGCGGGTAGCCATCGCAGTCCATCTTCCATCTCCCATCAGGTGGCAACAATGCAGCAATTGTACTCCTGTTGCTCGGGACCCCTTTCGTTTTACTGTTCGGTTAACGCTGCGGATCGTTTTGGAAGGCTTACGAGCATGGTAGTCCCGTTCTCGGAACTTGTTTCGACCTCTACCGTGCCACCGTGAAGTGCTGCAATCTCCCAAACAAGCGCTAGCCCGAGTCCTGCGCCGCCGTATGCCCTGCTGCGGGATTTATCTAGACGAAAGAACGGCTGGAAGATGCTCTCTCGGTACTGCTTGGGTATTCCCGGGCCCTCATCTTTGACTCGCAGGAGCACGTGGCTGTCGCTGTCGCTGATGGAGACATTGACAGTCGAGCCGGAGCGACTGTAACGGATGGCGTTTTCGGCCAGGTTGAACAGCAACCGATAGAGGAGCGTGTCGCTCCCGATTACTAAAGCGTCTCCAGCACAGTTGAGGGCTATGCTCCTATTTTCGGCAAGTGGCGCAAGGTCAGTGAGGACCTCTTCGGACAAGGGACCGAGTTCAACATCGTCCTCGCAAGGAACGCTGCGGAGCTCACTCATCTCAAGCAATACCTTGGTCATTCGAGACATGCGCTCGGTTTGTTCTTGTAGCAGGCCGAGCAGCTCGGCTGTTTCGGGTTGCAAACCGGAGTGCTCGGAGATGAATAGTTCAATCTGTGCTTGCATAAGGGCGAGCGGGGTGCGCAGCTCGTGTGCGGCGTTGCCGGTAAACTGACGCTGTGCAGAGAACCCTTCGCCAAGACGGGCGATCATGTCGTTGAAAGAGGCGCTGCATCGTTGTAGCTCGGTGGGCACATCTTCACTGAGTCTGATTTCGCTTAGGTTGTCAGGCTGCACGCGCTCTACCTGGGCGGCGAAAGCCCGTAGCGGTTTGAGTGCACGGCCGCTCACAAAGTATGCCAGCGCGCCGCCAAGGAGTGTGACTCCAGCCGTGATGTACCAGGTTGTCGTGCCAAAAGACTCCTGTGCGTCGTTTACGACGATCGTGACCTTGTCATCGGGGGTCGCTTTCGTTGGGTCGAATGCCTGGGGCGAATCTTCGCCGGTTGCGTTAAGGGCCGAGATGTCACTGCCGATGGCATCCATGTAGCGCATGCCCGTATAGCCGACCAGGCAGTTCGTCAGCACGCATGCCGCACACGTGAGCAGTGCCGTCATAATCGTTATGCGCCATTGCAGGGAAAGCCTTTTCATTCGCTATCCTCCATAACGTAGCCCTCTCCAATCCGATTGCGAATCGGGTCGTATCCCAAAGCGCTGCGTAGCTTTTTGCGGAGTGACGAGATGTGAACGCGGGTTGCGTTGCTAAAGCTGTTCACGCTGCTATCCCAAACGTGCTCGATAAGCTCCTCTTGACTTACCGGACGCCCCTGATTAAGCATCAGGTATTCCAAGATTCCCGTCTCCTTGCGCGTAAGAGATAAAGCCTCGCTGTCCACGGAAGCGATGCGCGCCTTGGTGTCAAAGCGGAGCTTTCCGCAGGTTAAGACTATGTCGCTTTGTGTAAAGCGTCTGAGGGTAAGGCTGCGAATCCTTGCCGCAAGCTCGTCCAGATGAAACGGCTTGGTGAGGTAATCGTTGGCGCCGGCATCGAGTCCGGCGACTTTGTCGGATACTTCGCCACGTGCGGACAGAATCAGTACCTTAGTCTCGCAGTCAGTTTTCCTAAGTTCCCTGAGTACGGTCATGCCGTCGATGCGGGGAAGGTTGAGGTCGAGTACCACGAGGTCGAAGGCCTCAACATTCAGTAGGTCGAGCGCCTCCTGTCCGTCGTGACAGCAGTCGACGCTGTACGCCAAGTTTCGCAAGCTGCGCGCGATTGCGTCACACAGCGCCCGCTCGTCCTCGACGATCAAAATTCGCATAACAGTCTCCTTGCATATTCCAAATCGCGCTTAACACGGATTTTATAGCCGATATGGTCCAATGGCCGCGTAACGAAAGGAGTGGTCAGGTTGTTCAAAGCGGTAAAACCCGTGGTACAGGTCGCTTTGTTGATCGTCGGAATTGCCATGGTGTGCTTTGGCGTTATGCGTGGCGAGGCGGATGCCGTGCTGGCCAAAGCGATTAGGCTGTGCTTGGAGTGTATCGGAATTGGATAAAAGAGAAAACACTGCGTCGCATGTTTTGGCTCGATTTCGCGGATTCATTCAGGCGGCGGCGACGCTCGTCACCAACATTCACCTGCCGAACTTTGCCAAAGGCGGTATCTATCAGGGCGCGGGAAAAACAGTCTGCGTACCTGGACTTAATTGCTATTCGTGCCCCGCGGCATCGGGTGCGTGCCCCATCGGGTCGTTCCAGTCGGTAGTAGGTTCATCCAAGTTCAACTTTTCTTATTACGTTACCGGTACGCTCATTTTGCTCGGCGTGCTGCTGGGACGCTTTGTATGCGGCTTTCTGTGCCCGTTTGGCTGGCTGCAGGAGCTGCTTCACAAGATTCCCGGCAAAAAGTTCTCCACGAAAAAGCTCAAGCCGCTCACGTACATCAAGTACGTCGTGCTGCTGTTTGCTGTGGTAGTGCTGCCTGTGCTGGTGGTCAACGATCTGGGGATGGGAGATCCGTTCTTTTGCAAATACATCTGTCCCCAGGGCGTGCTCGAGGGTGCCATTCCGCTGGCCATCGCCAACGCCGGCATTCGATCTGCGCTGGGGCAGCTCTTTACTTGGAAACTTGTCGTTCTCATTGCCGTGGTAGTGCTGAGCGTTTTGTTCTATCGCCCCTTCTGCAAATGGATTTGCCCGCTCGGCGCATTCTATGCGCTCATGAATAAGGTGTCCTTGTTGGGGATTCAGGTCGACGCGTGCAAATGCGTCTCGTGCGGCAAGTGTTCAAGGGTTTGTCAGATGGACGTTGATGTGGTCCGCGCGCCCAATCATGCCGAATGTATCCGGTGCGGAAAGTGCATCGGGGCCTGCCCCGTCGATGCCATCAGCTATCGCTATGGCCTGGATGTGTCGGCGGAAAAGCTTCCCTTGACTGCCGATAAAAAGTAAACAAGCTTCGACAAAACGGAGGAATGACTATGAAGCTTTCTAAGATTGCGGCCCTGTTTATGGTGCCGGTGCTGGCCTTGTGCCTTGTGGCATGTTCGGCGCCCGGCGGCAATGCGAGCGAATCTGCGAGCTCCGATCCTAAGATCGCAGAACTCACTGCGCAGAAGCCGGCCAATGCCGACGAGGCCGCCGAGCTGTATGCGAAGCTCATGCAGAAGGAGAACGAGATTTTTTCGAGTGATAACGCGCTGTGGGAAAAGGTATTCAATGCGGCAAATAAAGACTCGGCAATGATTGAGGACGGCAGCAATTACGGCGATTTTCTGCTCAAGACCATCGACGGCGCCAAGGATGAGTTCACGGCGGATGAGCTTAAGACGCTCAAGACCGGTGCACAGCAGATCAAGGAGATCGAGGACAAGCTCGAGAGCCTGGAGAAGGAGTTCCCCGGCTGTGGAAGCACGCCGAGCGCAGGCGAGAGCGTCGACGCTTCGGCCGCTGGCATGACGGCTGGTGCCAATGCTTCGAGCGAGACGACGAAGTTCCCCAGCTTTACGGGCAAGGACCTGGATGGCAACGACGTGAGCAGCGACGAGTTGTTCTCTAAGAACAAGGTCACCGTCATGAACTTCTGGTTCACCACGTGCAAGCCGTGCGTGGGCGAGCTGGGCGATCTTGAGAAACTGAATCAGGAGCTTGCCGAGAAGGGCGGCCAGGTCGTGGGCGTCAATTCCTTTACGCTCGATGGCAACAAGGGCGAGATTGCAGATGCCAAGGACGTGCTGAGCAAGAAGGGCGTGACATATAAGAACATCTGGTTCAAGTCGGATAGCGAGGCCGGTAAGTTTACGTCAAATTTGTTCTCGTTCCCGACAACGTATGTCATCGATCAGAATGGCAACATCGTAGGGGAGCCCATCGTGGGAGCCATCAGCTCCGCCGAGCAGCGCGCAGCGCTCGACAAGCTTATCGACCAGGCGATTGCGAATAGCGAGCAGTAGAAAACGCGTAAAGCACAGCGAGGATCGTGCGCCGCTGTACGAAGTAGTCCGCTGCCTTTCAAGATAATCTCCACCATAAAGAGGTCCCGCTCGGGACCTCTTTTTTAGGCGCCGTCCCGTTCGTTTTTTGGTGCGGTTCCCTACATTCTTCACTGGTGCCGGCAAAAAATGGGGATAGAGTAGGACAAACGCGTCGAATACGAACGGCGGGTGAGAACGGGCAGAGTGCCTGTGCAGGAGAGGTTGCCGTCCATGTTGGAGCTCAAAGGTATTTGCAAAAGGTACGTTACCCAGTCGTTTACGCAGGTGGCGCTCGACAGCGTAAGCCTGTCTTTTCGCGATAACGAGTTCGTGGCCATTCTGGGCCCCTCGGGCTCGGGCAAAACTACGATGCTCAACGTTATCGGTGGGCTGGACCACTTTGATTCCGGTGACCTGTTGATTGACGGTATTTCGACCAAGGACTTCCGTGACCGCGATTGGGATGCCTATCGCAACAACCGCATCGGCTTTGTGTTCCAAAGCTATAACCTCATTCCGCATCAGACCATTTTGGAAAACGTGGAGCTGGCGCTCACGCTCACGGGCGTGGGGCATGCCGAGCGCCGCCAGCGTGCGCGCGAGGCGTTGGAGAAAGTCGGCTTGGGCGAGCACGTTAACAAGCGCCCGAGCCAGCTATCGGGCGGACAGATGCAGCGCGTGGCCATCGCCCGCGCCCTGATTAACGATCCCGAGATTGTGCTGGCAGACGAGCCGACCGGCGCCTTGGATTCCACAACGTCCGTGCAGGTCATGGACTTGCTCAAGGACGTGGCGCGCGACCGTCTGGTTATTATGGTCACGCACAATCCCGAGCTGGCGTACCAATATGCCACGCGCATCGTCAACCTGGCGGACGGCAAGATCACCGACGATTCCGATCCCTTCGATGTCGCTGACGCCACGCGCCGCGAGGCAAAGCCTACGCGCAAAACCTCGATGAGCTTTGTGACGGCGCTGGGGCTTTCTGCCCGCAACCTCATGACCAAAAAAGGCCGCACGGCCATGACTGCTTTTGCGGGCTCGATTGGCATTATCGGCATCGCGGCGATTCTGGCGCTGTCCAACGGCGTAAACGGCTACATCAAAAAGGTCGAGGAGGATACGCTCTCGAGCTACCCGCTCACCATTTCCAAGCAGGATTACGACCTGTCGTCCATGATGGGCGGACAGGGGGCCACGGATGACGAGGCGTCCAACGGCGAGGATTCGTCCGACGACGGTACCGACGGCAAGGCTCAGGGAACCGATAAGATTCCCGTGGTCACGGCCGTAAAGGATATGTTTGCGAGCGTTAAGTCCAACGACATGACAAGCTTTAAGGCATGGCTTGACGACGGCGGCGATGGTATCGACAAAGAGGTCAACGCCATCCAGTATGGCTACGGTGTATCGCCGGTTGTCTATCGTGCCGGCAAGGGCGATGAGAAGCCTGTCCGGCTGGTGCCCAACGCCATGACCGAGGCCATGAGCGGAGGCGCGAGCTCGGCGGCAACGGTGAGCATGGAATCCATGGGAACCTCGGTCTTTAACGAGATGATTGAAGACCAGAGCCTGCTCGACAGCCAGTACGATGTCGTCACCGGTCATTGGCCCACGACCGCAAACGAAGCCGTGATGGTGCTTTCGAGCCGCGGTACGGTGGGCGACTATACGCTCTACAGCATCGGTGCGCTGGATATCGATGAGCTCAACGATCTGGTAAACAGTGCCATGACGGCCGACGGTAAGATCGAGACGCCCGAGACCGGCGCCGACTTTACCTATGATGATGCGTTGTCCACGACGTTTAAGGTGCTGTCGCCGGCCGATGCCTATCGCAAAAACGAAGAGACCGGCATGTGGACCGACATGTCTGACGACGCCGACTTTATGGCTGCCAAGGTTGCCGACGGTATTGACGTGCACATTGTGGGCGTGGTGCGACCTAACGAGACAGCCAACGCGAGTGCGTTGTCTCCGGGCATTGCCTATACGCATGCGCTGACTCGCCAGCTTATGGAGCGCGCCGCCGATTTGCAGATTGTGCAGGAGCAACTCGACCACCCCGAGACGGATGTCTTTACGGGCAAAACCTTCGACGAACTGCAAGGCGAGGCCAAGCAAGGCGTGGATCTGGGCAGCATGTTCAGTGTGGACGAGGCGGCGCTCAAGAGCGCGTTCTCGTTCGATACGTCTGCACTTTCGGGTGCGGCCGGCGGTATGGACCTTTCTGGCATCGATCTGTCGGGGCTGGACATTGACCTTTCGGGCGTTGGCAAGGACATCGACTTCAGCGACATCATGGCCAAAGCGCCGGCTCCAGATTTCTCGGGCATCTTTGACGGCCTGGAACTCACGCCCGAGCAAATGCAGCAGGTGGGAACGCTAGCCAACCAGCTGTTTGAGAGCTTTTTGCAGTCTGATCAGTTTAGGGCGCTGTCACCCGATGATCTTAAGGACGCGTCAAAGCTTGCTGCCGCATTCTCGGCGTATCTTGAGAGTGATACGGCAGCCCAGCAAATCCTGGCCCAGCTCAAAGCGCTCGGCGGCGATGCCCTGGCCGAGCGCCTGCAGCAGGCGATGACCGACTATGTGCAAAAGCAGCTGGCTCCGTATCTGCAGCAGGCTATGGATCAGGTGATGAAGTCGATCAGCGATCAGATTGCGGCGACGGTGTCAGCTCAGCTCAGGGCAGGCGCAGCAGGGCTCATGGGCCAGATGGCGACGCAGATGTCGTCGAGTTTTGCTAACCTGGCGAGCGCCATGCGCGTGGATGCGAGTGCCTTTGCTCATGCCATCCATTTCAACATGGACGCCGAGGACCTGAGCTCGCTCATGATGAGCTATGCGAAGGCGTCGAAGCTTACCTACGACAACAATCTGACCACGTTGGGTTATGCGGACGAGGCAGATCCCATCTCGGTCAAGATTTTCCCGGGCGACTTTGAGGCCAAGGAGCGCGTACTCGATCACATCGATGCGTACAACAAGCAGGTCAAAGCCGCTGGCCATGATGATCGGGCAATTTCGTACACCGACTACATGGGTATCATCATGGGTTCGGTGACCGACATCGTGAACACCATCAGCTTGGTGCTCATCGCATTCGTGAGTATCAGCCTGGTCGTGAGCTCCATCATGATCGGCATCATCACATACATCAGCGTGCTGGAGCGCAAAAAGGAGATTGGCATTCTGCGCGCGATCGGCGCGTCGAAGCGCAACGTGGCCAACGTATTCAATGCCGAGACCTTTATCGAGGGCCTCATCGCCGGCGTTTTTGCCATCGCCGTCGTGGTGCTCGTGAGCCTCCCGGTCAATGCCTGGGCGCTTGCGACCAAGCAGGTTCCCAACCTGATGAGCCTGCCCGTTCAGGACGCGCTGGCGCTCATCGCGATCTCGGTGGTGCTGACGGTCGTCGCTGGCTTGCTGCCGGCCCGCAGCGCGTCTAAGAAAGACCCCGTAGAGGCTCTGCGCTCGGAATAATGTGACAAAGGGGCTGTCCCTTTGCCACATGGGGGAAGGGGCAGCCCCCCTCCTGCGCCTAGCTCGTTTTACCCATCAACGTGATACGGATGCTTGGATGGGTGTACTCGTCAAACTCGTCCTCGGGATCCGTGTCAAACGAGTAATACGCTTTGACGGGGTCGTCGCTCGTCCTGATGGAGATTCTCTCGTAGAGCGAACCGTTCAAGAAAGCCTGCCTAAACTCTTCGGGGAGCTTTTGCGGTGCTAGGAGCTCGGGGCTCACGGTCTTGACGTCTGCGGTTTGGACGACAGAGGAAAGCTCGTCAAAGTCGAGCTCGATGCGGGCGAGGTTGTCCTCAAGGCTCGCATCGGGGTCGATTTCTGCTACGTAACTCACTTCCTTGAGCGTTCCCTTGTTGTCGAAATCCAGGTACGTATAGGTCTTCTGGGTATCGGAGTCGCCGTCGTGCAAGTAGCCGCGGACGTGATAGCCGTAATCTTGATATCGCTCGTAAGGGTCATCGGCAGACACGTACTCGCATGCGGGCTCTAACGTCTTGCGGGCGATGGCGATCTGCTCGGCCGCGGCCGCGGCGTTCTCCTGCATCTCGGTGTTTCCCTGCGCCAGCTGCGGGATATAGGCACCGCATACGATTGCGAGGGGTAGCGCCACAAGCGCGATGATCCACTTTTTTGCACGGGGGATAGGCAAGCCGCAGGCCTCCGCCATGGCCTTTGCGTTAGCGAAGCTCTCGGTAAGCACGTCTGCTGCGGTGGCAACGGCGCCTACGGCAGCGGCGACTTCTGCCGCGCTGCCCAGATTGCGTGCGGTCTCGTTGTCGCTGTTCTTGAGTAAGCGCGCGGCGGCCTGCGTACCGACAACGCCTGCGATTTGTGCCGAGCGGTCTTTCTCGGTCTGCTCGACGACGAGTCGGCGCTGCATTTTCTTCCACTGCTTGCCGCGCATACCAAAGCGTGGCGCGAGCGTGCAGTAGCAGAATATGACGAGCTCGATGGCGGTGAGCACCAGGGCGGTCATCATACCCGTCTCTTGGAAGCCTTCGTGATGAAAGACGATGTCGTCAATCATTTCGAAGGGAATGATCAAAAATGGCAGCACGAATGCCATGGCAAGCGCCGCACCGGCAATCTTGGGGTAGATGCAGTATCGCCGGATGCGCTTGCGTTCTTGTTCGGAAAGTGTAGCCATTGCCGGTCCTTGGTGTCGTGGCGGTCGTTGCGGCGCGCGGGGCGCGTCAGTCTGGGCTAGCGTTGGATAAGAGCATAGAGCAAGATACTCACCGCAATGAGCAGAAGGCCGATGTCCCCAACCAAGATGAGCGCGAGCAAGGATATCTGCGACGTGGTCAAGGCGTTTTTGAGCGGCAACTGGAGCGTAGGCCTGCTCTGCAGCTCCTTCACTGTTTACCCTGCATCCCAAGTGCGGCGCAAGTGAGCAATAGCAAAACTTTGTCACGCGTAAAAGCAAGGAAGTCGCAAGGTCTGGGGCGGGGATGCTGGTATACGCCTCGGATACAATCGAAGCTATGCTAGAAAGAGGCTTCGATGATTAAAAAAGGCTCTGTTAGACCAGGATTGACATACATGTGTCCCCACGGTGCCATATCGTT
>UQMO01000009.1 GCA_900542125.1 uncultured Collinsella sp. | reverse complement strand
TGGGTCGGCCGGGATTGGTCAATCTCGGCCGACTATATTTGGCTAAATTATTCCGGCGCTAACATTGTTTTTTACAACTATCTGATGCGCTGCTTCGTGCTCATCGACCTTAAGACGGACGACCTTACGCATCAGGACCTGGGCCAGATGCAAATGTATGTGAACTACTACACGCGCGAGCTCATGAACGAAGGCGACAATCCGCCCATAGGCATCGTGCTCTGCGCGGACAAAAGCGATTCGATTGTCGAGTACACGCTGCCCGAAGACAACGACCAAGTGTTTGCCGCCAAATACCTGCCGTATCTTCCAAGCAAGGAAGAGCTGGCGCGCGAGCTGAGTGCCGAGTACCGCGCCATCAACGAAGCGACCAATGGCGAAACGCAAGGGTAGCAGCACGTTGCGACCGAAGCCACCGCAGCCGTCGCAGGCGCACTCGCGGTTGCGACGCACGCTACGAAACAATACCGGTCATGGACGCCGGCAACGACATTCTAGCCGTGGCTGGCGAGCGTGACCTGACAGGCAAAGACGCGGCCTTCGTCTGATGTGGGTCCATTGGCTGCCACAGAAAAGGGCCGGTTGCAGCCGGCCCTTTAGACGATAATACCTGCGTTGCCCGCGCTTCCGAAGTGTGACTAGCTGAGGAGCGGGTTCCGCGGCACAACCTGATTTTACCCAGTGAGGAGGCTCTTTTGCAGCCGCTCCACTGTTTATTTACATCTGGCACCCTCAAACAATCAGACGGCAGCCCGCACTCCTGAGAGCTGCCCCGCACCCCCGGCCATCACCTTACGGCAACAACCGGTGCTACTCCCCTACTTCCCAAATAGCGCACCCAGCAGACCGCGGCGTTTGGGCTTCTCCTCTCGGTAGGAACCCTCGACGGCGGCTGCAACCTGGCGCGGTTGCTCGCCGCCTCCACGGCGCACGATCTGGTACAGGAAGGGCGATTTAACGTATTTGACCTCGACGGGCGTGGCGTGCACGGTGCTCTCACCGGACAGATGCAGGCTCGGGCTGAGCGGCGCCACGATATGCGTTTCGCGCTTGTCGCTAAACACCACCGCGGCCGCGCGGCCCGTCTGGCCGTTTACGGCAATGCGCACCTGCTCGCCATCGCGGCCGTCTGTCGCCGGACGATCGACAAAGTAGACCGGCACCATCACCAGGCCGTCCTTATGTTTGCGGGCCTTGCGCGCCCACATGCGAATGCTCTTTTTATTGAGCCCCAGTACAGCCTCGGCGTCGTTGCCCGCAACGTCGAGCGCCAACTTATCAATGACCACCTGGTCCTTGGTAGACGCATCGACTGAGACAACGCGAAAGTCACCTTCCTGCATGGCGGGATCGAACGGACCGACCTTGGCAAAGTCCCACGGCTCCAAAATGCCCATGAGGCGAACGTCCAGGTAGTTTGCCCTGGGGTATGCCCAGTCGAGCACCTCGTAGTACACCAAGGCCTCCTTGCTCAGGCCCTTGCCCGGGAAGCTCGCCATCATGCGCAAGTCCGCCAGCGCCATGGGGAAATAGAAGAGCATCATGTCGTTTTGGATCGCGTCTTCCACGTCGTGCCCGGCAAAGGCATCCGGATACTGGCGCACCAGCTGCAGCGCGTTGGCACGTGCCTGCTGCGGCGAGATTTCGCAGGGAATACCCTGCTCCGGCACATACTCTGCACCCACGCCCATGGTCAGACGCTTGCTGAAGGTACCGGGCTTGAGCAGGTCGGCAATGCCGATCTTGTTGCCGCAGGACGGGCACTCAAACACACGCTGCGTTGACTCGCCCTCAAAGGACGCTCCGCAGAAGGGACAAGGAATGCTCACGTGCGTCGCTTCTTGGAACTCCTGCGCCGTGCCGCGGTCCTCCCACAGCAGATGTTCCAGGACCGACTGATTGCGCCAGTGCGAATTGAAGAAATACCAGTCCGGGTCCTCCGGGCGCTCGAGTTGCGACACATGCGTGAGCTTGAGCAGTCCATCCACTACCGTCAACGGCGTATGGCGAATGCCCAAAGCGCTCTTGGGCTCTCCGGCGTCCGCCTGCCACGGAATGACCGCACCGCAATAAGCGCACTCAAAGCTGCGCTTAGCTTGGTGCGAGTACATAGGGCCGCCGCAGTTTTGACATTTAATGGCAAACATCTCGTCCATGGAAACGTCCTCCTTTGCACAGGGGCTGTCGACATTAAGTATGTCGAGCAAACAGGCACATGCCCATACCCATGTGGCCCAAAATGGACCACCCAGGCAGACGAGAAGGCTCGCTCGTTAGCGCCGGCAGACTATTGCTGCATTTTCTGAGCATCGGTGCACGGCGCCCCCGCGCGAGCTACACTATCCCCTTAAACATGATTGTGAGGACGACCGCTATGCTATTTGTAAATCGGCTGGTACATACGCTTGTTCCCGGCAGCGAGAGCGAGCCGGTCGATGCATCTTGCCGCACCAACGCGGGCTTTTCCGCAGGCCTCGTCTGCATTGGCCTCAACATCACCCTGTGCCTGGCCAAGGGCATCGCGGGCCTGCTCGCCGGCTCCGTCTCCCTCATCGCCGACGCTTTCAACAACCTCTCCGATGCCTCGAGCAACATCGTGAGCCTGCTCGGGTTCCGCCTTGCCAGCCGCCCGGCAGACGAAGGCCACCCCTATGGCCACGGTCGCTATGAGTACCTCGCCGGCCTGTTCGTCGCCGTCCTGGTTTGCGCCGTCGGCATCAATCTGATCCTCGAGTCGGTCACTAAGATCATCAAGCCTTCCCCCACTGCATATTCGGTGCTCTCCTTAGCCGCCCTCGTCTTGTCCATGCTCGTTAAGCTCTGGATGGCAGCGTTCAACCGCACGCTGGGCGATCGCATCGACTCGGAGACGCTCATCGCCACAGCACAGGACTCCAAAAACGACGTCATCACCTCGGGCTCGGTCTTGGTGGCGGCGCTTATTTCGCAGACGACCGGCTTTGACCTCGATGGCTGGGCAGGCCTGGGTGTGGGCATCTTCATCTGCATCAGCGGCATGGGCCTAGTGCGCAACGCCATCAGCCCGTTGCTGGGGCAAGCGCCCGACCCCAAGCTCGTCCAGGCAATCCGCGACAAGATCATGTCCTATCCGCAGGTCTTGGGCACACACGACCTGATGGTGCACGACTACGGCCCCGGTCGTCAGTTTGCCAGCGCCCACGTGGAGATGCCCGGCGAGGGCGACGCGTTTGAGCACCACGAGATCCTGGACACCATCGAGCACGACATCAAGCGCCAGATGGGCATTGGGATCACGCTGCACTGCGACCCCATCGCGACAACCGGCGACGACCTGCGCGGCTGGGTCAAGCGCGGCGTCATGCAGATCGATCCCGCGCTCTCCATCCACGACCTGCACGAGCACGACGGGTTCGTTTCGTTTGACCTGGTGCGTCCCGACGGCTTTGACATATCCGACGAGGAGCTGCTGGAGCTCGTCACGCGCATCGTGCATGAGCGCCGGCCCGACGTCTCGTGCGTCGTCACGTTCGATTCGGGCTTTAGCTCGCCCGAGCGTCCGGCCGAGCAGCTGTAGCCCCGCTCCGCTCGTCCGCTAGTTTCCCTGCGCGCCCGAGATGCCGTTTTGCAGGGCGTTCCAGGCATCCGTCGCCATGTCGCCCAAGTTCTGCGCGGTGTCGCCCAGGTTCTGGGCCGTATCGCCCAGCTCTTGCGCCTTGTCTCCCAACTCCTGTGCCTTGTTGCTCAAGTCCTCCAGCGTGTTGAAGCTCGAGCTGTCGGTACCGCTTTGTCCGTCGGACGAGTTGCCCAAGCCGTTCTTGTGCGTGAGCTGAATTTCAAGGTTGCCGCTGTCGTTATAGTAGGCAGAAGTAACGACCCAGTTGGCATCGACGACGGGCGTTGAGCCATCATCAGTCAGGACCACGGCATTCGAAAGATCGGCCCCGCGCGACTTGAGGAGCTTTTTGGCGTTGGACCAGTACTGCCCCGGAATATCGCTCAGCTCTACTGAACCCGCTTGGGTGACCTCTGTCTGCTCGGCCGTCGTGCTGGTTGTAGCTCCTCGTTTGTTGAGCATGCCCGACACAACGGCGAACACAATCGAAAGGGCAAAGAAAATCGCCAGCACAATCAGGATCTTCTTGATCACGCTCGACGAACGCGATGGCTTCTTCTCCTCGTCCTCGTCATATTGCGGAATCGACTTGGGGTACTCGCGATACGGCTCGCGCGACTCGTAGCGAGGCTGCGCCGTGCGAGGCATATACGTCGTCTGCTGAGGCTGCGGAATGGGATTC
This sequence comes from uncultured Collinsella sp., assembly GCA_900542125.1. Taxonomy (GTDB): domain Bacteria; phylum Actinomycetota; class Coriobacteriia; order Coriobacteriales; family Coriobacteriaceae; genus Collinsella. The sequence continues at coordinate 46,551 of UQMO01000009.1, read as the reverse complement.
TGCGGCAGGTTGTCATAGGGATTCGGCGTCGAGGCAGCATAAGAATCCTGCGGCGCGTAATCAAACGGATCCGGAGCTGCGTTGCCATAGGGGCCTTGCGAAGATGCAGCGTAAGAATCCTGCGCCGTGTCGCCATAGCCCATAACCCGGGTGGGCTCGGCAGAAGGCTGCGTCGCGGCGGGGTCGGTATAACCGGGGTTGGGAACAACGCGAGTCGCATCGGCGCTATCGCCAGCCTGCGCGGAACCGTAGCCGCCCATCACGGTTGTCTTGTCCTGATCCATGCAACGATTCCTTTCCGTCGCGCGTGAGCCTCAAGTTATCCATGCATTCTACCCGCGCAAAAGCCTATGATGGGCAGAGTCCGTCGGTATCTACAAGACATGCGCGGGCCTAAGGATCAAAAAGCCCCGCCGTGCCTTGTGGGCGCGGCGGGGCGGGCTAGCAGCTATGGACAGCAGGCTTAGAACAGGCCGGTGATGTTGCCGTCGTTGTCGACGTCGATGTTCTCGGCCGCGGGGACCTTGGGCAGGCCCGGCATGGTCAGAACGCTGCCAGTCAGCGCGACCACAAAGTGGGCGCCGGCGGAAACCTTGAGCTCGCGCACGGTGATGCGGAAGCCCTCGGGAGCGCCCAGGGCCTTGGCGTTGTCGCTAAAGCTGTACTGCGTCTTGGCGACGCACACCGGCAGGTTGCCAAAGCCGTTCTCGCGCAGCTCGGCGAGCTGGCGCTTGGCAGCCGGCGTAAAGTCGACACCATCGGCGCGGTAAACCTTGGTGGCGACGGCCTCGAGGGCATCGGCAACATCGGCGCCGTCTTCGTAGGCAAACTTGAGCTCGCTCGGCTGCTCGATCAGACGCATGACCTCGTCAGCCAAATCGAGCGCGCCCTCGCCGCCCTTGGCCCAGACCTCGGAAAGCTTAACGTTAACGCCGAGCTTCTGGCACTCGGACTCGATGAGCGCAAGCTCTGCCTCGGTGTCCGTCGGGAAGCGGTTAATGGCGACCACGCAGGGCAGACCGTAGACGTTCTGGATGTTGTCGACGTGACGGAGCAGGTTGGGCATACCGGCCTTGAGCGCCTCGAGGTTCTCCTCGTTGAGATCGGCCTTGGCAACGCCGCCGTTGTACTTAAGCGCACGGGCGGTGGCGACTATCACGACGGCGCTGGGGCGAACGCCCGTCATGCGGCACTTGATGTCGAGGAACTTCTCGGCACCCAGATCGGCACCGAAGCCGGCCTCGGTAATGGCAACATCGCCAAAGCGCATCGCCATACGCGTGGCCATAATAGAGTTGCAGCCGTGGGCAATGTTGGCGAAGGGACCGCCGTGGACAAACGCGGGCGTGCCCTCGAGCGTTTGCACCAGGTTGGGCTTAAGCGCGTCCTTAAGCAACGCGGCCATGGCACCCTGGGCCTTGAGGTCGCGGGCACGGACGGGCTCGCCGGCAAAGCTATAGCCGACGACAATCTCACCCAAGCGTTCCTTGAGGTCGTTGATGCTCGTAGACAGGCACAGGATTGCCATGACCTCGGAGGCAACGGTGATGTCGAAGCCGTCCTCGCGCGGCACACCTTGGGCCTTACCGCCAATGCCATCGATAACATGGCGCAGCTGACGGTCGTTCATGTCGACGACGCGCTTCCAGGTGATGCGCTTAACATCAATACCGAGCTGATTGCCCTGCTGGATGTGGTTATCGAGCATGGCGGCCAGCAGGTTGTTGGCAGCACCGATGGCATGGAAGTCGCCGGTAAAGTGCAGGTTGATGTCCTCCATGGGAATGACCTGGGCCCAACCGCCGCCAGCGGCACCGCCCTTGACGCCAAAGACGGGACCGAGCGAAGGCTCACGCAGGGCCACGGCGCTCTTGATACCGCGACGACGCAGACCATCGGCCAGGCCGATGGTCGTGGTGGTCTTTCCCTCGCCTGCGGGCGTGGGATTGATAGCGGTCACGAGGACAAGCTTGGCCTGGTGATCAGTTGGCTCGTTGAGCAGGGAATAGTCGACCTTTGCCTTGTCAAAGCCGTACGGAATCAGATGCTTAACGTCGACGCCGGCGTTCTTGGCCACCTCGGTAATAGGCAGCGGCGTAACAGAACGTGCGATTTCGATGTCAGTAGGCATGGGCGGTCCTTTCGTTACCGGATGAGAAAAAGACCAATCCAGCATAGCACGCGCGCGCAATAGTAAAACACCCGCAACCGACGAACGGCGATATGTTTACTCGATGCTCAGCGATAGCCTACAGATGCGCTAAAACAAGCCCATTACTACAGGGTCGGTTCAATACCCAAATGCTCGAATGTGCGAAGCGTTGCCTGGCGACCCTGCGGTGTGCGAATCATCAATCCGCACTGCAGCAGATAAGGCTCGTAGACATCCTCGAGCGTTCCCGGGTCCTCGCCCACCGCACTGGCAAGCGTGGTCAAGCCAACGGCACGGCCGGAGAACGTCTTGGCAAGCGTCTCCAAGATTCGAATGTCCATCCAGTCCAGACCAAGCTCATCGATCTCAAAGAACTCGAGCGCCTGGCGACAGATATCGAGCTCGATGGGACCGTTGCCGCGCACCTGCGCGTAGTCGCGCACGCGCTTGAGCAGACGGTTGGCAAGACGCGGCGTACCGCGCGAGCGCGAGCCGATCTCGAGCGCGCTGGGATGGTCGATCGTCACGCCCAGGATGGTTGCCGAGCGCGTCACAATCTGGGCAAGTTCCTCGACGGTGTAGTAATCCAGGCGATACGAGATGCCAAAGCGATCGCGCAGCGGGCCCGTGAGCATGCCCGAACGAGTCGTGGCCGCCACCAGCGTAAACTTGGGAATATCCAGGCGAATCGAACGTGCCGCCGGGCCCTTGCCGATCACGATATCGAGCGCAAAGTCCTCCATCGCAGGGTACAGGACCTCCTCGACCGAGCGGTTGAGGCGGTGAATCTCGTCGATAAACAGCACATCACCCGGCTGCAAGTTAGTCAGGATGGCAGCCAGGTCGCCGGTGCGCGCGATGGCCGGGCCGCTCGTCGTCTTGATCTGAGCGCCCAGCTCGTTGGCGATAACGGTAGCCAGCGTGGTCTTGCCCAGACCAGGAGGGCCCGAGAAGATCACGTGGTCGAGCGTCTCGCCGCGGCTCTGCGCCGCCTCAATGAGCACGCGCAGACTCTGTTTGATGTGCTCCTGACCGCAGTAGTCGTCCAAGCGCTGGGGGCGCAAGGTGCGGTCGACATCGAGGTCCTCGGGCGTCAGCTCCGAACCCACCATACGCTCGCCATGCGCCATGGATGCCGCCGGCGAGTTGCTGGGCGTCGCCCACAGGTCCTGAGAGTCATCGGCTTCCCACATCACGCATCCATTCCGAGTCGCTTAAGCGCCGCGCCGAGCAGATCCTCGACACGCATATTCTGCCCATCATACCCGCTCAGGGCAACATCGGTCTCCTGCGGGCTAAAGCCCATGGAAAGGAGCGCCGCACGGGCGTCATCGATCGCCGAGGGAGCGGCGGCGGGAACCGGCATCGCCACCTGGCCGGGAATCACGTCGACCGGCACAAAGCCCTTATCCTTGGCAAAGGTGCTCTTGAGCTCCAAGATCAGACGCTGCGCAGTCTTTTTGCCCACACCGGGAACCTTGGCCATGCCCTTGTCGTCCTCGGCCATTACCAGGGAATACAGCTGTCCCACGGTATAGGTGGAGAGCACGGCAAGCGCCAGGCGCGGACCGACACCCGACACGGACACGAGCCGGTCAAACATCGTGCGCTCGTCCTTGGAGGCAAAACCAAAGAGCGTCATGGCGTCCTCGCGCACCTGCATACGGGTATAGAGGCGCAACTCGCCGCCGGGCGTCGGCAACGTGGCGGCAGTGCTGCCCGAAATACCGAGCTCAAAACCCACGCCCGATACATCAACAACGGCCGAGCTCATCGTTGCCTCGACAAGCGTTCCATGGAGCTGGGAGATCATCAGTATCCGGTTCCTCTCTGTTGATAGAACTCGCCGCCGGTAAGTGCCCGGGTGCGGCTGAGGTTAACGTGGCAGATGGCGCAGGCCAGGGCATCGGCGGCATGGTCGGGATGCGGGTCGTGGTCGAGCTGTGTGAGCGTACGAACCATATACGCGACCTGCCGCTTATCTGCAGCGCCGGTGCCCACAACAGCCTGCTTAATCTGCATAGGCGTGTACTCGCCAATCTCGAGCGCGCATTCCGAAAGCGCCACAAGCGCAGCGCCGCGGGCATGCGCCGTGGGGATGGCCGAACGAACGTTGGCGCCAAAGTAAATGCTCTCGATAGCAGCGGTATCGGGTCGATAACGCTCCACGACACCCTTGAGGTCGCGGGCGATATGCGACAGGCGCACCGCGAGCGGACTGCCCGCGCTGGTCTCGATACAACCGTAGGCACGGCAGCGCACCTCTCCGCGCCGCTCCTCGATAATCCCCCAACCCGTATGGGCCAAACCAGGGTCGATACCCAAAATGACCAAGCCAACCTCCCCTCGCCACAAGCACAGCGCAAGGCAACGCCCCGCGCACTATTCACGAACGTCTGTTCTAGAATAACACAACGGGGCCAAGATGCTTAGTTGAAGTATCGGGGTTGGGAGCGAATCCCATCCCATAGTTAGTTTTGAGAGAAAAAGGGGAACTGCCTCGGATCAACCGGCGGCTGCGGCATCGGCGTGCCCTGGGGCCCACCCTGCGGTCCGCCCTGGCCGCCCATCATCTTTTCGATGGCGTCCTGGACCTCGCCCTCAAACTTTTTCATACCCTCATGCAGACGACGCTGGCCATCCTCGGAGCGCAGCTCCTCCATCTGCTCGGGCGAAATACCCAACAGATCACCCAGTATGCCCATCATCTCGCCACGCATGCGCTCGCTTGTATCCTCGTCGGCAAAGCGGTTCACCTCGGCGTGCGCCAGCGCATCGACCGTCATGCGTTCCTTGCCGCTCAGCCCTAGGTCAGACCACGCGAGCATGTACGGCCAGGCGCGCTCGACAAACGAACGGGCCGAGACGATCGGCGCCGTCGGCAACATGCGGCGGGCGGCCTCGCCCTGACGCACGAGCATCAGCAGCAGCGAGCAAGCCTCGGGCTTGCCGGCGGCCATTGGGATGTCGTCGAAGGGTCGGTTGCGGTCCACGTGCGCCTCGAGCGCGCCATCGACCTCGCCCGGCTCAAGCCCACCGAGCAGCTGCGCCGTGCGATCGAGCATGTCGACCGGGCCGTCGAGCGTCGAGAGCGCCCGCGCCAGCACGCGCTCCATGCAATCTTCCACCGCGTTGAGCGTCACGAGCTCCTGCGGCACCACGGCAGACGTGCGGTTGCGCACGCGCGCCACAAACTCGAGGGTCGACAGGTACACATCGCCAAAGGGCGCGTAATCGCCCTGGTAGCCACCGCAAAGCGCCGGTGCCGCCAACGCGTACTCGGTCTTGGAAAGCGGGCTCAGAGCCATCGCGCCCAGCTCGAGCGCCGTGTCCTCCAACATGAGGCCCAGCGCACGCGAACGCAGGCGCTCGGCATCGCCCGCCGACACATCGCGGTCGAGCACGCGCGCCGCATCCGGCGCATCGCGCTCAACCGTGCGAATATGCAGGCGCTCGGCAATCGCGCGAACGGCGGCACAACGGGCGGCCTCGGCCTCCTCCTGCGCCGGCGTAAAGATGCGGTTGCGGTCCAACACCAGGCCGATCACGTTGCGCGAGCCCAATGCATCGACAGCCAGCGCCGCAAGCAAAGACGACGGCAAATCGCCCTCGAGCGCCACCACGGCGCGCGACGTGCCATGGGCACGGGCGTTATCGCGCACAGCGAGCACCAGCGCCTGCCACAACCACTCCTCGGAACGAAACTCGGGCAGCTCGTGGTCCTCCAAAGCATCGAGCATTACGCCGCGCTGAATCTCCTGAACCAGCAGGCTCTCCTCAAAACACGGCGCCTGGGCCACCACGCGGCCGCAGTCGTCGAGCACAAACGAGCCGCCGGTATACACCGACTCGTCGTACGCACCGACCGGCGCCATGCAGGCAAACCATACGCTGCGCTTGGAGGCGATCTTGCGGTAGGCACCGCTGCGAACGGCGGCAATGGCGGCCGTCTCGCGGTCGGTCATATCAAACGCGTTGAACTGAAAATAGGCGATGAGGTCGACGCCGGTCGGAAGCATGCCGAGCTCGCGGTCCAGATCGAAAATCACGGCGATGCGCACACCGTCCACGTCAAACACCGGCGGCGCCCAGCGCGCGTCGTTGTTCTCGCCACGCTGCAGGGCAATGCTCGAACGGGCCGGCACCACATGGCCGTCCTTGAGCATCATGTAGTCGAGCAGGGGCTGGCCCTCAAACGAAACCGCCGCGGGCACGATGCAGATCATATCGAGCTCTTGGATACGCTCGGCGACGCCGGTCAAGCCGGCAAGCATGTCGTGCTCAAAGTCGGCAGTGCCCACCAGGCCGCCGGGCAGGGCACCCATAAAGAGCGGAGCCGGCACGCACAGGACGCGCGCACCGCGCTCGTGGGCCAGGCGCGCCTGGTCCTCGATGCGACCGCAGATGCCCTCAATATCACCCAGGCGCATATCGATCTGTGCAAGTGCGAGCTTCATGGCTCAGCCCTTTCCGTCGTAAACCATCGTTGTCGTAGTAAAAGCGCCGGCCGCATGATGCAGTCGGCGCTCGCATGTGCATATGCTAGCTATGATACCCCGAGCGGGGGCGCGCTCCTAGAACGTCGCGGACCACAGCCCGTGCAGGTTGCAATAGGCATAGACGGTACCGGTCTTGGAACCGCCGGCAAAAAACGTCGCGGGCTTCATGCCGGGTTCAAGGTAATGGACCTCCAGACGGCCCTCGGCCTCAAGGGCGATCCACTCGATGTAGTGCTCGGGCACCATAGGATGCTCGACCGAGCCCACGCGTGCACGAATCACGTGACCGTCGCGCTCGCTCTCGAAGACAGGCACATGCTTCTCGTGCGCCGCGTCCTCAGTGTTTGCAGTCAGCTCCGTGCAGCCGGTAGGGGTTGCAACGTCGTTGCCAAGGGCGGCAATGAGCTTGCCGTCGGGGTCCTTAAAGAATTTCGCCATGATGTTCTCCTTTGCTGATGTGCCGATGTTCTCGATGTTTCTTATGCCCAAAGGTAAGCGAACCATCCACGGCATCGCAAATGAACACATAACGAGCGAGGCTAGCACCCGGGGTCAGAGCGCGCCGGCAACCCGGAGCCGCCTCAACAGCCCCGGTTGCCATCTGCGCAGCTAGCGCCCGTCGCCGCCGAGCAGCGCCAGAACATCCTCGCGGGTAAACAGCGCCGAGGAGATGCCGTCGCCGCCAAGCACACTGTTGACCAGGTCGCGTTTGGACTCCTGCATCTGCATGATGCGCTCCTCGATCGTGTCCTTGGCGATGAGCTTGTACACGGTCACGGTATGTTGCTGGCCAATACGGTGCGCGCGGTCGGTCGCCTGGTCCTGCGCGGCAACGTTCCACCACGGGTCGTAGTGGATGACCACGTCGGCCGCCGTCAGGTTAAGGCCCACGCCGCCCGCCTTGAGCGAGATCAAAAAGACCGGAACCTCGCCCGCCTGGAACTGCGCGACCATCTTGGCGCGGCTCTCCTTGGACGAAGCGCCCGTGAGCTTAAGAAAGCCGATGTCCTCCTTGGCCAGGCGTTTGCCAATGATATCGAGCATGCCCGTGAACTGGCTGAACAGCAGAATGTGGTGCCCGCCGTCGAGCGCACCGTGCACGAGCTCCATGCAAGCGTCGAGCTTGGCGCTCCCCGCCTTGTAGTCCTCGTAGTGTAGATGCGGGTCGCAGCAGATCTGGCGCAGCTTGGTGAGCTCGGCGAGTACCTTGAGCTTGTCCTTCTTAAACTCGGATGCCTCGCGATGCTGCACCTGCTGGGCGATGCGGTCCTGGTTGGCCAGGTAGAGCTTGCGCTGCTCGCCGGCGAGCTGTGCCATGACGGTGTCCTCGATCTTCTCGGGCAGGTCGGCCACCACGTCTTCCTTAACACGGCGCAGCACAAACGGCGACACGAGCGCCTGCAGGCGAGCGGCGCTGTCACCCTCGGCGTGCTCGACCGGGCTTTCGAAGCGCTTGGCAAACGACTCGCGCGTGCCAAGCAGGCCCGGCATCAAAAAGTCGAAGATGCTCCAGAGCTCGGACAGGCGGTTTTCGATGGGTGTGCCCGTCAGGGCAAAGCGCACACCGGCCGGCAGGCGCTTGGCGGCGCGCGCCACCTGCGTGAGCGGGTTTTTAATGTACTGTGCCTCATCGAGCACCACACGGGCAAAGTCCTGCTCGACGTACTCGTCGATATCGCGTCGCATAAGGTCATACGACGTTACAACCACGTTATGCTCGGCCACGCCGGCAATCTGTACGCGACGCTGCGCCTTGGCGCCCACGATGGCGCACACATCAAGCGAGGGCGCAAAGCGCTCCAACTCGGCAGTCCAGTTGTACACGAGCGACGCGGGGCATACCACGAGCGTGGGCTTGGTATCCCCCGCCTCCACGCGCGCCAGAATGTGCGCAATCATCTGCAGTGTTTTGCCCAGGCCCATATCGTCGGCCAAGATGCCGCCAAGGCCCAGGTGTTCGAGCGAGCCAAGCCACTGGTAGCCGTCGACCTGGTAGCCGCGCATCGTTGCCTTGAGCGATGCCGGCACCGTAAAGTCCATCTTGCCGAGCGTGTCCAGGCGCTCGACGGTACGGCGGAACGCCGCGTCGCGATCGGCCTCGAGCGCGGGTGTGCGCGCAAGCATGCTATCGACGAACAGGGTGCTCGATGCGGGAAGCAACACGCCGTCGAGCAGGTCGACGGCATCGACGCCCAGATCCTCGGCGAGGCCAAACGCGGCTCGGGCGCCCTCGTCCAGGCGAATGATGTCGCCGGACGTAAGGCGCGCAAACGTCTGGTGACGCTTGTAGGAGTCCAGATAGATGGCAAGGTCTGCCGCCGAAAGCCCGCTCGCGCTCAGTTCGACGTCGAGCAGGTTACTCTTGACGGTCGCACGCACCGAAAGCTTGGGCGCGGGGCGGACCGAAATCTGGCGCAGACGGTCGCTGAGCATGACCTCACCAAGCTTGGACAGGGCGGATAGGCCCTCGGTCAGCAGGCAGAACAAGCTCTCGTCATCGCGCTCCTCAAACGCCAGACCGCCCTCGTAGAAATCGAAGTACAGAGCCGCCGTGTCCATAACGCGAAACTCCGCCACCTCGTCGCGGGGCGGCACGCCCGGGCGCTGCTCTTCGAAGGGGCTGCCCGGAGCGCCCAGACTAAAGAGGTCTGCCGACCAGTCGCCGTAGGTAACCGTAATTTTGCAGGTCACGAGCCCATCGTCGACGCCGATTGCCATAGCAAAGCTCGGCTCGGGCGCCACGGCATCGAGCGCAGCGGGCGCGGTAAGGTCGGTATAGTCGCGCAAAATGGGCAGAGCCATACGACAGAACTCCCCCACCTGGTCGGCAGCGATATGGACTGGCGTGCGACAGGGCAGCAAGCGCGATAGGAACGGCGCCGCATGCTGGGCAAACGCTACATCGGTGCGGCGCGCACGGCGGGTGTCGACCAGATAAGCTACGTCGCCCGAAGCAAAGCAGTATGCATCGGCCGGCAGGCGCAGATCGTAGCTACCACCAGCCGCCGGCGCGATTTTGGCGGCAAGGAGCGGTGGGCGCTTAGCGGACGCCTCGTCCTCCCCTTGCGGAGACAGCTCAACCGCCACGTCATAGGTGCGATGCGTCGTCGTCCCCCGCGACCAAGCGGGCTCAAAGGAGATGGTCTGGCCGCGCAGCAGGTCCAGCACATATACGATGCTATGCTCGGACAGCGGCAACTGACGCTCGGCGACAAAACCGCTGCGGGCAAAGTCGTACGACGCCGAACGCGAGCTTGTGATGTCATCGAGATAGGCAACTGTCGTCACAACAAGGTTGAGCAGCTTTGTCGACACGTCTTCGAAGGCTTCGGGCGTATGGACAAACGTGAGCTTCTTGCCGTACGAGAAGGTGCCGCCGCGCACGTAGGCATCGGCCATGCCGTCGATGTCCTTGACCACGTAGGAGACCGATCCACAACGAATGCGAAGCTCGAGCGCCCAGCTAAAGCGGTCGGCAAACAGTGGATTGTAGTACGGCACCAACGAGGGCTCCAACACCGCCTTGGGGGCATCGGGATCCACACTGCCAGCGAGCTTGCGGCGCATGCTCGCCAGCTCATCCATGCGTGCGTCCGAAAGATCGGAGAGCGCCGCCATGAGGCTGGGACTCGTGGGGACGGGCGCCGGAAAGGGAAAGTTGGGATTGACGGCCGGCGCTTTGGGCGCGGTGCGCGCGGGCTGTTTCGGCTGCGCCGTAAACGTGCGGACCGGCGTGCGCAAACCTTCGACGGGCTCGGCACCGCTGGCATCCAAATACGCCAGAGCCGTGGCAATAGCGTGCTTGCACATACCGGGGTAACGATAGGCGGCGGGGCAATCGCAGTCGTAGTCGATCACCTCGTGCTCGTCCATGTCGAGCGCCACGTGCGTCTTGTACAGGTCGCCACGCGAACCGCGCACCGAGCCCTCAACCGTCACATTTTTGGAGAAGCGCGAGCCGCTGTCCTCGATCGACAGCACGGCGCCGTTGAGCATGAGCGAACGCCCCTTCATAAAGGTGCCGCTCAGCGCCGCCTCTTTCCGGAGCGCCTGCACAAACGTCCCCTGCGCCATCACTTCCTCCAATCTCACATGCCAAATGATTTTTCTGGGACGGGGATGAGAAAATCATTCCCATCCCAGAAAAACTGGTCTTCCGCCGCGCGTCACCCAAAATGTTTTTTTAATCCCCGTCCCAGAAAAATCATCTTAGATCACCGTCACGCGACCTTGGTTGCCGACGATGGCCTTTGCCTCTGCCAGCAGCGGAATCGAGCGTGCATTGACCTTGGCCGGCACCTCGGCACGCAGCACGCGCCCGTCGACTTGCTCAATAAAGATCTCCACGCGGTCGCCGCCCGGGTTGGTGGTGAGCACCGTGGCCAGGCGCGCCATATTGCCCTGGCTAAAGCGGCTGTTGGGCACCATGACCTCAAAGACCTTGGGCTTGTTTTTCTCCTCGCTAAGCTCCAGCGGCACAATCTCCTGCGCGATGATCTGGTCGCCGCGGTCCGAGCGCTCGAGCTTGCCCTTAATGCGCACAAACGCGTCGGACAGCTGCGCGCCGGTCTCGGGATCGACCTCGCCGTACAGATACCCCTCGGCCTCCTTGTAGGTCTTGGGGAACACCACGACCGTGGCCTCGCCTTCCATGTCTTCGAGCTGCACGATGCCCATGGGGTCGCCATTTTTGGTCACGCGCTTGGACACACTCGAGACCATGCCGGCCCACCACAGCGCCTTGCCCTCGGGAATCTCCTGGTTGATGGTGCCGCCCGTGGGGTTTTGCACCTCGTAGCCGGTGTCGATCTGCGAGAACGAGAAGTCGCGCGCCTTAGACAACGCGTACTCAAACGGGCGCAGCGGGTGGTCCGAGACGTAAATGCCCAGAACCTCCTTCTCCTGGCTCAGTTTAAGGTGGCGGTCCCACTCCTGGCCATCCGGATCGGGCACGCTCACCTCAAAGCCCGAGCCCTCAACGTCGCCAAACATATCGAAGAACGACGTCTGGCCGCTCGCACGATCTTTCTGGCGCTTTACCGCGGCATCGATGATGTTCTCGGGGTTGTTCTTGTCCACAAAGTGCATCATCTGGCGGCGCGGATACCCCGTGGAGTCAAAGGCGCCTGCCTTGATGAGCGATTCGACCACGCGACGGTTGGCCTGGCTCGAGTCCACACGCTCGACAAAGTCGTGCAGCGTCTTAAACGGACCGCCCGCCTCGCGCTCGGCGATAATCGCCTGCGCCACGCCGGTACCCACGCCGCGGATACCGGCCAGACCAAAGCGCACGCCTTCCTTGGTAGCCGTGAACTCGGTACCGGACTCGTTGACATCTGGCGACAGCACGGGGATGCCGTCGTGACGGCATGCCGAGACGTAGTGCACGATCTTGTCGGTCTTGCCCGTGTAGGACGTCAGAACGGCCGCCATGTACTCGTGCGGATAATGCGCCTTGAGCCACGCCGTCTGCATAACCAGGATGGCGTAGCCGGCGGAGTGCGACTTATTGAAGGCGTAGGACGCGAACTCAAGGACATCGTCCCAAATCTTCTGGGCGACCTCGCGCGTGTAGTTGTTCTTGATAGCGCCATTCATCCAGTGGTCGTAAGTGGTCTCGTCCGAGCCATCCTCCCAGTGGAGCACCGTCGACGTGAGCAGCTTAATCTTTTTCTTGGCCACGGGCTTACGGATACGCGAGTCCGATTCGCCCTTGGAGAAGCCGCACATCTCGACGGAGATGAGCATAACCTGCTCCTGGTAGACCATGGTGCCGTAGGTTTCGCCCAGGATGTCGTCCAGACGGTCGTCGTAGGAGACGGCCGGCTCCTTGCCGTTCATACGGTTGATGTAGGACGAGACCATGCCGGCGCCCAGCGGGCCCGGGCGGTACAGGGCGATCAATGCCACGACGTGTTTGTACTCGGTGGGCTTCATGTTCTTGATCGTGGCCGTCATGCCGGCGGACTCGACCTGGAAGACGCCGGCGGTGTGGCCGGAGCCCATGAGCTTAAAGATCTCGGGATCGTCAAAGGGAATCTCTTCCTCTTTGATGTCGATGCCGAAGTTCTTTTTGATGTTTGCCTTGGCCTTAGAGATAACCGTCAGCGTGCGCAGGCCCAGGAAGTCCATCTTGAGCAGGCCCATGTCGGCAACGGTATGGCCCTCGTACTGGGTAATCTCGACGCCGCCCTTGGTGTCGAGCTTGGTGGGCACGTGCTCGTTGACGGGGTCACGGCAGATCAGAACGGCGCACGCGTGCACGCCCTCGCCACGGGTGAGGCCCTCGATCGAGAGCGCCGTGTCGATGATGCGGCGGGCGTCGTCGTCCTTTTTATAGGCCTCGGCAAAATCGGGGTTAAACAGATCCTCTTTGCCGGGTTGCTTTTCGAGCACCTGCTTGAGCTTGACCTTGGGGTCGCTCGAGACCATCTTGGACAGGCGCTGGCCCATGTAGACCGGGTAGTCCAGGACGCGCGCGGCGTCGTTGATGGCCTGCTTGGCCTTGATGGTCGAGTAGGTGATGACGTGGGTGACCTTCTCGGGGCCGTAGAGCTGGCGAACGTGCTCCACGACCTCCAGGCGCCGCTCATCGTCGAAGTCCATATCGATATCGGGCATCTCGGTACGCTGCGGGGACAGGAACCTCTCGAACATCAAGCCGTTCTCGAGCGGGTCGAACGCGGTGATGTTCATGGCGTAGGCGACGATAGCGCCGGCGGCCGAGCCACGGCCGGGGCCGACGCCGATGCCGTTGTCCTTGGCCCATTGCACGTACTCGGCAACGATCAAAAAGTAGGCGGCAAAGCCCTTGTCGCAGATGACCTTGTATTCGTACTCAAAGCGCTCTTTGATGTTGACGCCGCCGATCTCGCGCGTGGCCCAGTCGTCGCCGTAGTGCTGGCGCAGGCCCTTCTCGCACTCGCGGCGGAACTGGCTCTCGTGCGTCTCGCCGGGATCGAGCAGCGGGAAGCGCGGCAGGATGATGGAGTCCCAGTCGAGCTCGACGTAGCACTTGTCGGCGATCTCGAGCGTGTTGTCGCAGGCCTCGGGGCAATACGGGAACATTGCCCGCATCTCCTCCTCGGTCTTCATGTAAAACTCCGAGCCGGTCATGCGCATGCGGTTGGGGTCATCGACCTTGGCGTTCATGCCAATGCACATGATGACGTCCTGCACGGGCGCATCCTCGCGGCGCAGGTAGTGGAAGTCGTTGGTGGCGATGACTTTGACACCCACCTGCTTGGCGATGTCGATGAGCGTACGGTCCATTTGCTCGTCGGTCAGGCCGTTGTCGGTGGTGATGCCGTGTTCCTGGATCTCGATGTAAAAGTCGCCGGGATCGAAGGTGTCGCGGAAGGTCTCGGCCCACTTGATGGCGCCCTCCATGTCACCGCGATCGATGTACTTGGGGATGATGCCCGCGATGCAGGCGCTGGTGCAGATCATACCCTTGGCATGGCGGCGCAGGTTGTCGAGCGTCACGCGCGGCTTGTAGTAAAAGCCCTGCACGGCGGCCTCAGAAACCGTCTGCATCAGGTTGACGTAGCCCTCCTGGTCCTTGGCCAGAAGGATCATGTGGTAGAGCTCGGGCTTGTGGTCGCGGGCGAGCGTCTCGTCCGGCGTAAAGTAGACCTCGCAGCCAAAGATGGGCTTGATGACCAGAGGCGGCTTGAGCTCGTCGATGTTGCCCTTCTCGTCCCACATGGCCATGTCCTTCACATACTGGGCATGCTCGCGCGGGTTTTCCTCGGGATCGGGCTCCACCAGCTCGTCGCGGCGGTCCTTTTCCAAGAAGGCCTTGTCGTGGCTCCAGGTTTTGTACTCGGGCGTGTTGTGGTTGACGGCGTCGCAGGCCAGCGCCAGGTCGGGCACGCCATACATATAGCCGTGGTCGGTAATGGCGACGGCGGGCATGCCCAGCTCTACGGCGCGGTTGACCATATCCTGGATACGGGTTGCGCCGTCGAGCATGGAGAAAACAGTGTGATTGTGCAGATGGACGAATGCCATATGATGAGCTCCGATGCGGGTTCGTGATCTTAGGGTTACGATTCTACCGCACAGCGCGGACGGCACCCGAACCTAGCCCAAACCCACACGGCTCCTCTTGCAGTTGCGGTGAAATGCGGACTGTTTGGCGGCTTTTTTGGCCAAAACAGTCCGTATTCCACCGCAAGTTATCTGAGGACTAGAGGTTGTAGGTGACCACCTGAGGCTCGGCGGGTTCGACGAAGATGGTTGGATTCGCCTGCTCCACGCGAACGAACTTGACGGTCACGGCCCCAAAGCCCGCCTTGTGCAGAACGTCGGCGTAAACGCGCGCCTGCAAGGCGTGTTTCTCGAGCAGCTGCTCCGGCGTCTCGTCCGGCGTGCCACCCGTCTTGTAGTCGATGACCAGCGCACACGACGGATCGACCGGGTCGGTGGCCAGTGCATCGATGGCGCCCTCGGCATATGCACCGTAGCGGACAATGTCCTCGTCTTCGCAACCCAGCGAGAAGAACGGTACCTCGGCACGAACGCACGGCCAGGCAAGCAGCTCGGCACGGACCGCCGACTTGAGCCAGCGATTCAGGGCGACATCGAAGCGCTCGCGCTGCTCCGGCGTCAGGCGCCATAGACGCGCCAGTGCATCGGCGCGCGCAGCGGGCAACGCATCGGCACCCATCTCGATGAGCCACTGGCAGGCGGCGTGGAAGGCCGAGCCCAGCGCCATGGGGTTGCCGGCGGACTCGACAGCAGCCACGTCTGCATCGACCATCTCCGAGCCATCCGACTCCGCATCATCGCCGGACTCGTCCATGGGAACACGCGCCTCGGCGGCACGGTCTTCTTTCTCGGCATGGAGCGCCGCGGCGATTGACGAGTAGCTATACGAGTCACGCGCCGGGAACGGACAGATGCCCATGCGCACGCCCACTGCCTGGGGATACACAAGCTCAAACGAATCGGGCTTGGGGTCGGCAGGACCGGGCACAGTTGAGTGCGCAGCATTATCGGCGACATCGGCATCGCCACGAACAAGCCTGCCCTCGGCGTCCAGCGAAGCGTTGGCCTCAAACCCCTGCTCGCCAAACGTAAAGTCCGACAGCGAGATGAGCTCGTAGTCGCCCGGCTTGGAGTTGTCGAACACCAAACGGTCGCTATCGAGCTGCGGCATGTCCAGACTGTCGGTCGGCAGGATGCGGCGAAGCACGTCGTAGGTCAGATCGGTCTCGACATCGAAGGTCGGCGCCGTCACCTTGCCGCGGCTCACGCCAGCATCCATCGCCAGAATGACCAACTCGCGCGCTCGCGTCATGGCGACATAGAGCAGACGAGCCCGCTCCTCGAGCGAAAGCTGCAGGTCGTCCTTACGCAGGCGGGCAAATGCCTCGGCGGGAGAACCCGTCGCGCAGACGTCCTCCATGAGCTCCGGCGGCAACCATAGCGACGTGCCCTTGCCCTTAAACGCATGCTCAAACTGCTTTTTGACGTCGTCGCCCTTCACAAAGGTTCCGTCGGCGAGCTTAACGCCGTCGAAGCGTGCCGGCAGCGCCACGACCTGCGCTCCGCCCTCGACACGACCCATCTGAGCCGCACCCGAGGACTTACGCACGCCAAAGCACTCGGCGACCGCCACAACCGGATACTCCAGACCCTTGGAGGCGTGCACCGTCATGATGCGCACCGCACCGTCGCCCTCCTCGTTAAGGGCACCCGGGGCTTCCTTGCCCGCCAAGAAGCGGTCGAAGGCCAGCGCGATGGAGCGCGGCGAGTTGCCGAACTCGGCCTCAGCCTCAGCCACGGCATCGAGCGCCTTGAGCACGTTGGCGGCGATGGCCTTGCCCTCGGGACCACGCTGCGCCAGACGCACGAACCAGCCGGAGGCGTTGACCACGTCACGCGCGATGGCGGCGAACGAATCGCGACCCACACGACGAAGCGCATACCGCAGAACCTCGCGGGCGCGCGTCACGAGCGGCAAGTCTTGCAAACCCGGCACATCGAAATCGCTCATGATGCCCGCATCGATGTTGCGGCGCGAGGTCTCCCCCGTCTCGCTATCGAGCTTGGTCGCCAGCGCCAAAAACTCCTGGGCGCCGAGTGCAAACATCGGCGATGCCAGCAGCGGCATAAGGCCCTGCGCCGTATCGGCCGGGTTGGCGAGCGCGCAGACCAGGGCGCGCACTGTCTGCACCTCGGCAGCCTGCGCAAAGACCGAGCCGCCCGCGATGACGCAGTCGAGCCCCTGGTCACGGAAAGCCTGGGCGTAGACGTCGGCGTTGGTCATACGGCCCAGCAGCAGTACCATGCCGCCCTGGGGCTGGCCGGCATCGGCAAGCGCGCGGAATCGCTCGGCGATCGCACGGCCCTTGGCCTGTGTGCGCTCCTGCGTACTGCCGCCGGCAACAAAGAGGGCCTGGCGACGCGAGGCGTCTGCCACCAGCGTGTCCTTGCGGCCGTCGCTTGCCTCAAGGTCCAAAAAGCCCTGCATCAGGCCGCCGTCATCGCCGTCGAAGACGCGGGCCACATAGCGCAGCACCTCGTCGTGGCTGCGGAAGTTGCGCACGAGTTTGACGAGCTCGCCGGTGGGGACATCCGTCGTGGCGACCGTCTCGGACGCCGCCGATCCCACTTTGCGCTCCTGGCGACGGAACACCTCGACCTCGGCGCCACGGAAGCGATAGATGGACTGCTGCGCATCGCCCACGGTACACAACGCGCGCTCCCCCGCACCCGTCAGATAGCGAATCAAATCGACCTGCATCTGGTCGGTATCCTGGAACTCGTCGATCATGACCATCTTAAAGCGGCCCTCGTACGCAGCGCGAATGGCAGGGTAATCGCGCAGGGCCTCGTAGGCCATGCGCAGCAGGTCGTTGTTGTCGAGGGCAGACTGGGCAGCCTTCAGCGCGCGATACTCGGCCTCTACAGAGCGGGCCAAGCCCACCAGCGCATCGAGCGCGGGACCACCGCAGGCCAGCGCGATATTGATAAATGCATCGGCGGCCTCGGCCTTGAGCAGCTCGACCTGCTCCTTGGGGAACGCCTTGCTCGCGCGCGGCATGGTGCACGACATCATGAGCCGCGCCGCATCGGCCATGGTCTTGCCGCTCGCCTCGAACGCATCGATGGCGTCGAGTGCAACCTGCGCCTTCTCGGTCGCCGCCTTGCTTGCACCCAACGCCGATCGATAGGCATCGGCGAGTGCCGAGGTATCGGCCTGGCCGCGCGCCACGCGCACGTCGTCCATACCGCCCGGCAGCTGGCTCGACAGCTCCAGCAGCTCGCGCACCAGGCCCTTGATGGTGGTGCCGGCGCCAAAGGGGCCGCCCTCGCCCGCCATGGGATACCAGGCGTAGAGGGCCTTGAGCGATGCCGCGAGCTCGGGGGCGGCATCGGGCGCCGTCGCGCGGGCCAGCACATGCTCAACAGCCTGGTCCATAAGCTCGTCGGTATCGGTGAGCACCGTGAACTCGGGGTCGATGCCCAGCTCCAGCGCATGCGCGCGCAGGATGCGCGAACACATGCCGTGAATGGTCGAGATCCACGCATCGTCGACGGTCAGAGCCTCCTCGTCCATGCCCTCGTCGATGAGCGCGCGGCGCACGCGGTCACGGATCTCGGCCGCGGCATCTTTGGTAAAGGTAATGGCGAGCACCTGGTCCAGATGCTCAACGAACGGACCAGACTCGGGCGAGAGCGCGTAGACGATGCGGCGCGTAAGGGTAAAGGTCTTGCCCGAACCGGCGCCCGCCGAGACAAACAGCGGACGGTCGAGCGTTTTGACGATCCGCAGCTGTTGCGGCATCAAAGTCGAAAGATCCATGGTCTACACGTCCCTCCTTACAAACGTTCCTTCGTGGTTATACGAGCAGCGCGCATGCGCGGCCTGAGCCGACATCGGGTCGACGGCGGCAACGTTGCCCGCCTCGAGCTCGCGCAGGCGCTCGGCGATGCCGGCCTCCACACGATCGAGCAGGGCGTCGAAGTCCATGCTGCCGCCCTCGCCCGGAAAGCCCTTCTTAAGGCCCGGGATGCGACCGTCGCCGCGCTCTTCCTCGAGCAGCTCGGCACTCGCGGCGCCTCGCAGCGCCGGCTTGCCGCCCTTGGTCGAAAAGTAGAGCGCCGCGCGGGTGTCCAAATCCAGTGCCCGGCGCATGGCCTGGGCGTAGATGAGCGTTTGGGTATGTGGCGGCAACCAGCGCGGATCGTCGATGGGCGCCGTGCCCGATTCCTCGTCGCGCACCGTAGGGTCGGCGAGCTTAAACTCCTCAACGCCCGTGCGATGCTTGTAGTCGATCACCACGGCACGATTCTCGGCGTCCACGTCCACGCGGTCGATGCGCCCGCCAAGCGGCCAACCGGCATACTCGACCTTGAGCTCGTTGAAGGCGAACTCCAGATAGCGCGGGGCAAAGGGGGCAAGTGCCTCGGACTCGTAGGCAAGCACACCCTCCAGCTGCGGCAAGATCTCGGCCACCTGGCGCTCCTCCACCGCAGAGAGCGGCACCAGCGGGCCCTCCGTGCCTCGCTTGCCGGCGTGCTCGGTCAACGTCTCGTCAAAGACCTCGCGCAGCAGCTCCTGAGCGCGCGGCAGATTCTCGGGCGCCACGCGCTCCATGCCCTCCTGGGGCAGGCGGGCATGCAGGTGCTCCAGCACGTCGTGGACAAAGTTGCCCTTCTCCATGTTGCCAAAGCCCGCGTCGATGGACTGGGGCTTCACGCGATACGACACGAACCAGCACAGCGGGCACGTCGAGTACGCCTCAATCTGCGAGGCGGATGTCAGACGCGGCACAAGCGGCGCGTTCTCGCCCTCGCCATCGCGGCGACGCAGGACCAGGTACGGCACAGCCGCCTCACTCAAATGCTGAGGAGCCTCGCACGCGACACGCTTGTACTCGATGCCCTCGCCGGCCGCTGGATCAAAATCGGCGACGATACCGCCCTCGCCCACGCATGCAACCTTGGCGGCGCCAGCGGCCTTGGCGTGCGCCCGCAACTCGGTCCACACGGCAGCCGGATAGCACTCGCGTGCCTGGCGATCGTGGGTCACGCGGGCAAGCGCAACCGGACCGCGCGCGGCCTGCATCGCGCGGCCAAAGCGCACGCGCAGCAGGGCCGCGGGCTCAAGCGTCACACCGCTGCGCCCCAGCTCGGCCGTCAGCGTGGCCAGCGGTCCCTCCTCGTGTGAGAGCGGATAACTGTCCAGATCGACGTCGGCAAACAGCACGGCATCGTAGCTATCGGGGCGCAGGGCTGCCGCATCGGTAAGCGACGCAAAGCGCACCTGGGCGCGCGGCGCGCGGTCGACCTCATAGGTCTCGTAATCGTATGCGGTGCTGCGCTTGTCCACCTTGGTACGAACGTCGTCGAGCACGGGCACGGTCGCGGCCTGCGACACGTCGAGCGTACGGGCATCGTTCATAAGGATGTCGATGACATGTCGCAGCAGGGCGGTCTCCACCTGGCGACGAGCCTGACCGTCAAGGCCTCCAAGGGCGCGATCGGGCAACGCCTCGGCAACGGCGAGCATTGCCTTGAGCGCCGTCACGGGTTTGTCGCGCCACAGCGCTTGGAACACGTCCGAGACCACGCACGGCACGTTCTTAAACCAGTTATCATCACTGGCGGCCTTGCGCGTGCCCCTGACCTGGCCCTGCACGCTCTGCAGCAGGCTTTTGACGGCCGTGGTGGTCTTGCCGCGCGACAGGCGCATGTTCTTGTCGAAGGTGCGCGCGCTGGCAGCATCGGCACCCGAAAGCGGACTGTAAATCCAGTCGGTAAGCTCCGGCGCGGGCCACCACTCGGTCTTGGAAGCGGTGCCCTCGTCAGCGGCCTTCATGCGCTCGATTAGATTGGCGAGCGCCGTGAACTGCCTGCCCGCGATGGATTGGGAAAACGCCGTGAACTCGGTTGTCTCAGCAGCAATGTGACGCGCCGCCAAACGGGCAGCGAGTTCACCGAACAGCTGGGGCGCCCGGGCAGACACCACGAGCACGCGCACGGGGTCCGCGGACGCCGTGACACCGCCGTCGACCGCGGCGTCCTCACACGTTTTTACCAGCCCATCGATTGCATCCACATAGGCGTGGGCGCGGGCGTGAGGGCCGGCAACCTCTACAAAGGTAGGCTGAGCGGCGGACTTGGAGGCAGTCTGGGGCGCGGCGGCACCCTCCCCCAGCGGCGCGGCCTCAAACAGCACACCGCGGGCATCAAAGGCGGCAGCAAGTTCCTCGCGCATTGTCGCCTGCTCGCGGGCAAGCAGCACAACGACTTCTCCCCCATTGTTCGCCACGGCCGACAGCAGCTCGAGCAGGCCGTGCGTAAACGATGTGATACCGCGCACACATACCGCGCGGGCGCACGCCGGCAGGCTGTCGGCCAGCACCTCGGCCATAAGGTCAGCCGCCTCGCAGGGCTCGACCATGTCTCGACGGTCCAAGCCGCTCGCATAGGCACTCAGCAGCTCGAACACGCGAGCCTCGGCGTCGCTCTTGGGATCGGGCCGGCAAACGTCGCCGCGGCAGCGCTCGGCACCCGTTCCCGCTACGCCCGGCAGCACATCGCGGGCCATGCGCGCGAGCATGCGCACCGTGCCCTGACTGCGCGAAAGCGGCTGCAGGTCGGCATCGTCGCGACGGGCGATCATGTCCGAGAACAGCATCTGGCGTTGCATGTTGTCGACGAAGCTGCGGCCATCGCCCATAAGCTCCCACATCGAACGGAGCCACGACGCAGGGGGTTTGTAGTCAACGCCCAGCGAGGCGCCAGCAACCGCAGCATCGTGACGGCACAGGTCGAGCTCGGCAAACGAGGGTGCCAGCAAAACGGCATGCCCGTGGCGAGCAACCAGGTCGGCGAGCAACGCCGCCTCGGCATCGCTCAAGTCCGCACCGGTATTGGTGGTATAGATTCGAACAGGCATGGTCCTCCACTCAAACCGTTCGCAATAATCAATGCATCCATCCTACCCGCCCACGCGGACAGATTTGCCCCACGCCAACAGATTTGATCCCTCGGGGACGGAGGAAAACGGATCACCGAAGGGGTCAGTCTAACCATGCAATCCGTTTTCCTCCGTCCCCGAGGGATCAAAAAACCGCCCCCGAAGGGGCGGCTCCAGCTGATTCGTTTGTTGCCGTTGGCCTACTCGCCATCCTCCAGCTTGATGAGGATCTTGCGATAGCCACCGTACTCGCCGTTGAGCGCCTTGGAAACACGGCTCACCGTGGTGGACGAAGCGCCCGTGCGGGCCTGAACCTCAACATAGGGCTCGCCCTCATCCAGATAACGCGCGACCTGCAGGCGTTGCGAAAGATCGCAAATCTCGCGCGGCGTGCAGATATCGGTCAAAAACGCCTGGATATCCTTCTCGTCGTCCAAAAGGCTAAATGCGTGGACCAGCTGCTTGACATCAGGCTTGTCAAACATGTTCTCGATATTCATCGATCACCGCCAAACCCGCCAAAAGGCATCGAAGTTGATACTGACATCGGGCATCGTTCGCCCGTTCTATGCAATAGGGCAACGCCTGTGGCTTTTGCCCGTAGCAGTGTAGCACACCACCAAACTAAAGCGACAAGACTCTCTGCCAGCGGCGCGTTTTTCAGGACGAACGCCGTTTAGAAACCGTATGCGCACGTAAGCTCCACGAATATTTGAGACAATGGGCGCCCAAACACCGCGGCGCGCCCGCGCAACCATCCAGGTCGCCGCCGCAAGCCGCTTCACGCGACGCCAGCAACCCCGGCGCAAGAAAGGATTCACGCCATGCGCTTTATGCTTAACTGGCTCTTCACCTCGATCGCCATCGCGATCGCCACGTTCCTCGTCCCCGGTATCCAACCCTTCGGCTTTGCCGAGGCCTGGGTCTGCTTTGCCTTTGTGGGACTGTTCCTCAACATCGTCGACTCGCTCGTCAAGCCGTTCCTGACGGTCATCTCGCTGCCGCTCACTATTATCACGCTTGGTATTTTTCAGCTCGTAGTCAACAGCTTTATGCTCGAGCTGGCCAGCTACCTGTCGGTCAATCTGCTGGGCGCGGGTATCTCCATTGCCGGCTTTGGATCGGCCTTTATGGGCAGCATCCTGGTATCCATCATGCGCAGCATTCTCGACAGCATCGCCGAGGGCTAGAACTGTTCAATACGAACCGTCATATCGACCCAAAACGAAGGCCGCCCATCACAAAAAATGGGCGGCCTTCTTATTTGTCAAGTCTCAAAGGACGAGAGAATCTACCATTTCTACCCCGTCCCCAAATGCAGGTGTGGGTTAGATGACATAGTCGTAGCCATGGTTGGGAGCGACAAGTTGATCGAGCGTCACACCGTCGAGGTAGTCGTTGATGAGCTTGTCCAGGTTCTTCCACACGTCGAGCGTGGGGCACTCGTCCGAACGCGAACAGCCCTTGCAGTCGCCGTCCAGGCATGCGACCGGTGCTAGGCTGCCCTCGGTCAGACGCAAGATCTCGCCCACCGTGTACTGCTCGGGCGGGCGCGTGAGCACGTAGCCGCCGCCCTTGCCACGCATACCCGAGAGCATGTTGGCACGTACGAGCGTAGCCAAGATGTTCTCGAGATATTTCTCGGAAATCCCCTGTCGCGCCGCGATCTCTTTGAGCGGGATGCGACCGGCCGCCTGGTGCTCGGCCAGATCGACCATAACGCGCAGGGCATATCTGCCCTTAGTAGAAACCAACATATATAGTGCTGCCTTTCGGTCATTTAGTCCGTAGAAATTCTAGCCGAAAAATTGGTTTTGAAATACCTATTGCCGTCAAGATGGTTAATCGACTCGTAATAATCTTCTATTTCCTATTGCGTTACTAGGCTTTAGTGTCTACTATGCTTGCCAACAGCAAAACGAACAACCTATAAGGTTTGTGGGTTTCGTTGCTGCACACACCGTAAAACCACACGGTATCCAGTCATTTGAACACTTTGGAGGTTCATCATGAGCAAGGTTTACGCGTCCATCGATCAGCTTATCGGCCACACCCCGCTCCTGGAGCTCACTCACTTTGAGGCCGATGAGGACCTCAAGGCCCGCGTGCTCGTCAAGCTGGAATACTTCAACCCCGCCGGGTCCGTCAAAGACCGCGTCGCCAAGAACATGATCGACGAGGCCGAGAAGGCCGGCAAGCTCGTGCGCGGCGGCGGCTACACCATCATCGAGCCCACGAGCGGCAACACCGGCGTCGGCATCGCCTCGGTGGCGGCGGCTCGCGGCTACAAGGTGATCATTACCATGCCCGAGACCATGTCCGTCGAGCGCCGCAAGCTTATGCAGGCATATGGCGCACAGCTCGTGCTCACCGACGGCTCCAAGGGCATGAAGGGCGCCATCGCCAAGGCCGAGGAACTGCAGAAGGAGACCCCCAACAGCATTATCGCCGGCCAGTTTGTGAACCCCGCCAACCCCGCCATCCACAAGGCCACGACCGGCCCCGAGATCTGGGATGACACCGACGGCAAGGTCGACATCTTCGTCGCCGGCGTCGGCACCGGCGGCACCGTGACCGGCGTGGGCGAGTTCCTCAAGGAACAAAACCCCGAGATTCAGGTCGTCGGCGTCGAGCCCGCCACCTCCCCGGTGCTCTCCAAGGGCCAGGCCGGCCCGCACAAGATCCAGGGTATCGGCGCCGGCTTTGTGCCCGACGTCCTCGACACCCAAGTCTACGACGAAATCATCCCCGTCGAGAACGACGACGCCTTTGCCACCGGCCGCGCCGTGGGCCACAAGGAGGGCGTGCTCGTGGGCATTTCGTCCGGCGCCGCCGTGTGGGCCGCGCTGCAGCTGGCCAAGCGCCCCGAGAACGAGGGCAAGACCATCGTGGCCCTGCTTGCCGACACCGGCGAGCGCTACCTGTCCACGGCGCTCTTCCAGGACTAGGGCCTGTCGCCCATAGGTTGAGCCCACGGACGAGCCGGTCTCCTCTCTCCCGGCAGTCTGAGCCCATCCAATCAGGGTGTCCCACGAGACGCCCGAACTTGCTACAATGTCTGCGGCGCGGAACCAGCCTCCCGCGCCGCTTTTCTTTTTTGGCCACATGCCACCAAGGAGAACCTCCCCATGCACAACAAGCGCGTGCTCGTCGCCATGAGCGGCGGCGTCGATTCCAGCGTGACCGCGTACCTGCTCAAAAGCCAGGGCTACGAATGCGTCGGCGCCACCATGCGCCTCACCTGCCCCGCGCCCGATCCCGTCACGGGCATGAGTAAGGTCGACCGCGACATCGCCGATGCAAAGGCTGTCGCCGAGCGCCTGGGGATGCCCCACCATGTGCTCGACCTGCAGCAGGCCTTCGACCGCAACGTTATCGAGCGCTTCGTGACCGCCTATCAGGAGGGGCTGACGCCCAACCCATGCATCATCTGCAACCGCCACATTAAGTTTGGCGCATTGCTGGATGCGGCGCTGGATATGGGCTGCGACTACATCGCCACGGGCCACTACGCCAAAACGAGCCAGGCGTCCGACGGAACCTGGCAGCTGTACCGCGGCGAGGACCCCAAAAAGGACCAGAGTTACTTTTTGTATTCGCTTACGCAGGAACGCCTGGCGCACACGATCTTTCCGCTGGCTGGGCTGGACAAAGAGCGCGACGTGCGCCGCATTGCCGCCGAGCAGGGCTTTACCAACGCCAAGAAGGCCGAAAGCGAGGACATCTGCTTTATTCCAGACGGTGACTACGCGGGCTATATCGAGCGCCGCTGCGGACATCCCGCTGCACCGGGCGACATTGTGTGGCGCGACGGCAGCGTGGTCGGGCGCCACAACGGTGCGCTGCGCTACACCATCGGTCAGCGCAAGGGCCTGGGCGTCGCGATGGCGCATCCCGTGTACGTAACGGGCGTCGACGCCGACAGCAGCACCGTGCATCTGGGCGAGGCCGAGGACCTAACGGCCACAGCGCTCACGGCCAACGACTGGATCTGGAGTGCCCCTGCCGACCGCATGGAGGCAGAACTCGATGCCGGCGGCATTCGCGTGGGCGCCAAGTACCGTTACCGTCAGAAAGACCAAGCAGCGACCCTTACGCGCGGCGAAGACGGGCAAATGCTGCTGACTTTTGACGAGCCGCAGCGAGCCATCGCCCCCGGCCAGGCCGTTGTAGTCTACCACGGCGACATCGTCCTCGGCGGCGGCACGGTGACCGGCGCACTTAAGTAGCCCCATCCCCTTCATAAATTGCGGTGAAATAGGGACTGTTTAAGCGTTTAAAACCGCCAAACAGTCCCTATTTCACCGCAACTTAGAGAGGACGGCCTCGGTCGGTACTGCCGTATCAGCCGAGGCCGCTGCATCGCTAGCGCTGTACGTAGGCGCGGACGAGCTCGAAGGTGTTGCGCACGCCGTCGATGTGGCTGCGCTCGTAGTTGTGGCTCGCGTACACGCCGGGGCCGATCAGACCATGGCGAATGTCGTAGCCGGCCGAGAGCGTGGCCTCAACGTCCGAGCCGTAATGCGGGTACACGTCGATGGCGTAATCGAGTTCAAGCTCGCGCGCGATATTGGACAGCGTGGTCACCAGATCGTAGTTGTAGGGGCCGCCCGAATCCTTGGCGCAAATCGACACCATGCGCTCGGTGCAGCCCAGGTCGTCGCCCACGCAGCCCATGTCCACGCTGATCATCTCGCGCGTGTCGGCCGGCACAAAGGCACCGCCATGGCCGACCTCCTCGTACACGGTAAAGAGCAGCGAAACCTTACGCGAAAGCGTCACCTCGCCAGCGGCGACGGCGCGGGCGAGACCCAGTAGAATCGCCGCGGACAGCTTGTCGTCAAGGAAGCGACTCTTGATGTAGCCGCTCTCCGTCACCGTGGTACGCGGATCCATAGCGATGATGTCGCCGGTCTGAATGCCCAGCTCAAGCACATCGTCCTTGCTGTCGACATTCTCATCGAGCAGGATTTCCATGTTCTTCTCGATGGTCTTGACCGGCTCGTCGGCCACATGCGCCGAAGGCTCGGTATTGAGGACCACGCCCGTGTACACATTGCCGTCGCGCGTGTAGACGGTGCAGTTCTCGCCATCGGCCGTAGACCACTGGTGCCCACCAAGCGTCGTGGGACGCAGGCGGCCATTGTCCTTAATGGAGCGCACCATGGCGCCCAGGGTGTCGACATGGCTCGCCAACACAAGCGGCTCGCCCTCGCCGCCAAGCTCAACGAGCACGTTACCCTTATTAGAACGCTCAGGCCCAAACCCCATATCGCGCAGGGTCTCCATCAGATAATCAGTCGCCGCACGGGTATAGCCCGTCGGCGAAGCAATAGAAGTCAGCGCCTTCAGCTGGTCAGTAATATAGGAGAGCGTAGAATCCATCTTGGACACCAAAGTCACCCTTTCATATCGAATTAAACCCACAGCAACAATACCACCGCGAACCATCTTTTTACTTAGCGAGATAACCCATTGAGCTCCTCAGAACTGCGCCCGCCACGATAACGAGCCGGCGGGCCCCTGCCCGTTAGCCCCACAATCTTCCCGCAGGACGGAGGAAGCCCCCGCCGCACGAAGTGCGCAGCGGGGGCTTCCGACATGTCCGAGGACGATTGTGGGGCTAACGGGCAGGGGCCCGCCGAACCAAGTTAGGCAGCCGGGCAGATCTTCTTGAAGAGCTCGATGACGTCGTCGAGCGTTGCCTCGCGCGGGTTACCCGGGAAGCAGGCGTCGGCCATGGCGTCCTTGGCCAGAACCTCGATCTCGTCGGCCTTCATAGCCTCGCAGACGTGCGGGATATTCACGTCGGCGGAAAGCTGCTTGACGGCGGCGATAGCGGCGTCGGCAGCCTCGTCGGTGCTCATGCCCGTGGTGTCAACACCCATGGCAAGGGCAACCTTGGCCAGGCGCTCAGCGCAAACCGGCTTGTTGAACTCCATGGCGATCGGCAGCAGCATGGCGCAAGCGACGCCGTGCGGGGTGTCGTAGTGAGCGGACAGGGTGTGAGCCATGGCGTGGTCGATGCCCAGGCCAACATTGGAGAAGCCCATGCCGGCGACATACTGGCCAAGGGCCATGCCCTCGCGGCCGGAGCCGGGCTGGCCGGACTTGGCCTCGGCAACGGAGTCGCGTAGGTTCTCGCTGATCAGCTTGATGGCCTCAAAGTGGAACATGTCGGAGAGCTCCCAAGCGCCCTTGGTGGTATAGCCCTCGATGGCGTGGGTCAGAGCGTCCATGCCGGTGGAAGCGGTCAGGCCGGCGGGCATGGAAGCCATCATATCGGGGTCGACGACGGCGACCTCGGGGGCGTCGTTGGTGTCGACGCACACGAACTTGCGGACCTTCTCGGGGTCTGTGATGACGTAGTTGATGGTCACCTCGGCAGCGGTACCGGCGGTCGTCGGCACGGCGATGGTGAACACGGCATGGTTCTTGGTGGGAGCAACGCCCTCGAGGCTGCGGACATCGGCGAACTCGGGGTTGTTGATGATGATGCCGATGGCCTTGGCGGTGTCCATGGAGGAGCCACCACCGATGGTCACGATAGCGTCAGCCTCGGCGGCCTTGAAGGCCTCGACGCCGTCCTTGACGTTCTGGATAGTGGGGTTGGGCTTAATCTCGGAGTAGAGGCTCCAAGCGATGCCGGCGGCGTCGAGCTCGTCGGTCACCTTAGCGGTAACGCCAAACTTAACCAAATCGGGGTCGGAGCAGACGAAGATCTTCTTGTAGCCGCGACGCTGGAGCTCGCCGGGGATCTCCTTGATGGCGCCGGAACCATGATAAGAGATGGTATTGAGAACGAAACGATTAGCCATTGATAGCCTCCCATCGTGTGCGGGGCATCCATTACGCCCCACGCTATGAGTCCCATCCTAACGCTTTTGAAACAAAAAACGCGTGAGAACATCAAAAGTGTTAAAGCGTTTCAACAGATGATGAAAAATATTGCGGCAAAGGGACAGCCCCTTTGCCGCATTCGGTTACTTTCGGCAGCCCTCTTTCCAAGCCTCGGCCGCAACCTTCCAGCGTAAGCGCAAATCGCGCTCGCGGTCGATGAACATGATGGCAAACGCGACAAACAGCAGCAAGCTCGCCACGACGATGGCGTGCAGGCCCATGCGCTCAATACACCAGTTGCCCAACACGGCGCCAAACACAAAGGTAAAGATCACGCCAAAGTACAGCAGGCCGTTTTCCAAAAAGCCGCGCCTGTGGGTGATGATGTAATCGTCCACGTTTTGCAGCGCGTTGCGCAAGTTGCCGATGCACATGGTCGTAGCGATGCCGTGACCGTGGATCTTGCGGAAGCTCTCAACTTGCATACCGCAGGCAAACGAGGTGAGGCAGTTGGCGAGCAGGTTGAAATTGCCGCCGGGGATAAAGCTCACGCCCAGCAAGATAACGGCTTCAAAGAACACCGTCACTTGGCGCCAGTGAATCACGCTGCCAAACCGCTCGTGTACCAGATCGGCAAGCATAATGCCCACGGCAAACGACACCACGGGGAAGAAATAGCGTCCCGCAAGTGCCCAGTTGCCCTCCGAGATGCTCACGCCCACGAGCAGGATGTTGCCTGTCTGCGCGTTGGCGAAAACATGATCGCGCCCAATGTACGAATAGACGTCCATAAAGCCACCGGCGAGCGCCAAGATAATGCCCAGCTCGATGGACTCCGATATCTGTTTGGCACGCTGCATCGTCGTGCATCCTCCTTGTTGACGACTCTCTCGTGCGTTGGCGGAAACATAGCCGCCGTTCATACTGTAACCCATTGACAACATGGCGTGCGCGCGAGACGGGTTCTCCAACGCGCAGATACACAGTCTGGAAACAAACAGCGGGCGCGGCGCCGACACCCGACGCCTCGTGTACTCCACCAGTCTTTTTAGCGCCGTCCCAAAAAGACTGGTTACAATTACGTGCAGCATACAGACACCGGGAGGGATCGTGGCAAAAAAGCCTCAGCACGCTCAGAACAACCAGCGCAGTCAACAGGGCAAACAGGGCCAGCAGCAAAAGCGTGGCGGTAAGGCGCAGGCCACGGTCGCCCGCACCAAGCATTCCCAAGCGACGCCCGCCCGCCCCTGGCGACCGGGCCGCGATAAGTTCCTCCCCGTCAGCCGCGCCGACATGGATGCGCGCGGCTGGGACCAGTGCGACTTTGTCTACATCTGCGGCGACGCCTACGTGGACCATCCCAGCTTTGGTATGGCCATCGTCAGCCGCGTACTCGACGCACACGGCTACAAGGTGGGCATCATCTGCCAGCCCGATTGGACCGACCCCGCCAGCATCACCGTGCTCGGCGAGCCGCGCCTGGGCTTTCTCGTCAGTGCCGGCAACATGGACTCCATGGTCAACCACTATTCGGTGACCAAGCACCGCCGCCACACCGACGCCTACACTCCCGGTGGCGAGGAGGGGCACCGTCCCAACCGAGCTGTCACGGTCTACGGCAACCTCATCCGCCAGACGTTCAAGGACGCCCCCATCATCATCGGCGGCATCGAGGCGAGCCTGCGCCGCCTGGCCCACTACGACTACTGGCAGGACAAGCTCAAGCGCTCGGTACTGCTCGACTCGGGCGCCGACATCCTCATCTACGGCATGGGCGAGCACGCGATCGTCGAGATCGCCGACGCGCTCGACGCGGGACTGCCCGTCGATCAGATCACCTATATCAACGGCACCGTCTACCGCACAGGCTCGCTCGACGAGGTCTACGACTACGATCTGCTGCCCAGCTGGGACGACCTTACCGCCGACAAGCTCAACTACGCGCGCAGCTTTAACGTGCAGCAACAGAATATGGACCCCATCACCGGGCATCGCCTGGTAGAGCCCTACCCCAACAGCGTCTATGTGGTGCAAAACCCGCCGTCGGCGACGCTCACTACCGATGAGATGGACGAGGTGGCCGAACTCCCCTACGCACGCGACTGGCATCCCGATTACGACGCGGCGGGCGGCGTGCCGGCCTTTGCCGAGATCAAGTTTTCCATAAGCTCCAACCGCGGCTGTTTTGGTGAGTGCTCGTTTTGCGCCCTCACCTTCCACCAGGGCCGCGTGTTGCAGATGCGCAGCCACGACTCGATCATGCGCGAGGCCGAGCTGCTCACGCGCGATCCCGAGTTTAAGGGCTATATCAACGACGTGGGCGGACCGACGGCCAACTTTAGCCGCCCCGCCTGCGACAAGCAGCTCAAGCACGGCGTGTGCAAGAACAAGCGCTGCCTGTGGCCGAGCGTGTGCAAGAACATGGTGGTCGACGAGACCGGCTACACGCAGCTGCTGCGCGACCTGCGCCAGCTGCCGGGCGTCAAGAAGGTCTTCGTCCGCAGCGGCATCCGCTTTGACTACACCATGGCCGATGCCTCGGACGAGTTTTTGCGCGAGCTGCTGGAACACCATGTCTCGGGCCAGCTGCGCGTAGCGCCCGAGCACGTGAGCGACGCGGTACTGTCCGTGATGGGCAAGCCGAGCCGAGCTGTCTACGACGCATTCTGCCGTAAATTTGAACGCTTGAATCGCGAATACGGACTCAAGCAGTACGTGGTGCCGTATCTGATCTCGAGCCACCCCGGTTCAACGATGAAGGAAGCCGTGGACCTTGCCGAAGCCGTGCGCGACATGGGTTACATGCCCGAGCAGGTGCAGGACTTCTACCCCACACCGTCCACCATGTCGACGTGCATGTACTACACCGGCGTGGACCCGCGCACCATGAAACCGATCTATGTGGCGCGCGACCCGCACGAGAAGGCCATGCAGCGCGCGCTCATCCAGTATCGCAAGCCCGAGAACTACAAGCTGGTACGCGAGGCGCTGGAAAAGGCTGGCCGTCGCGACCTGATCGGCTACACCAAGCATTGCCTGATCCGTCCCGTGCCGCCGCGCCCGGGCGAGACGTCTGCTGGCGGTGGGCATGGCGCAGCCAAGAAGGGCGGCAAGGCCCACGGTGGCGCCGCTGGCAAGGGGCCTAAGGGCAGCAAGGGGCACAGCGGCATGTCGCGCGCGCAGAACACTGCCGGGCGCAACCGTGCAGCTCAGGGGCGTCAGGGTGCCAACGGAGGCGGACGCCGCAATTAGTGCGGGAATGCGGTAGATGTGCTCACAGCGCTCTGCTGGCACGCTTGGCGCAGCGAGCGCATTGCCTCCACCAGGATCACGCCGGCGATCGCGACCGTAATTGCCACGTCGAACGGCGTGTTCACAAACCAGAGCAACGTCATGAGATACGACCCGGCATTAAAGGCAAAGTGCAACAGGATCGTGTAGCGGAGCTTTCCGGTGGTCACGAGTACCCAACCAAAAATGAGGCCGGCAGCGCCCGCGTAGCAGCCCTGCACCCAGTTCATGTGCATAAAACCGAAGACCGCCGCCTGCAGCACGATTGCCGCGGCGACGCCCCGGGTACTCGGGGCCGCCCAGGGCACTATGGCGCCGTCCTGCGCGTTCGCGCGGCGCCGGCGCTTCCAGAGCGAACGGCACTGTGGATTAAACGCACGCAGCGAAAACTCAAAGATGATGCCGCGCACCAGCAGTTCCTCGCAAAACGGCGCGCCGAGCACCGTGGTCAGGACGGCAAGAAGGCTGGTATCGCCCATGCCCGTTTCCTCGACGAGCTCGCTATAGTCTGCCGCGACCTCGGGCAGCAGCGACAGCACGCCGTCGGTCACGTAGCCAACGACCACCTGCAGGGCCAGGCCAATCACGATAACGCAGGCGATGCGTTTCCATGCCCCACGCGCTCCCCCGCCGAGCGGATGCGCGCTTTGCCGGCGTGCCATAAACGAACGCGGCCACAGATAACGCCACCACAGCAGCGCCATCAAAAACGACGCCGTCTGCGCGACGGCCTGAAGCAATTGGATGTCGAGATCATCGATCGAAAAACCCATGAACACCGATGCGACGCCAAGGGCGGAGAACAAAACGACGCTCAGGGCAATATCGGCAGCGACGACGCCAAAACAGGCAAGCGCCCAAATCATCGCATTGAGCATGCCAACCTCCTCCCGACGACTAGTCATTGGGGACGTTCTTCAACGACTAGCTGTTGGGGACACTCTTTACCAAAAGCCCCGCTCGGCGAGATGTCGAACGGGAAGGTGCCGCAGCGATTGAAGGCGGCGATGAACATGCGGATGGCGTTAGACGGCGTGGTGCCCACGAGCTGGGTTGCCGCCGCGAAGGCCGCCTTTTCCTCGGGCAAGACCTTCGCGACAACCGGGGTCATGTGTTCTGCCATGGCGCTTCCTTTTTGAAACGACGGTGGTGCGGATGGATGCGGGCCACGCGGCTGGGCGACGGGCTGTGAAGGCAACCCGATTGGCCCGCATCTGGAGTTTGTTCTACGGCGTTGGTATTACTTGGTATTCCTAAGTATTACCCCGCAGATAGAATACCATACCCGACCCATTGGGGACGGAGAAAAAACGGATCAATTTGTTGCTGAGTAAGTCTTTAGAGCGTGATGATGTCCGAGATATTGAGGGCCCGAGCGTCAGCGGAATCGTGCGTGGCAAGCAACAGCATACGGCCGTCGAGCAAGTCGAGCACGACCTCGGTGCATGCGTCGCGCGCAGCGATGTCTAGACCGGTAAAGGGCTCGTCCAGAATCACTGCGCCGCCCGGACACAGCAGGGCTCGGGCAATCTCGACGCGACGGCGCTGCCCGCCCGAGAGCTCGGCCACGCGGGCATGCACATCGATCCCCGGTACCAGCAGGCGCAACAAGGCAGCGGCACTCGAGGCATTCACGCGTGCATCGGCGCACACCAGCACGTTATCCAAAGCAGAGGCGTCCTCGACCAGGCGCACGTCCTGAAACACCATGGAGCACGGTGCGCACTCCCCCGCCACCAGCGCAAGCAACGTCGACTTGCCCACGCCCGAAGCGCCCATCACACAGGTGCGTCCACCGGCGGGCACATGAAGCACCAGTCCGTCGAGCGCCGGCGACCAGGGCGCCCGGTCGCCCACGGCGAGCGCAAGCTCCGCAGCAGCCCCGCCGCCAGCAGAGCCGCACGCACGCCCGCGGCCACCGCGCCCATGCGCCCGCACGGCAGTACGCCATGCCACGGGCCCCGAAGCCCGCAGCAACCACACCAGCACGCGCTCGCATGCCCACGAAGCCATAACAACCAGCACGGTCCACGCCAGCAGGTCCGCCGTCTCGATCAAAAGCTTCGCCTGATAGATGCGTTCGCCCACGGTGCCCGTCGCCATGCCGATGAGCTCCGCCGCCACGCCGGCCTTCCAGCTCATGCCGATCACAGCGCGGGCGCACGAAAGCACAAACGGCAGGACTTCACGCCAGGTGTGGGCACAAAACAGACGCCAACCCCGCACGCCATGCAGACGAAACATCTGCTCCAGCGGCCTATCCACTTGCGCCAAGCCCTCGACCAGCGAAAAATACACGCCCGGCAGTGCCATCAAAAAGACCGCCGCGACGCTCACACGCGCCGACCC
The DNA here is from genome assembly GCA_900542125.1 of uncultured Collinsella sp. Classification (GTDB taxonomy): domain Bacteria; phylum Actinomycetota; class Coriobacteriia; order Coriobacteriales; family Coriobacteriaceae; genus Collinsella. The sequence continues at coordinate 12,482 of UQMO01000009.1, read as the reverse complement.
CAACCAAATGAGCAGCAGGACCACCACGCAGGCAACCGGCGTCGCCTTAACAAACGAAAGCGCCGGCGCCACCAAGCGGGCAAACGTCAGCGACCGCACCGAGGCTCCCGCCATCACGCCGCCGCACGCCGCGGCAAGCGCCAGCCCACCCAAGATTCGCGCGCCTGAGTCCACCAGAATCGCCCACGTACCGGCATCGCATACTAGCCGCAGCAACGCCATCGCAACAGTGCCTGGCCCCGGCAAAATCAACGGCTGCGCCACCAGTGCTGCTGCAAAGACCCACACGGCAAGCCAAAAGGCAGCAACGGCACCTGCTGCCGTCACCGCCTTCATACGCTCTGTCATTTGTCGAGCAAACGCACGCACGGGCTACTCCATGTAATAGAAATCATCAGCCGGGAGCTTGCCGCCCACGGCGCTCGCGTCCGCATCGGCCAGCACCTGCAGGTACCCACCGAGCGCCGCCTTCATATCCTTCCCCGTCTGGCACACGAGCATGCACCCGGGAATCGCCTTTTCAGCAATCGCGGCGTTATCGACGATACCCGCATCGACCACGGCCTGTGCCCAATCTGCCGGCGCCGCATTGACGGCCTTCACGCTCGCCTCATGGCAGCGCAAGAATTCCGCCACGGCCTCGGGATGCTCCTCGGCAAAGGCACGGCGCACCACGGTCACGCCCGTCAGCAGGCGCGAACCCGTGTCACCCGCTAGCTCATCCCACACATCGGTCAGGCTCACCGGCGCCGACAGCTTGCCTTCGCTCTTGGCGATGGCAGCGGTCTTGAACGGCTCCGGCAGCACGCCCACGGCGGACGGGTCGACAAGCAACGCCGACAGCACCTCGGTGGGCTCGCTCTTAAACTCAAGCGCCACCTGGCCGGTCAGGCCCGCGCGCTCCAGCAAGTAGTTCATGACGTACTCCGGCGTGGTGCCCTTGCCCGTTATATAGACAGTATGGCCCGCCAGATCGCCAAACGAGGCCACACTCGCGTCGCCCGTCACAACGTTCAGCACGCCCAGCGTGTTGATATCGATGACCTGCACCGCACCCTCGGTCTTGTTGTAGAGCACGCTCGCCACGTTGGCCGGCACCAGGGCAATGTCGATATCGCCCTGAATGACCTTGGGCACAATCTCGTCGGCGGCAGTGTTGATCGCAAAGTCGAACTCATTGTCCGTCTCGCCATCGGCTGCCCGGTCCATAAACTGCACCAGACCAATCGAGGTCGGCCCCTTGAGCGAGGCGACGCGCACCTCGACCGGCTCTGCAGCAGCACCGGCGCCGTCCGTGGCAGCCGAGCCCGCGGCGGACCCGGCACCGGCAGCCCCGCCGCCACAGCCCGCGAGTGCAAGCGACAGCGCACCCGCGGCAAGCGCCGAGGCAAACCCCCGGCGCGACAGCTCAAAATCAAACGCGCGCATCGCTAGCACGCCCCCTCGTTAGGCATCGCCCATGCGTGATGGTCGGTATGCAGCAGCTCCTCGGCCAGCGGCGAGAGCGGCTCACCCAAAAACTCGCGGTAGCACGCCTGGACATCGGGATTCTCGTGCGAGAAGCGAATGTCCGCAGCGGCATCCAGGCCCCAGAGCACCTGGCCACGCTCGGCTGCCAGCTCGCAGCCGTCGTGGATGGGCTGACCGCCGCCACCGACGCAGCCGCCCGGGCATGCCATAACCTCGACGAAGTCATAGCTCACGCGGCCGTCGCGAATCGCGTCGAGCAGACGGGCAGCATTGCCCAGCCCGTGTGCCACGGCGACGCGCACCTTGGTGCCATCGATATCGGCCACGGCTTCCTTCCAGCCGTCCAGGCCGCGCACATCGGTAAAGAAGTCGGCGTCGGGGTTCTTGCCCGTCACCAGGTAATAGGCCGAGCGCACGGCGGCCTCCATCACGCCGCCCGTGGCGCCAAAAATCACACCCGCGCCCGTGCCAAAGCCCAGCGGCGTATCGAGCGGCTCCTCAACCAGCGTATCCACGCTCACGTGGTTCGCGCGGATCATGCGCACCATCTCGCGCACCGTCAGCGCAACGTCAACGTCGGGCGCACCGCTCTCGCCCACCATGCTGGGCAGCGCGCACTCGGCCTTCTTGGCCGTGCACGGCATCACGGACACCACAAACAGACGCTCGGGCTCCACGCCCAGCACCTTGGCGTAATATGTCTTGGCGATAGCGCCGAACATCTGCTGCGGCGACTTGGACGTGGACAGGCTGTCGACAAACTCCGGATAGCGTGCCTTCACAAAGCGCACCCAGCCCGGGCAGCAGCTCGTGAACATGGGCCAGCCGCGGCTGTCGCCCTCGCCCTTGGCGGTCTTGCTCAGGCGCTCGAGCAGCTCGGAACCCTCCTCCATAATGGTGAGATCGGCCGAGAAGTCGGTGTCGAACACGCACTCAAAGCCCACGCGGCGCAGCGCGCAAGCCAGGCGCTCGACGGTAGCCTCCTCGCGCGGAATGCCGAGCTCCTCACCCCAGGCGCTACGCACGGCCGGCGCAATCTGCACCAGCACGATCTTGTCGGGATCGGCGAGAGCATCGAACACGGTCTCGGTATCGTCACGCTCGCGCAGGGCGCCCGTCGGGCAATGCGTGATGCACTGACCGCACGCGACGCAATCGGTCTTATTGATCGGCGCACGCCCGCGGGTGCCCACGGCGGTATGCGTGGCGCGGTTGGTCAGGTCCCAAATCCCTAAGCCCTGCACGCTCTCGCACACCTTGATGCAGCGCATGCATTTGATGCACTTGTCGTTATCGCGGATGATGGGGAAATCGAAATCCCAGCCCTCGCGCGCCAGGTGCTGCTCGTACGGCAGATAGAAGATGCCCAGGTCGTTGGCGATGGTCTGCAGGTTGCAGTTACCACTGCGCACGCAGCTCGTACAGCGCGAGTCGTGCTGGGACAGCAGCAGCTGCACGTTGGTGCGACGCGCCTCGCGGGCCTTGGGGCTGTTAGTGTGGACCACCATGCCGTCGAGCACGTAGTTGTTGCAGGCGGCAACCAGCTGGTCGCAGCCCTCAACCTCGACCACGCACACGCGGCAACCGCCGATCTCGTTTAGATCGCGCAGGTAGCACAGGGTGGGAATCTGGATGCCGGCGGACTTGGCCGCGTCCAGGATCGTGGTGTGCTCGGGCACCACGACCTCGCAATTATCGATAGTGAGCTTGACCATATTGAGTGCTCCGCTTTCGGTGTTGTCGCTGACAGTGGGGTTGTTGGGCTCTACCATTCCAGGTTCCTCCCTCCGCGGAACGCGCCAAAGCCAAAGTGGTCGCAACGCAGGCAGCGGCTTGCCTCCTGGCGTGCCTCCTCCTCGGTAAGGCCCTGCTCGACCAGATTCCAATCGTGGATGCGCTCGCCGGCCTCGCGCTCGCCCAGCTCGCAGCGGCCGCACTCGTGCTTGCCCTTAAACTGCACGGTCGGCAGCTCAACGTCGAGCTTGATCTTGTGGTCAAAGCCCAGGTAGCGGTCGATATTTGCCGAAGCAACGCGGCCGGCGTTGATGGCCCGGATGACAGTGGCGGGACCGGTCTGGCAGTCACCGCCGCTAAAGAGGCCATCGAAGCTAGGCACGGCGCCATCCGAATCGGTGACCACGCAGCCCCACTTGCAGGCGATGCCCATGTCCTCAAACGGCTTGGAATCGATGTCCTGACCAATGGCAACAAACACGCGCTCGCAGGGAATGACGCGCTCGGGCGTCGCGGCGGCACGCGGGGCCGGGCGCCCACGACGGGGCTCGCCGATAATCTGCGGCTGCACGCGCAGACCACTCACGCGACCATCTTCGCCCGTCTCAATAGCGAGCGGTGCGGTGAGCTCAAGAACCTCGCAGCCCTCGGCCTGGGCGCCGGCAATCTCGGCATCCTGGGCCGTCATGTCGCAGATGCGACGGCGGTAGACGATGCTCACCTTTTCGGCACCGCAGCGCACGGCAGAGCGCGCCACGTCCATGGCCACGTTGCCGCCGCCGATGACGCACACGCGCTGACCGCTCAGGTCGGGCAGCTCGTCGTCGCCGATGGCGCGCAGCATCTTGACGGCCGACTCCACGCCGGGCGCCTCTTCGCCCGGAAGGCCGAGCTTCTTATCGCTGTGGGCACCAATGGCCAGGTAGACGGCATCGAACTCGTCGCGCAGGCGGGCAAGCTCCTCGCCATTGACGGAGTGGTCGAGTTCCACGTTGATGCCGGCGCTCAAGATCCAGTCGATCTCGGCCTGCAGGCGCTCGCGCGGCAGACGGTAGCTGGGAATGCCATAGCGCAGCATGCCGCCCAGGTGGTGGCGCTGCTCAAAGATGGTCACCTTATGGCCCATCACGGCCAGGTAGTAGGCACAGGAAAGGCCGGCCGGGCCGCCGCCGATCACGGCGATGCGCTTGCCGGTGTTGTCGGCCACGCTGGGCTTGTAATCGTTGAGGTCGCTGTGCTCAACGGCAAAACGCTTGAGGGCGAGGATGTTCATGGGATCGTCGACCATGCCGCGACGGCAGTGCATCTCGCAGGGATGCTCGCACACCAAACCGCAGACGAGCGGCAGCGGGTTGTTCTTGCGGATGACCTTGACGGCATCGGCATAGCGGCCGGCCTCGACCAGCGAAATGTAACCGGGAATGTCGACGTGCGCCGGGCAGCCCGAGACGCACGGGACGCGGGCCTCGCGGTCAAAGCCACAGGAGTGCTCGCGGATGTGGTGCTCAAAGTCGTCGCGGAAACCGCGGATAGCCGTAAGCGCCATGGCGCCGGCCTCGTAACCGATGGCGCAGTCGCTCGAAAGATAGATGGTGCGGGCGGTGCGCTCAATCAGATTGAGCGTGGACTCGTCGGCGCGGCCTTCGAGCACATCGGCGAGCAGGTCGCTCAGCGCGCTCAGGCCCACACGGCAGGGCGTGCACTTGCCGCAGCTCTGGGTGGAGCACAGGTTGACGAGCGCTGCCGTAAACTCAACGGGACACGGGGCGAGCGAACTCACCGCCAGACGACGTCCGAGCGCATCGTGCAGGTCGTCCATGACAGCCTGAGCGTGGCTGCGTTCCATTACGTGCAGTCGTGCCATAAGATCCCCTCTCATGCGGCAGCCCGGAGGCGAGGCCGGGCGAAGTTGCTACACGCACAACACTGACCTATAAAGTTGTTAGGCCTCCACGCAGTTCGGCAGGCGGTATGAAATGTCACCATCAGCGGTGAAAATGAACATTATCGCAGATAAATGCCATATTTGATAAAACGCGTTACCAAACGACAATGCCCCGCCCACGCAATCACGTGGGCGGGGCATTGCTTCAGGCATGCGGCCAGCGACCCTGTTGCTTTTACTTAAGCTCGGGCCAGTAACCCTTGTTGGCCTCGATCATGTCGTCGAGAACCTCCTTGGCGACCTTCATCGACGGCACGGTCTTGTTCAGCGTAAAGGCCTTAAGCGCCTTCTCGTACGAACCCTCGATCGTAGCCTCGACAATGAGCTTCTCGGAGTTCAGCTGCTGCATCATGAGGCCCTGCTGGAACAGCGGAATGTTGTCGCGGCTGATGACCTCGGGGCCGTTCTTGCCAATGTAGGCAGGCAGCTCGACCATAGCGTCGTAGGGCATGTTGGGGATGGCGCCCTTGTTCTCGCAAATGACCAGGAAGCGCTGCTTGGTGTCGTTCTTCAGAGCGATAGCCAGATCGGCAATCCAGTCGCCGTGGCTGCCCGCATAGAACGTGCTCTCGTCGATCTCGCCCGTCTTCTCGTAATGGTCGATACCATCAAAGAGGTTCTTCTCACGCGTCTCCTCAACCTCGTTAGCACGGGTGCGCTCGGGGTTGGAGTGCTCGACGAACTCCTTCTGCTGCAGGTAGTAGTTCAGATACGTGTTGGGCAGGTACTCCGGGAAGCACTCCATGATCTCGTACTCGCCCTTCCAGACGTAGTACCAGCTGCCCTTGGTGTGGCGGTTCTGCTCGGGGTGCTCGTCGACGGCCTCCTCGGGCTTCTTTGCCATGAGCGAGCCCATACCCTTGAGGTAAGAGTCGGGCAGCAGAATCTCATGCTCCTTGATGTACTCGCGCAGCTGCGGGAGCACCTCCTCGCCCTTGTGGCGGATCGAGGTGAACCAACCAAAGTGGTTGAGGCCAAAGTAATCGTACTCGACATCCTTCTTGTCGATATCGAGCGCGGCGCAAACCACGTCGATGATCGCGATCGGCATGTCGCAGATGTTGATGATACGAGCGTTGGGACGCAGCACGCGGCAGCCCTCGGAGACGATGGCGGCAGGGTTGGAGTAGTTGAGAATCCAGTAGTCCTTCTTGGCGTACTTCTCAACGTCATCGATCAGCTCGACCATGGGGAAGATGGTGCGCATGCCGTAGGCAAGGCCGCCGCAACCGCAAGTCTCCTGACCCACGCAGCCGTGACGCAGCGGAATCTTCTCGTCCTGCTCGCGCATGGCGTAGCCGCCCACGCGCATCTGGGCAAACACGAAGCTCGCGTCGGTAAAAGCCGTCTTTTTGTCGGTGGTCACCGTGAGCTTGATGTCCAGGCCGAGGTCCTCGTGCAAAATCCAGTCCACGAGCACGCCGATCTTGCGCTGGCGCTCCTCGTTGATGTCGTACAGACGAATCTCGTCAACGTCGAGCTCGTCCTTGCGCAGGGCGATGGACTTGACGATGCCGGGGGTAAAGGTGGATCCGCCACCACACAGAGTAATGATCATTGTTTACTGCTCCTTCTCAATTGCGTTTTCGACCTTGTCGCGCATCTCGGCGACCTTCATGCCAAAGATGATCTGGATATTATTGCCGTTGCGGTTGATGCCGCTGTTGGGCACGTGGTTGATGAGGTCCTCATTGATGAGGTCCGGGTTCTTAACGTTCACGCGGAGACGCGTAAAGCAGTTCTCGAGCTCCTCGATGTTGTCCTTGCCACCAAGACCTGCAACCAGGTCGGCAATGCCCGCATCGACGCCCTCTGCGGGAGCTGCGGCAACAGCGCCCTGCTTCACCGCGACAGACGCGGCGGCCTCGCCCTCGGCAACGGACTCGGCGAGCTCGGACTCCTCCTCGCGACCAGGCGTGTGGAGGTTGAGCTTCTTGATGAGGAAGGTGAAGAGGAAGAAGTACAGAGCGGCGTTGACGACTCCAAGCACCAGCATAACCGGCCAGTTGGTCTTGTCGACACCGAGGACCAGGTTGGAAACCACGATGTTGATGATGCCGCCTGCAGTCGAAGCGGGCACGGAGAGGACCTTGAGCAGGACCAGGAAGATGCCGGAAAGAACCGAGTGAACGACAAAGAGCACGGGAGCGGCAAAGACAAAGAGGAAGTCCATGGGCTCGGTGACACAGGAGAGCACGGCGGTGATGATCAGCGGGATGATAACGGCCTTGGTCTTATCCTTGTTCCCCTTGTAAGCGGTGACGATAAAGGCGAGACCGATACCGATGTAGGGCCACAGGTTGTTGAAGGTGTAGCTGTTGAAATACGTGCTGTCGGAGAAGGGCTGGCCCGTCATTGCCATCTCGGCGACACGGATGGGATAGGCACCGGCGATAACCTGATCGCCCAGCGTCAGGGTGCCACCCACATCGGAGAACTGGAACGGGGTGTAGATGAGGTGGTGCAGACCGGTAGGAACGAGCAGCTTGTTGAGCATGCCGTAGATAAACAGACCGATGTTGCCCGACTCCTTAATGATGCCGGCAACGGAGGAGATGGCACCCTGAACCGGAGGCCAAACGATGCAGAACCCAGCGCCCATGATCCAGGAAATGATGATCATGATCAGGAACGGAAAGCGAACGCCCGAGAACATCGAAAGGGCAATGGGGAACTGCTTGTTCGAGTACTTGTTGAACACGGCACCGGTGATGCAACCAAGAATGATGCCGCCAAACACGCCGGTATCGAGCACCTGAATGCCCATAACGGTGGCCTGGCCGGTTCCGGTAAGGCCGAGCATGCCGCTCGCATCGGCAAGAGAGCCGGTGGCGTTGAGCACGATGTTGTTAGCCTGCAGGAACAGGAAGAACGACATCAGGGCAATCAGCGAGGCATGGCCCTTGTTCTTCTTTGCCATGGCGCCGGCGATGCCCACGCAGAACAGAATCGAGAGGTTGTTGATGATAAACATCAGCGACTGGTAGACAACGGCGCCCACAAGCTGGAACGGACCGGAGCCCAGTACGGGGACCAAAGCACAAATGGTCTTGTTGGTCAGAATGATGCCCACGATGAGCAGGATGCCGGCAACCGAGAGATACATCATCGGCTGAACGATCGACTTCGCGAACACCTCCAACGGCGCTTTGAAATTGAACTTCTTTTTTGCGGTCATAGCGGTACTCCCCTTCCTTTTCCGCAAATTAAGACAGATGTGCCCTGGACAAGACCGTGAGCCCTGCCTTATATCAATCGATGTGTGGGCACGTTATGCCTAGAGACCAGGTTCTCCAAGCAGGTTAACAATGTGATATGCGAGATAACTCTTCTCGGCATCGGTAACGACAACGTTATAGGTAGACGACAAGTGGGCAGCTATGGCGTCCGCGCACGAGAATGCGCACGGATACGCCGTTTCATCGATTCGGAACAGCGCGTCGCCATTGATTTGCCCGGCCGCAGGATCGAGCGCTCGCTGTGCGAAAAACTGCAGGTGACGAACGAAACGCTCATAGGGCAGCGAGGTGTCATCGAGGGTCGTAGCATAGCGCTCGGAAACAATCGTGAGCACGTCGCGAACAAGCTGGACCGAGATGATGAGACGGTCGGAGCGTTGCGGCATGGTGGCGTTGACGATATGCAGCGTAATAAAACCCTGCTCTTCTTCGCTCATCTGGATGCCCATATACTCCTTGACAATCTGCAGCGCACGGCCCGCAAGCGCATACTCCTTGCGATAGAACTGCTGGATCTCGAGCAGCAACGGATTCTCGCAGGGGACGCCCTTGCGCTCGCGCTCCAAAGCAAGGCTGATATGGTCTGCGAGAGCAATGAGAATCTTGTCGTTGATATCAACATTGAGCTCTCGACGAAGCATCTGAACGATGTCCTCGGAAATCACGAGGTTGACGGTGGGGATGGACTCTAAAAGATGTGCCAAGCGGTCAATCGTACGCGAATCCTGAGAAGTTCCCTCCTGCAACGCGTAGGTCTTTTCGACCGATGCCTCGTCGATGGCATCGCCGGCATGACGGCCAAAGCAGAGGCCTCGACCGATGACGATGAGCTCAGAGCCATCGTCCGAAGTGACCATTGCGACGTTGTTGTTGAAAACTCGCTTGATAACCACGGTACCCACCACAAGAATTTACTCGGAAAGCCAGACGACAGGCTCTTTAACAGCAACAGGGCCGGAAGCGTGCTCACGAAGAGTCGAGTTCTCCGAGCGCTCGCACACGATAACGAAGACCGTGGGATCGAAGCCGGCGGCGCGGACCGCGTCGAAATCGACCTCGACGAGGGGCTGGCCCGCGTCGACATGGTCACCCTGGGCAACAAGCGCATGGAAGCCCTTGCCCTCAAGCTTAACAGTGTCGATTCCGATATGCAGCATCACCTGAGCAGAGCCGTCGTCGGACATGATGCCCAGCGCGTGCTCAGTCGGAAACAGCGCCGCGACGGTGCCGGAAACAGGAGCGCACACCGTTCCCTCTTGGGGAACCACGGCAACGCCATCGCCCACGGCACGGCTGCTAAAAGCGGGGTCATTGGTATTTTCTAGATGAACAAGCTCGCCGGAAACGGGAGCGAGGATTTCGAACTCGGAAGCTGCAGTTTTCTGCTCATCCGAACCGCCCATCAGGCGAGAAAAGAAACCCATGGTGGCATGTCCCTTCATAAATATAGCCCAACCAAAATCAATCAAATGCATCCAGAAAGACACACCCGTTCAAAGACTTTGGTTAGGCCCACGTCCGAGGGACTCGGTAACCTTCCGCATTTCTTTTTACAGGAGCATTGTAGACAAGCCCAAAGCCAGAACAATCATTATGACCGATGAACGGTATTTTTTCTTCGATAAACGGTATTTAGGCGGCACTTGGGGACACTCCATTTCTGCCGGCACCCAGGGACACTCCTTGCTCTGGTGCAATGGGGTCAGGTTTGTTTGCACCAACTTGGTGCAGATTAACCTGACCCCAATGCACCAATCTCGCTTGCGTTAGATGAAGATCTCACATTCCCTGCGCTCGACGCAAGCCTTGCTCAGCATCTGGGTAACGGCGGCAAGTTTGTTAGGGTCAAGTTTGCGAGCATTCTGCGGGCATACGGAGACGCAACGCATGCAGGAGATGCACGCCTCGCCATCCACCTGCCTTGGATCGTCCTTGTCGATAGCTCGAACAGGGCACAACGCAGCGCAAGCACCGCAGGAGACGCAATCCTCCGTTGCATGGGGCACCATACTGTGGCCTCCAGCTTGCTTATAAGGACGATTGCCGGGAATAGAGGGCTCGGACGCAGCCCCGTCCAGTAGCTTTTGCCGGATCCGCTGCGCAAACTCTGAAAGTTGCGCCACATCCTGCGCATCCGGTCGCCCAGCAGCAAACTGACGAGCAACGGAATGCTCGGCAATGGCAGAAACCGCTGCAACCACCCTAAATCCGGCACGCTTCGCAACGTCTTCCAGCTCAATAAGCGTATCCTCAAACGCGCGGCCCCCGTAAACGCAAACCAAAACAGCCCGAGCTCCGTTGCCACGCACCATTCCCAGTCGCTCAACCGCCACAGCTGGAACCCTGCCAGCATATGATGGGACAGAGATAACCGCAACGTCGCCCTTCGCCATCGAGACCCCGTGGAAATCCAACCCGCTATCGGTCAGATCGACGGTAACGGTATTCTTGTCCAGCGCTCCAGCCACAAGGCAAGACACCTTCTCCGTTCCACCCGTCGGACTAAACACAATTTCGAATACGCTCATCGAGGCACCCTCCCCCTACGCCTGGCAACGCGTCAAGCCGTTTTCACATTCAGACAGAGTATACGGCGCATGGGGGAGCTCCCCGTTTTGGTGCGCCAGGCAGCCCGATACACCAACCCATACTGCCCGCCTTTTCGATTTGCATAATTCCCGGTACAGATTGCATATATTTACGGGATACCGCCGTGTTCTCCTGAGGTACCCCATCCCAGCACGTGCAAAAAACGGAGTATTCTGCAACGCGACCGCGCCAGCACCGCCGCGGGTGGGCAAAACTGTAGGGCGCCGTATCATTCTAAGTCCCGACATGGCGAGAATGATGCGCCCCTGCTCCGGAAAACGGCGAAATCTGACTCGGAACGCTCGCTAGGGATATCCGAAGGCCACCGTTGGCGACGTCGAATCATATGCAGACAACTCGAACTGCAGAATACTCCAAAAAATGCACGGCGCACCCCATGGGACCCATTGCCGCATGGCAGGAAACAGGTCCACGGCATCCTCTAGATGCATTCCCGAGGAAATCACATTTGAACTAGCGATCGGATACGGCAAACAAAAAAGGGCCCCGAGTGTAGTTGCTCGGGGCCCAAACTCGTCTCGCCTTACCGCGCGACGAGCATGTTACTTGCGCTTGCCGCCACCGTCACCGGGGCGACGGGAGCTGCTGCCGCGCTTGCCGCCACGGCTGTTGCCATAGCTGCCACGGTTATCGCGACCGCCGGCACGGCCGCCACGGGAGCCGGCCTGGTTGCCGCCGCGAGTGCCACGATAGCCGCCACGACGCTCCTCGCGGGTATCGTCGTAGTTGCGCCAGTCATCGCGACGATCGCGGCTGGCACGCGGGTCACGACGATCGCGCGACTCGTTAGAACGACCAGCGCCGCCGCGGCCGCCATTGCCGCGAGCACCCTCGCGACGCTCGCCGCCGCGACGCTCATCACGGCCACCGCGCTCGTCATCACGACCGGAACGACGGCGGTCGCCCGCACCGCGCTTGCCACCGCGCGAACCGCGGTCCTCGTCCTCGCGCTCGACACGACGACGGCCACCGCGGTCCTCGTCCTCGCGGCGACGGCGATGCGCCTCGCCCTGGAACTGCTTGGCACGGCGCTCGGCACGGTTGCCGCGCGGGGCCTGCTCGACGGCACCAGCACCGCCGCGCTCCTCGGCAGCCACCTCGCGGGCCACGCTCTCCACGGCCTCATCCACGCGAGCCTGAACGCCCTCGCGCACGCGAGTCTTGCCGCCGCGCTTGGGACGGCTCGGACGCTCGCCGTCGCCGCGACGCTCGTCGCGACCGCGGTTGGAACGACCGGCCACATCGCCGTAGTCATCGCCGTTGCGCTTGCCATCGCGACGTGCCTGCTCAAGCTTCTTCTTGCTCTTGGACTTGCCGCGCTTGGTCTTCTTCTTCACCTTGAAGGCCGCAGGGTCGCGCTCGGGATCAACCGCAGGCGGGTTGGGACCCACATGCAGGTCGCCGGCCTCGTAGATGTCGGCGGTCTTGTCCATGAGCTGTCTCTTATACACATCTCCGAGCCCACGAGACGCTCATGAATCTCG
>UQMO01000008.1 GCA_900542125.1 uncultured Collinsella sp. | reverse complement strand
GTCGTCAGCTCGTGTCGTGAGATGTTGGGTTAAGTCCCGCAACGAGCGCAACCCCCGCCGCGTGTTGCCATCGGGTGATGCCGGGAACCCACGCGGGACCGCCGCCGTCAAGGCGGAGGAGGGCGGGGACGACGTCAAGTCATCATGCCCCTTATGCCCTGGGCTGCACACGTGCTACAATGGCCGGTACAGAGGGATGCCACCCCGCGAGGGGGAGCGGATCCCGGAAAGCCGGCCCCAGTTCGGATTGGGGGCTGCAACCCGCCCCCATGAAGTCGGAGTTGCTAGTAATCGCGGATCAGCATGCCGCGGTGAATGCGTTCCCGGGCCTTGTACACACCGCCCGTCACACCACCCGAGTCGTCTGCACCCGAAGTCGCCGGCCCAACCGTCAAGGGGGGAGGCGCCGAAGGTGTGGAGGGTGAGGGGGGTGAAGTCGTAACAAGGTAGCCGTACCGGAAGGTGCGGCTGGATCACCTCCTTTCTAGGGAGATAAATCTTCTAGAGAGACAAACTTTAACTCGAATGGAGGGCAGGAGCCCGTCCGGTGGATGTCGCCTGGATGATTCCCCGCAGCACCCGGTCCCCGGGGTCGCACCCGCGTACCTTGAGAGCCGCATAGCGATAGGAGAGAGATGGAAGAGATTCATCTTCCAGACTCGATTCTTTTCTGCGATTTATCAGACAGAATGATAGCAATCATTCATCCGATCCAAACAAGAAGAATTCACTTATTTATGAGTGAGGAGCATCTGATCGCGAGCACAGTGAAGACACTGTGCCGCGGTATGAGATACCCGAATTGCGACATACGAGCGCTATTCATGATATCGATTAATTTTTATTAGCGACACGTGGATATCCCGCGGGCCCGATGCGGTCCCGCAAGATACCACGGGCGCACGGCGGATGCCTTGGCACAGGGAGCCGATGAAGGACGCGGCAAGCTGCGATAATCCCCGGCGAGGAGCACACATCCTTCGACCCGGGGGTCTCCGAATGGGCGAACCCATCCACAGCAGTGTGGATATCCCCGGCCCGAACACATAGGGCCGGGGAGGACAACCCGGGGAACTGAAACATCTAAGTACCCGGAGGAGAGGAAATCAATCTCGAGACTCCCCGAGTAGCGGCGAGCGAAAGGGGACCGATGGCCAAACCGTCGAGCGGGCATACCCGGCAGGGGTTCCGCCGACGGGGTTGCAGGGCCGCGCATCCGGGGGCTGCCGCCCCCGGGCGCAGGTCCGGCTGGGGAGCGGAACGGCATGGGAGGGCCGGCCGCAGCGGGTGACAGCCCCGTACGCGAACCCAGACCGGACGGCGCGACGCGGTCCCTGAGTAGGGCCGGGCACGTGAAACCCGGTCCGAACCTGGGTGGACCACCATCCAAGCCTGAGTACTACCCTGTGACCGATAGCGCACCAGTACCGTGAGGGAAAGGTGAAAAGCACCCCGGGAGGGGAGTGAAACAGTACCTGAAACCGTGCGCCCACGAGCAGTCGGAGCAACTTTCAGTTGTGACGGCGTGCCTTTTGTAGAATGAGCCAGCGAGTCGCTGGCGCGGGGCGAGGTTAACCGAAAGGGAGCCGGAGCGAAAGCGAGCCTTAACAGGGCGACTTGAGTCCCGCGCCGCGGACGCGAAGCCGGGTGAGCTATCCGTGGGCAGGCTGAAGCGGGGGTAAGACCCCGTGGAGGGCCGAACGCACGTCGGTTGAAAACGGCGGCGATGACCTGCGGATAGGGGTGAAAGGCCAATCAAACCCGGAGATATCTCGTTCTCCCCGAAATAGCTTTAGGGCTAGCGTCGCGCGTTCACCGCCGGAGGTAGAGCACCGGATGGACGAGGGGGCTTCGCCGCCTACCGAATCCAACCGAACTCCGAATGCCGGCGGCCCAGAGCGCGGCAGTCAGAGCATGTGGGCTAAGCTGTGTGCTCGAGAGGGAAACAGCCCGGACCGCCCGCTAAGGTCCCCAAGTTCCAGCCGAGTGGCAAAGGATGTGCGTCCGCCCAGACAACCAGGATGTTGGCTTAGAAGCAGCCATCCATTCAAAGAGTGCGTAACAGCTCACTGGTCGAGTGGACATGCGCCGACAATACACGGGGCTAAGCTGGACACCGAAGCGGCGGGATTTTAATTCATTAGAATCGGTAGGGGAGCTTCCCATGGGCGGAGAAGCCGGAGGGCGACCGACGGTGGAGCGCATGGGAGTGAGAATGCTGGCATGAGTAGCGAGAGACGAGAGAGTAACTCGTCCGCCGTGAACCCGAGGTTTCCTGGGCAAGGCTAATCCTCCCAGGGTCAGTCGGGGGCTAAGGCGAGGCCGGTAGGCGTAGCCGACGCGCAGCAGGCAGACATTCCTGCACCGCGCACGCGGCGCTACGACCGACGGGGCGACGGATGGGGGTGGCTCGGCGGGGTTCTGGACGTCCCCGTGATGGAGCGCGGCCCGCGGACCAGGGAAATCCGGTCCGCACGAAGGGCGAGGCTCCGGACGAAGCGACTGAGCGAAGCGAGTGAGCCCGAGGTCCCTAGAAAAACCCCTAGGCAGGCGCGTGCGCGCCCGTACCGCAAACCGACACAGGTGGGTGGGTAGAACATACCGAGGCGATCGGGTCAACCATGGTCAAGGAACTCGGCACAATGGCCCCGTAACTTCGGGAGAAGGGGTGCCCGCGCGTACGTGAACCGGCTTGCCCGGGGAGCGGAGGCGGGCCGCAGTGGAGAGGCCCAAGCGACTGTTTACCAAAAACACAGGACTCTGCAGAAGCCGCAAGGCGACGTATAGGGTCTGACGCCTGCCCGGTGCCGGAAGGTCACGCGGAGGAGTTAGCGCATCGCGCGAAGCCCCGAAGCCAAGCCCCGGTAAACGGCGGCCGTAACTATAACGGTCCTAAGGTAGCGAAATTCCTTGTCGGGTAAGTTCCGACCTGCACGAAAGGCGCAACGACTTGGGCGCTGTCTCGACCATGGACCCGGTGAAATTGCACTGGTCGTGAAGATGCGACTTACCCGCGGAAGGACGGAAAGACCCCGTGAACCTTCACTGCAGCTTGGCATTGGCCGCTGGTCCCGCGTGTAGAGGATAGGCAGGAGGCACAGATCCGGAGGCGCCAGCCCCCGGGGAGCCGCCCTTGGAATACTGCCCTCGCGCGACCGGCGTCCTAACCCGAGGCCGTCAACCGGCTCGGGGACCGTGCCAGGCGGGCAGTTTGACTGGGGCGGTCGCCTCCTAAAGGGTAACGGAGGCGCGCGAAGGTCCGCTCGGGACGGTCGGCAACCGTCCTTTTGAATGCAAGAGTACAAGCGGGCTTGACTGCGAGGCCCACAAGCCGAGCAGGTGCGAAAGCAGGCTCTAGTGATCCGGCGGCCCCGAGTGGGTGGGCCGTCGCTCAACGGATAAAAGGTACTCCGGGGATAACAGGCTGATCTTGCCCAAGAG
The DNA here is from genome assembly GCA_900542125.1 of uncultured Collinsella sp. Taxonomy (GTDB): domain Bacteria; phylum Actinomycetota; class Coriobacteriia; order Coriobacteriales; family Coriobacteriaceae; genus Collinsella. The sequence goes on along the minus strand of UQMO01000008.1, from coordinate 48,318 downwards.
TCCACATCGACGGCAAGGTTTGGCACCTCGATGTCGGCTCATCGCATCCTGGGGCTGGAGCAGGTCCCAAGGGTACGGCTGTTCGCCGTTTAAAGCGGTACGCGAGCTGGGTTCAGAACGTCGTGAGACAGTTCGGTCCCTATCCTCCGTGGGCGCAGGAGAATCGATGGAGGCTGCCCCCAGTACGAGAGGACCGGGGTGGACGCACCTCCGGTGAACCGGTTGTCGACCAACGGCACGGCCGGGTAGCCGCGTGCGGCGCGGATAACCGCTGAAGGCATCTAAGCGGGAAGCCGTTCCAGGGATTAGTTCTCCTTCCGGTAAGGGCCCAGGTAGACTACCTGGTCGATAGACGGCAGGTGCAAGGGCGGCGACGTCCTCAGCCGAGCCGCACTAATCGCCCGAGCTCTTCCGGAACCGCACCTCGCGGCCCGCGGGACCCAGCGCTCACGCGCGGTCCGGGCACGAGGATGCCCCCGAGTCACCTCCCCTATACGCCATGCGGCCCCCAGGGCACGTGTAGAGTGAGACCCAGGACACCGTACACGGTGGGCGCCGCCCACCGGTCAGCGGCCAGAGCATGGGGGGCACGCCCGGTCCCGTTCCGAACCCGGAAGCTAAGCCCCATCGCGCCGAGAGTACTGCGGGGTCAGCCCGTGGGAGGCCAGGGCGCCGCTGACCGGTGGACGGCACCGAGCCGTCTGATGACTTGAAGAAGGGGGAGGCCTCGCGGTCTCCCCCTTTTTGCGTTTTATAGAGAGCTGTAATACAAGAACTCGCCTTCTTTTAGCTTGTCTTACTGTTTGGCTGTATTTTGAGTCCTTCTTTTGTATTTGCGCGATAATAACTCCCATTGGCGTTAGGGAGGACTTGATGTTTACCGTATTTGTCTTGGGCAATATTGCTTCGGGTAAGTCGACTGCCTGCCGCTATCTCGAATCTCATGGCGCCATGCTTATCGATCTGGACGAGCTTGCCAAATCGCTGTATGTGCCAGGCTCCGATATCGTCAATGCCCTCGCGGAAGAATTTGGCTGGGATATTTTGGACGAGGAGGGCGGCGTTCGCCGTAACATCCTCGCTTCTCGAGCTTTTGTTTCTCCTGATGCGGTCGCGAGGCTCAATAGCATTGTGCACCCCGTTCTCATTGAGCAGCTGTCACTGAGGATTCTTGATCCGGTTTGCTGCACGGTTTCGTCCCCCCGTTATCCCTTTGCGGTTGTCGAGGTTTCTGCCCCGACTGGTTTTGAGGATGCTTTTGGCCTGGCTGATGAAATTCTGGTCATCAGCGCCCCTTTGTCAGTTCGTCGCGAGCGCGCTATTCAACGTGGTATGGAGCCATCTGATTTCGATGCCCGTTCTGCTTGCCAGCCCGATGAGTCTGCGCTGTGCAATCTCGCTACAACGGTGATTGATAATGCCGCAGGCGATAATTCGCTCTTTGAGCAGCTTGACTCTTGGCTTGCGCGCCGTGGGTTCGGGGATGTAGTGGATAAGGAGGAGACCGATGTCTAAGACACGTTTCTTTTCGTGGTATCGCCTTATACCGCTGACTTCCGTTTTTGTCTTCGGCCTTATTTCGTTCGTCTACTCGTATGCTCCTGCTGTTTTCTTTAAGCCGCTGTATCCGATTGACTACGAGGCATATGTAAAGCAATCCAGTATTTCGCATAATCTGGATCCGTATCTGGCGTGCGCTGTCATTAAGTCTGAATCGAATTGGGATCCCAAGGCCGAATCGAATCAGGGTGCTCAGGGATTGATGCAGCTGATGCCCGTGACTGCTCAGGATATGATCGCCAAGGGCCTTGTCGACGGGGACGAGTATTCTGCCGATAACCTGAACGACCCCGCTTCGAATATTGAATTTGGGTGCGCGTACCTCTCGTACCTGCTGACATATTTCAATGGCTCGACGGATAGCGCTATTGCTGCTTACAATGCCGGAATGGGCAATGTCGATGGGTGGGCGCAGCAAAACACATCACTCCATAATGCGATTACCTTCCCCGAGACGCAAGCTTATTTGATTCGTGTCAATAATGCCTGGGTTCGCTATAAGACCCTCTATCCCGACCGGTTCGTATAGGACTATGCCTGCCGCCTGCGTATACTGCAGATGTATGAGTTAGGAGTATCCATGGCGGATTTTGAAGTTGAGCGTGTTGGTGGAGAACTCAAGCGCTTTGGCGTTGAGGGCTCTGAGGTGCCGTTTGAGGTCGTGTCTCCCTATGAGCCTGCAGGTTCCCAGCCGAAGGCCATTGAGTCGCTTGTACAGGGTGTGAGGGACGGAGACCGCTATCAGGTTTTGCTTGGCGTGACCGGTTCGGGCAAGACCTTTACCATGGCCAAGACCATCGAAGCTCTCGGTAAGCCAACGCTGGTCATGGCCCCCAACAAAACCCTCGCCGCCCAGCTTGCGAGCGAGCTCAAAGAATTCTTTCCCAACAACGCCGTGGTCTACTTCGTCTCGTACTACGACTACTATCAGCCCGAGGCGTATGTGCCGCAAAGCGATACATATATCGAGAAAGACTCCTCGATTAATGAAGAGGTCGAGATGCTGCGCCATCAGGCGACCGCGTCACTGCTCTCTCGACGCGATGTGATCGTTGTCGCATCGGTCTCGTGTATCTATGGCATTGGCTCTCCTGAGGACTATGCGGGTCTGGCTCCAAACGTCGACAAGAAGGTGCCGCTCGAGCGTGATGACTTTATCCATGCACTTATCGACATTCAATATGATCGCAATGACTATGACCTGGCACGCGGCACGTTCCGCGTGCGCGGCGATGTTGTCGACGTGTATCCGCCTTATGCCGAGCATCCGTTGCGGTTTGAGTTCTTTGGCGACGAGGTCGAGCTGATTGCCGAGATCGATGAGGTCACCGGTGAGATGCTTCGTGAGTACGAGGCCATCCCCGTATGGCCGGCATCGCACTACGTGACCGAGAAGCCGAAGGTCAAGGCGGCTCTGAAATCGATCAGCGAAGAGTGCGAGAAGCGCGTGGCGGAGCTCAAGGCGACCGACAAGTTGCTCGAGGCGCAGCGTCTGCAGCAGCGCACCGATTATGATCTTGAGATGCTCGAGACGATGGGCTTTTGCAACGGCATCGAGAACTACTCGCGTCATCTGGACGGTCGCAAGCCGGGTGAGCCGCCGTTTACCCTGATCGATTACTTTCCTAAGGACATGCTCTGTATCATCGACGAGAGCCATGTGACGGTGCCGCAGATCCGCGGCATGCATGAAGGCGACCGCTCGCGTAAGGTAACGCTGGTGGAACACGGTTTTCGCCTGCCCTCGGCACTCGATAATCGCCCGCTTCGTTTCGATGAGTTTGAGGCAAGGATACCCCAGTTTATCTATGTTTCGGCCACGCCGGGCGACTACGAGCTGCGGGTGAGCCAAAACGACGTGGAGCAGATTATTCGTCCGACCGGTCTGCTCGACCCCAAGATCGATGTGCGTCCGGTTCGTGGGCAGATTGACGATCTTGAGGACGAGATTCGCGAGCGCGTTGCCCGCAAGGAGCGCGTGCTGGTGACCACGCTCACCAAGCGCATGGCCGAGGACCTGACCGACCATCTGCTTGATGCCGGCATTAAGGTCAATTACATGCACTCCGATACAGCGACGATGGACCGTGTCGAGATCCTGCGAACGCTGCGCGAGGGCAAGATCGATGTTCTCGTTGGCATCAACCTGCTTCGCGAGGGCCTAGACCTTCCCGAGGTCTCACTGGTGGCAATTCTCGATGCCGATAAGGAAGGCTTCTTGCGCAACCGCCGTTCGCTGATTCAGACGATTGGCCGCGCGGCCCGTAACGCCGATGGCGAAGTCATCATGTATGCGGACGTTGTGACCGATTCGATGAAAGAGGCCATCGAGGAGACGCAGCGCCGTCGCGAGATTCAGATGGCATATAACGAAGAGCATGGCATTGTGCCCAAGACGGTACGCAAGGCCATCAACGACATCTCAAGTTTTATTGCCGAGGCCGAAAAAACCGTGGGTTCCAAGGGGCGCTCGAAGGGCGACTCTCTTGGCCATGGCGCATTCTATACGCCCGATGAGTCGGGCGAGGGTGGCGTGCCGGAAACGGTGGCGCCCGAGCAGACACTTGCGGAGCAGTTGGAAGAACTGCCGCATGACGAGCTTGTGCGGATCGTCGAAACCATGGAAGAGGATATGCGTAACGCTTCTGCCGCCATGGACTTTGAGGAGGCGGCGCGCCTGCGCGATGCCGTCGTTCAGATTCGGGCGATGCTCGAGGGTGCGTCTGAGGACGAGACGATTGAGCGCTTACGTTCGCAGGCCCGCAAGGGTTCCACGTTCGCATCGGGCAGAAAACGCCAGGGTGCACGGTTTAAGAAATAGCGAACATGCCCCGAGTTCCCTGCGGAGCTCGGGGCATGCGTCTTTTGCGCGCTGGAATTCGTGCGTTAGAGGTCTGCGATCAGGGCTTCGGCACAACGAATGCCGTCGGTGGCGGCGCTCATGATGCCGCCGGCATATCCAGCTCCCTCACCGCAAGGGTAGAGGCCCGGGGTCGACACGGCATGGCATGTTCGGTCTCGGGTGACGGTGACCGGTGAGCTCGAGCGAGTCTCCACACCGGTAAGAACAGCATCGGAGCGGTCGTAGCCTCGTAGCTTTTTTCCGAGTAGGGGAAGTCCTAGGCGGAGCGACTCGACGATATGCTGCGGCAAGGCTTCGTCAATTGCCGTCCAGGTCACACCGAGCGGATAGGTGGGCTTTACCTTTCCGGGTGCCTTGCTGGCACGTCCTGCGAGGAAATCTCCGACGAGCTGTGCCGGTGCGTTCCAGTTGGAACCGCCCAGGCGATAGGCGGCCGCCTCGCAGGCACGCTGGAGCTCGATGCCGGCGAGCGGGTCATCGTTGGGAAGGTCCTCGGGTGTGACGTTAACGAGCAGGGCGGCATTTGCGTTGCGTCCGTCGCGGGCATTGAGACTGGCGCCGTTGACGCACAGGTGGCCCTGCTCGGAAGAGGCGGCGACAACCTGCCCGCCGGGGCACATGCAAAACGAGAACACGCTGCGGCCGTTGGGAAGATGGGCGACGAGCTTGTAAGGGGCTGCTCCGAGGGCAGGATGTCCCGCCGAGGCTCCGTATTGGACTCGGTCGATGTCGCGCTGCGGATGCTCGATGCGAACGCCCATGGCAAAGGTCTTTTGTGCGAGGGCCACGTTGTGGCCCTTAAGGAGCTCAAAAATATCGCGAGCAGAATGCCCGCAGGCGAGGATGAGGTGCTTTGTCTCGATTGGCTCACAAGCGGCGTCTTGGGACGATTGGACATCAATACCGGTGATGGCGCCAGACGCGTCGATGCGAATGTCGACGAGCTTCGTTCGATAACGGACGACACCTCCGAGCTGCTCGATGCGCTGGGATATAGCGGTGACAACCGTGGGAAGGATGTCGGAGCCAATGTGCGGCTTGGCATCCCACAGAATATCGCGGGGCGCACCCGCCTCGACGAAGGTTTCGAGGATAAGGCGATGGGCGGGATTTTTGGTTCCCGTATTGAGTTTGCCGTCCGAGAAAGTTCCCGCGCCGCCCAGGCCAAACTGGATATTGCTCTCGGGGTCGAGGATGCGCTCCTTTAGAAAGAGATCGATCGCCTGCGAGCGGCGAAATGCCGGGTCGCCGCGCTCGATGAGCAAGGGCTTAAGACCTGCTTCGGCGAGCGTAAGCGCAGCGAAAAGGCCGGCGCATCCGGCGCCGACAACGACAGGGCGTTCTTGAGGTGCGTCGGAGGCGGGGGAGGGGAATGAAGGCTCATCGTCTTCTATCGCGCGTACGCGCGAGTGGTCACGCTCGGCAACGCTGTCGACCGCTTCTCGCTCGAGGTGGGGACTAGTCAGCTCAACACGAAAGCTCAGGATAAAATGGACGTCTCGTTTTTTGCGAGCGTCGATTGACTTGCGGTGGAGCTCGATGGACTTGATCTCGGAGTCCTTGCAACGTAAGACGCGCTTGGCGACTCGCTTGCCAACAATGAGGCAGGCATTTTCATCGCCGGCTTCATCGAGCGACGCGTTGACTTGGGTGATTTCGATCATCGAGGTCTCCTTAGAGGCAAGAAAGAGGCCGTCCGGTATCCCAGACGGCCCGAATGCGTTTTTGATTATAGACTGCGCGGCTACAGGCTGCTTGCAGCGCGAATGCCCGAGATCCAGGCCCACGCAAGGTTAAAGCCTCCGCAATCGGCGTCGATGTCGAGCGCTTCACCGCAGACGTAAAGCGGGGCGTCAACAACGCTGCGCGCGCGTAGGCTGGGTGTTGAGATGCTCTCGACAGATATGCCACCACGCGTGACCTGCGCTGAGCGCTCCTCGGCTGTTCCCTCGACGAGCAACTTAAAGTGTTTGAGGATCGAGACCAGGTGGATGACATCGTTGGAGCCTGGATGGCACTGCTCGAACGCTGTGCAGACGACGCGGGAGAGTTGCGGGGCGAGCATGCCGTCGAGCCAACGGGGATCGCGGGGCGAAAAGCCGCCGAGCAGCTCAACGCGCCGGTTGAGCATATCGAGCAACTCGTCTTTGGAGAGGTCGGGGAAAACGTCGAGCAGGATCGTATCGCCGTGCTGGATACGACGAGAGAGGTTGAAGACAGCGACGCCCGAGATACCGAAGGTTCGAAACAGCACCTCACCGTCTTCGTGCCAGAGCTCATTATGATTGCGGGCGAGCGTCAAGCGGGCACGGACGCGCAGGCCATCCAACGTTTTGAGTGCCGCCCGATCGCCAACGACCGTTGCCGATACGGGGCAGAGGATGGGGCGCAGCGAAGTGAGGGGGAGGCGAAACGTATCGGCGATACCGGTGGGTTTGCCGCCCGTAGCGATAATTACGGCATGTGCCTGCAGGGCCTCGTTCTTGCGAGGGACATCGGTGAGCGCTTTCCGAAGCGAGCGGAGCTCCGATTTTCGGTCATCGTGCTTTTTTGCCTTGAGTGCCCGCGCTGGACGGTCTATTTGGAGTGCCCAGCCTTCGGAAGCTTTGTGCGCCGAGGCAACGTTGGCTCCGCAGATTAAGGTGATGCCTAGGCGGTCGCAAACGCTGAGAAGCGCGTCGCGCACCGATTCGGCGCGAAGGGAGCGCGGGTACAGCCGGCCTTCCTCGGAGGTTGTCATGATGCCCAGCGAGGAGAAGAAACCCATAAGCTCTTGTTCGGGCTGGGGGCCCATAACGGATTCGACGAATGCGGGGTGGTTATACCGCTGTGGATCAATCGATTCGTTGGAGAGGTTGCAGCGGCCGTTGCCGGTCGCAAGGAGCTTAAGGCCGCAGGCGACATCGCGCTCAACGATGCAGACGCTTTTGCCAGCGCGTGCGGCCGTAATGGCGGCGGCGAGGCCTGAAGCCCCGCCGCCGATTACCAGGACGTCATAGAAGGCGCTCGTGTTCACTTAGGCCTCGTCGGTCTCGTGCGGGGTAATGGCCTCGACGGCAGAGACTGCCTTGGGCAACATGCCATCGGGCAGTGCGGTCTCGACCTCGCCCTTATCGCAGGCCTCGGCGAGTGCCGGATTAATGGGAAGCTTGCCCAAGATGTCGAGGTTATAGCGCTCTGCGACCTCGGGGAGCTTGCTCTTGCCAAAGACCTCGATCTTCTTGCCGCAGTCGGGGCACTCAATATAGCTCATGTTCTCGACAATGCCCAGAATGGGGACGTTCATCTTCTCGGCCATGTTGACCGCCTTGGCGACGATCATCGAGACCAGATCCTGCGGGCTCGTGACGATGACGATGCCGTCGACGGGCAGCGACTGGAAGACGGTGAGCGCGACGTCGCCTGTTCCCGGAGGCATGTCGACCAGCAGGTAGTCGATGGGGCCCCACGAGGTCTCGCTCCAGAACTGCCTAATGGCGCCTGCGATGACCGGACCGCGCCAAAGGACGGGGTCGGTCTCGTTTTGGAGCAGCAGGTTGGAGCTCATGACCTTGACGCCGTGCTCGGAGATTTCGGGCAGCATAAGGTTGCCAAGGGCATGGACGTGGCGTCCGCTCATACCGAACATCTTGGGGATAGAGGGACCGGTAATGTCGGCATCGAGGACGCCGACCTTGTGGCCGTGACGGGCAAGCTCGGTGGCGATGGCACCGGTGACAAATGACTTGCCGACACCGCCCTTGCCGGAAAGCACGGCGATGACGCGCTTGACCTCGGACAGCGTGTTCTCCTCAAATTGCGACGGCGACGTTTGTCCGCCGGCGGCCTGTGCGTGTTCGCAACCCATGTATGACTCCTTTGTATATGCTGGGGCCGGGGCCCCGCGATGTGACACGAGCGTCATTGTACCCTCGTTTGCGAGCGGGAGTCATTTGCGATGCGTTTGGGCCGAGCGTGCTTGCAATACGATGGGCCCAAGCGAATGGGCGGGCTTACTGAACTTTGCTGGCGAACTCGAGGTATTGCATGCGCTGCAGCTTGTCGATCGTCGAGGCGTAGGGGCTGTCTTCCGATTCCAAGTCGTAGCGCAGCCCGTCGGCACCGAGATAGCCGGCGACATTGATGGTGGGCACATCTGACCTTGTCGCAAGCAGGGCCTTTTGGTAATTGGTGAGCGGGGCGCCGATCTTATTAAGGGTAATGGCTGCAATCTCGTTTGCCCCGACGGTGTCGTAGACGTTGAGCTCGGTATTGCCGGCGATCTCATAGTTAGCCCAGACGAGATATGTCGACTGATAGATACGGAAAGCGTGGCTTGCCGTATCTTCCTGAGGGTACAGCTCGTCGTTGAGAGTCGTTGCGGCACTCGGCTGATGGTCGCCAAAAAAGACAAGAACAACCGGTCTGCCGATATTGCGGAGCTCATTGATAAAGTACTCGAGGTCCCGGTCGGATGCGTTGATGCAGGTGAGATAGGTGTTGAGCGCGCTGTTGGCACCCTCGCTGGCTCCCTCGACCCAATAGTTTGTCAGCTCTTCGGCGGGAACGGTGCCATAGTCGTAGCCGCCGTGATTTTGCATCGTGACGTCAAAGATGAACTGCGGCGCTTCGTCGGTTCTAAGCAGGTCGAGTATCTTGTCGTAGGTGGCGTAGTCGCATACGCCGGCATGGTAATAGGGCGCACCTTCGAAATCGCCGATTGAAAGAAAGTCTCCAAAGCCCAGCTGCTGATAGATTTTATCTCGATGGTAGTTGACGGGGTTTTGCGGGTGCATAGCGGTAGTGGTATACCCAAGCTCTTTAAGGTCCTTTGCCAGGCTGTTTACGCCATTCATCTGATACAGCTGATAGGGGATTTTGCCTAATCCGACAAAGGCCGTTGTCGCTCCGGTCAAAAATTCGAATTCGGAGTTCGCCGTTCCGCCACCGGCGACCGAAGCGAGCATGGTGCCGCGAACAAGTGTGTCGGGAAGCGAGTTGTAGAATGCGGGGCCGGTGTACCCGGCCGCCTGGAGCTGCTCAAAGCACGAAAGGTCGCTAAAACTCTCATTCATGACGGCAACAATCGTCGGCTTGATTTCATTGAACTGGGCAACGGCCGCCGCGCGCTGTTCGCTCGAGCCATATGTGCTGTCGTAGACGGCGGCGAGCTCCTGCTCGATGCTCTGCGCCTCATCGGGCGTATAGTCTTTGGGCTTCTCAATGGGCAACTCGTTGACCATTTCGGTGAACGAAGTGATAAAACCCTGAGACGCATACGTGGTGATGGGCTGCCAACGGTCAAATCCAAAATCCAGCGCCTGCTCCAAGTCGATGTTGGAAAAGCCTGAGAGCCCCACAACGGTCACTAGCAGAAAAGCACAGAGGTTAGCGGCGATAGCGGGGAAGACATGGGTGGGCGTACGGAGCTTTCGCGGTCGGATGAGCGAAAGAAGCCCCAGGGAAATCTCCAGCAGGGCGAGAGAGGTTACGATTCCGGCGGTAAAGGTAAACTCGTATCCCTCGCTCACTTCCATTGCGGTGCCAAGGGCCAAGATATCGCTTGGCAGGATGGCTTCGCCTTTAAACGTTATGACGAAGTGCTCGGCAATGCCAAGGATGCAACAGACGACGGGCACGAGGGCCATGACGCCTCCATGACGCTGTCCCAGCAAATAAAGGGAGAGCAGAACCGTCGCGAGCAGCCCGACGGAAAACCCGAATGAGTTGGCGGGAATGCGATAGAACGTTTCGTTGCAGGCAATTTCGAGTGAAACGAACGAGAGCGCTGAAACAGCGGCGATGACAAGGATGTCACGGCAAATACAGGCAACCGTTCCCGTCGTAAGGTCGGTTTGGTCGATAAGTCCCGAAACCAAGGGCTCGACAAGAAGCATGACGGCGGCAGCACCGAGCGCCGAATAAGAAAGGACCCATAGGGAGCTGCCCTCATTTACGAGCAATTGATTCGTAACCCATGCAGCTACCACGCCGAGCGGGATGAGGAGCGTCGCGCACCAAAAGACGCGGGCAATGGGTGGCTTTTCGTTGCGTTTGATTGAAAAATACACGCGCACGACGACGGCGGCCACGATAAGGACGGCGATGAATATGGGCAGATTGGCCATGTCGCTCGAAGTGATTTCAAGGGGGATATCTTCGGTCATGGACGTTCCTCTGGTACAGCAAATTAAGTTCAGTATTAGATTACTGTAACCTTTCCACGGCATTTCGAGAAACAAAGCGCCCGATACGCAAAGCTAAAGGTCTGCGAATCTTGTATTACGAACATCTGTGCGCGTCGAGTGCGCTAAACTCATCGGCAGTATGATTCGATGCAATAGGAGGCAAGGAGCTTCCATGTCTGATTCTTCTATCGTTATTCGCGGCGCTCGTGAGCACAACCTCCGTGATATCGATGTTTCCATTCCGCGTGACCAACTCGTGGTCATTACCGGTCTTTCTGGCTCGGGCAAGAGTTCGCTGGCATTCGACACTATCTATGCCGAGGGCCAGCGTCGATACGTCGAGAGCCTTTCGAGTTATGCGCGCCAGTTCTTGGGCCAGATGGACAAACCCGACTTGGATTCAATCGACGGCCTTTCGCCGGCGGTGTCGATTGACCAAAAGACGACGTCTAAAAACCCGCGCTCGACGGTTGGCACCGTAACCGAGATTTATGACTATCTGCGCCTGCTGTTCGCCCGTGTGGGCACCCCGCACTGTCCCGAATGCGGCCGTGTCATTGAGCGTCAGACGACCGATCAGGTTGCCGACAAGGTCTTGGCGGCGGGGGAGGGCCGCCGCGCGTTTGTGCTGGCACCGGTGGTACGCGGACGAAAAGGCGAGTACACCAAACTGTTTGAGGACCTTCGCGCCGAGGGCTTTAGCCGCGTGCGTGTCGACGGTGAAGTGCGCTCGCTCGACGATCCGATCGATCTGGACAAGAAGTTCAAGCACGATATCGAGGTCGTGGTCGATCGCATCGTGATTCGCGAGAACTCGCTGGGCCGTATCGCCGAGTCCGTTGAACAGGCGACTGCGCTGGCGCACGGCAATGTGAACGTATACTTGCTGCCCGACCGCGACGCTCCCGAGGGGACCGAAGGCGAGTTGCTGGAGTATTCGCTGGCGTTAGCGTGCCCGGAGCATGGACACTCCATCGATGACCTGCAGCCGCGCGATTTCTCGTTCAACGCGCCCTATGGCGCGTGCCCCGAGTGCGATGGCCTGGGTTTTAAGAAGACGGTCGATGCCGAGGCCCTAATCGAAGACCCCTCGAAGTCGATCGCCGACGGGGTCTTTGGCAGCCTGTTTGGCAACTCTAACTACTATCCGCAGATTTTCGCTGCGGTTTGTAAGCACTTCAAGGTGAGCGTCGATACGCCGTGGGAGGATCTGCCTCCGCGGGTGCGTCGCGCGTTTTTAGACGGCATGGGCGACCAGAAGATTTCGGTCGACTATCAAAAGCTCGATGGGCGCCGCAGCCAGTGGGACACCAAGTTCTCGGGCGTGCGCAATATCCTGTACGAGCGCTATACCGAGACGACGAATGAGAACACCAAGGCGCGCTTGGAGAAGTACATCCGCGAGGAGCCGTGCTCGAGTTGCCATGGTGCTCGTCTGCGCCCCGAGATGCTCGCCGTTACCATAGGCGGTAAGTCCATTTACGAGGTCTGCTGCCTATCGTGTCGCGAGTCGCTCGAGTTTTTTGAGGGCTTGGAGCTTACCGAGCGCCAACAATTTATCGGCGGGCGCATCGTTAAGGAAATCCTGGAGCGCCTGCGCTTTCTGGTCGATGTCGGACTCGACTATCTGACCCTCGACCGTGCCTCGGCGACGCTTTCCGGAGGCGAGGCCCAGCGTATTCGACTGGCAACGCAGATCGGCGCGGGTCTCATGGGCGTGCTCTATATTCTGGACGAGCCCTCGATCGGTCTTCATCAGCGCGATAACGAGCGCCTGATCAAGACGCTTGAGCGCCTACGCGATATCGGCAATACCGTCATCGTCGTCGAGCATGATGAGGATACGATTCGTGCTGCCGACTATGTGATCGACATGGGCCCCGGTGCGGGCGTGAACGGCGGACACGTGGTCGCCGCGGGAACGCCTGCCGATATCATGGCGTGCCCCGATTCGATGACGGGTGCCTACCTAACCGGCAAGCGAATGATTCGGGTTCCCGATGAACGCCGCAAGCCCGGTCGCGGCTGCCTTAAGATCACGGGCGCCCGCGCCAACAACCTCAAAAACGTTACCGCCAAGATCGAGTTTGGTACGCTTACGGTTGTTACCGGCGTGTCGGGATCGGGCAAGAGCTCCCTGGTTACCGACACTATTGCGCCTGCCCTTACGAATGCCATTCACCGTTCGACGCGCCCTGTGGGTCCGTATAAGAAAATCGAGGGCATCGAGTGTATCGATAAGGTTATCGATATCGACCAGTCGCCGATTGGCCGCACGCCGCGTTCCAACCCTGCTACCTATATCGGCCTGTGGGATGATCTTCGCGCACTGTTTGCGAGTACGCCGGAGTCGAAGGCGCGCGGCTACTCGCCGGGACGTTTCTCCTTTAACGTGAGCGGCGGTCGCTGCGAAGCATGCAAGGGCGACGGACAAATTAAGATCGAGATGCACTTCCTTCCCGATATCTATGTCCCCTGTGAGGTCTGCGGCGGCAAACGCTATAACCGCGAGACGCTTGAGGTCACCTACCGTGGTAAGACCATCTCTGACGTGCTCGACATGAGCGTCACCGAGGCGCTGGCCTTCTTTGGGAATATCCCGCAGATTAAGCGCAAGCTCCAGACGCTGTACGATGTAGGCTTGGGCTACGTGAGCCTGGGCCAGCCCGCCACGACGCTCTCGGGCGGCGAGGCGCAGCGTGTGAAGCTCGCCAAGGAACTTCATCGACGCCAGACGGGCAAGACGTTCTATATTTTGGACGAGCCGACGACCGGGCTTCATTTTGAGGACGTCCGCCAGCTGCTCGATGTGCTGCAGCGCTTGGTCGATGCGGGCAACACGGTGCTGGTGATTGAACACAACCTTGATGTCATCAAGGTTGCCGACCGCCTGATCGATATGGGCCCCGAGGGCGGTAACGGCGGCGGAACCGTCGTGGTTTCGGGCACACCGGAGCAGGTTGCGGACTGTCCGCAGAGTTATACGGGCAAGTTTTTGGCGCCGTTGCTCAGGCGTGACCGGGAGCGTCAGGCTCAACTTGATGCTCAATAAATAGGCGATTCAGTTTATGGGCGCCATCGACTCCTTGTGATTCGATGGCGCTTGCTGTGTCGAAGTGACGTATGCAGTCGAATTGGACATATACTTAATCCTTGCGTCCGAATGCGAGGGAAAGGATATGCCATGGCAAAGGCTGTAAAGACGCCAAAAACCAATGCGATGCGCGAGCTGGAAAGCGCCGGCATTTCCTATGTTCTACATACGTACGAAGACGATGGTGATGAGTCGGCGGGCCTGGGGGTCGCGATTTCGGAGCAGCTTGGCGAGGAGCCCGGTCAAGGATTTAAGACCTTGGTCTGCGTGACGCCGTCCAACGACCACGTCGTGTGCTGCATCCCTGTTGCCGACGAGCTCGATCTAAAGTCCGCCGCGCGTGCCGCGGGGGAGAAGTCCTTGGCCATGATGCATGTGAAGGATTTGCTTGCGGCGACTGGCTACGTTCGCGGCGGCTGCAGTCCGGTCGGTATGAAAAAACGCTACCGGACGCTCATTGATGAGACATGTGTCCTTTGGGATACCATTTTTATTTCGGGAGGCAAGCGTGGTTATCAGCTCGAGCTTGCACCTGATGATTTAATTGCATTTTGCGGGGCGACAGTTGCCGCGATTACGAGAGAGGACTGAGCGATGCCGCAGGAAGAATTGAAGCGCGGAGCTCATTTTGCAGAAGAATCTGCGCCTCAGACACCCTCATCCGAAGCTTCTTCGTCGCGAGATGACACTGACGACATGGGCTCGTCGGACTACTCCACGGTTGGTCGTTCCGCCGGGCTTATGACCATCCTGACCATCGTGTCTCGCGTCACCGGTTTTATCCGCACGTGGGCAATGGCGGCCGCTATCGGCATGTCGCTACTCTCGTCCTCCTATCAGGTCGCCAACAACCTGCCAAATATGCTCTACGAACTCGTGATGGGCGGCATGCTCGTGACGGCGTTTTTGCCCGTGTACATGGGCGTGAGGCGTGAGCAGGGTCGCGAGGCCTCGAACGAGTACGTGGGCAACCTGCTTGGCATTCTGCTTTTGGTGCTGGGTGGCATTTCGTTGTTGGGGACCGTGTTCGCCCCGGGCTTTATCTGGACGCAATCGTTCCTTTCGGGTGACGGCGGCAGCATGGATACCGCTGCGTTCATGTTCCGTTTCTTTGCCATCCAGATTCTGTTTTATGGTTTGGGCTCGGTGTTTTCGGGCGTTCTCAACGCGCACCGCGACTACTTCTGGTCGACGTTTGCCCCGGTCCTCAACAATGTGATCGTCATTGCGAGCTTTATGGGTTTTGCGCCCGTGTCCGCACAGTTTGGCGAACGTGCCGGCATCATCTTGATTGCGGCCGGTACGACCCTCGGTGTTTTTGTTCAGATGGCATGTCAGATCCCCGCGCTTGGCAAGCACGGCGTGCATCCCCATATCCATATCGACTTTAAGGACCCCGCACTGCGCCAGACGATTGCGCTCGGTATCCCGACGCTGCTCGCCACGGTGTGCATGTTTGTCTCGACTTCTATCACCAACGCTGCCGCGCTGGTGGTCCAGCCCGAGACTGGTCCTTCCGTCATCGCCTATGCGCGCCTGTGGTACACGCTGCCCTACGCGCTGATTGCCGCCTCGCTTTCGACGGCGCTCTATACCGAGCTCTCTCACGACGCACAGGAGAAGGATTACGACAGCGTTCGCACGGGCGTTTCGCGTGGCGTCGCCCAGATGCTGTTCTTCCTGATTCCGTTCGCGCTGTACCTGATTGTCTTCGCGCGTCCGCTCAACATGATTTACTGTGCCGGCAAGTTTGATGAGTCCGGCGTGGCGCTGGTGTCCGAGTTCCTTGTCTACCTGGCGTTCTCGCTGCCGCTCTACGGCGTGGTCGTGTTGATGCAGAAGAGCTTCTCTGCCTTGCTCGACATGAAGCCCTATAGCCGCTATTGCCTGTATTCTGCCATC
The DNA here is from genome assembly GCA_900542125.1 of uncultured Collinsella sp. Lineage (GTDB taxonomy): Bacteria > Actinomycetota > Coriobacteriia > Coriobacteriales > Coriobacteriaceae > Collinsella. The sequence continues at coordinate 32,732 of UQMO01000008.1, read as the reverse complement.
GGCCAGGCCGGCTCAGTTCTGCTGTTTGGCGTTGTACTGGGCTTCGGTATGCCGGCAATCGCACTTTCGTATGTCGTCGACTACGTGATCTTGGTCGGTTGTTCGCTGTGGTGGCTGCGTCGTCGCCTGCGTGGTCTTCAGGTTAAATCTATCCTGCATGGCGGTTTCTTTGGCCTTTTGCTCGGTGGCCTGGGTGCTGCCGCAGGCGCCGGCGTCATGTGGGCGCTTGAGCACTTTGTCGGGGCACTTGGCGGCTCGATTCTGATTACTCTTGGCTACGTTTGCGTTGCGGGTGTCGTCTCGCTTGCTGTTACCTTTGGCCTTGCCGTCGTCCTTAAGATGCCCGAGGTCTCGGCGCTGATTCGTCGCAAGTAGGTGCGCGTGGCCGGTCACGACAACATTCCAACGCTTGCCGAGCAGGTTTCGCGCGTTCCCACGCAGCCCGGCTGCTACCTTTGGAAAGACGCCAAGGGCGATGTCATCTACGTGGGCAAGGCGAAAAACCTGCGCGCCCGTATGCGTCAGTACGTGACGCTGCAGGACGAGCGCCAGAAGATCCCGCTGATGATGCAGTTGGTGGCGAGCTTTGACTATATCGTGGTGGAGACCGAGCACGAGGCGTTGGTGCTCGAGCGCAATTTGATTGGTCAGTACCATCCGTACTTTAACGTCGACCTCAAGGATGACAAGAGCTACCCCTTTATCGCCATTACAAAGGGCGACCTGTATCCCGCTATCAAATACACGCGTGAGCGTCATAAGCCGGGAACGCGCTATTTTGGACCTTATACCGATAGCCGCGCCGCACGTGAGACGATAGATACGCTGCGCAAGGTTATCCCCATCTGCTCCGCATCCTGTGCGGAGTGGCGTCGTTGTCGCCGTATCGTCGAGTCCCACAAGGGCGAGGAAGACATCGTCAATATGATTTGCGCGCAAAACGGGCGCCCCTGCTTCGACTATCATGTCGGGCGCGGCCCGGGTGCGTGTGTCGGCGCGATTTCCCCGGCAGACTATGCCAAGAACGTCAAACGTGTCGAACGTTTTTTGTCGGGCCATCGCAAGGACGTCGTCGACGAGCTGACATCCGAGATGACGGAGGCCGCCGAGGCGCTCGATTTTGAGCGCGCCGCCCGCGTCAAACGTCGTTTGGAGGTCATCAGGGGTCTGGACGACCGTCAGCAAGTCGTTTTTCCCTCCAGTGTCGATATCGATGTTATCGGTTTCTATCGCGAGGAGACCATCTCCGCCGCTTGCGTCTTCGTCGTTCGCGAGGGCCGAACAGTTCGCACCTGCGAGTTCATTCTTGACAAGGGTCTTGATGTTGACGAGGAAGAGCTCCAGTCGGGCTTTCTTAAGCGCTATTACGACGAGACGGCTGATATTCCAGCTGAGATAAACCTCTCTGTCGAGCTTGAGGATGCGGAGACGCTGGGGGAGTGGCTTGCGGGCAAGCGTGAGCGTTCCTGCCATCTCCATAGGCCGCAGCGTGGCGAAAAGCATCGTCTGCTCGATATGGCATCCAAAAATGCGCGCCATGCCCTCATGCGCTACATGATGCGAACGGGGTACGCTGACGACCGCACCAATCGGGCACTCTTGGAGCTCGAAAGTGCGTTGGCGCTGCCATCGCCGCCGTTGCGTATCGAGTGCTTCGATATCTCTACACTGCATGGCACCTTTACGGTCGCTTCGATGGTGGTATTTACCAACGGACGCGCCGACAAGAGCCAGTACCGTCGTTTTAAAATTCAGGCCGAATTGGACGAGGCAAACGACTTCGTGTCGATGTCCGAGGTTTTGGGACGACGCTATGCTCCCGAGCGCATGGCTGACGAGCGCTTTGGCTCGCGCCCCGATTTGCTCGTTGTCGATGGCGGTAAGCCGCAATTGACCGCTGCGATCAAGCAACTTGAGGCTCTTGGGCTCGATATACCAGTTTGTGGCTTGGCAAAGGCCGATGAGGAGGTTTTCGTGCCTTGGGACGAGACTCCCGTCGTGCTGCCGACCGGGTCCGCGTCGCTCTATCTAATTAAACAGGTGCGCGATGAATCGCACCGTTTTGCCATCACGTTCCATCGCGAATTGCGCGACAAGGCCATGACGGTTTCGGTACTCGATGACGTTCCAGGCGTGGGACCCACCAGAAAACGTGCCCTTATGCGCCATTTTGGCTCGATGAAGCGTTTGCGCGCGGCGAGCGAGCAAGAGATCGCGGAAGTTCGCGGCATACCTGCCGATGTTGCCAAGGCGGTCCACGAGGCGCTCGTTGCATGGAATGCCGAGCGCGCCGAGGCGGCGGCAAAGCAATCCGAAAACTAAACACGCCTCTAAACAACTGATATACATGATTGCGTGATTTTCAATCATTTATTTCACGGCGATTACCAGCCGATTTCGGGTTTTATTAACGCTAAAACGTTTGACTAGCCATGGTGAACAACCCTGCTATCCTGCGGGTTGACGAAGACTGATATCTCACCTCGGCGATACATACTGTCTGGCGAATCGTTTGTCAATGAATTCGGTGAACGGTAGTAAATACCGTTCAAGCGTATGTATGTATCGGTCGCCGAGCGCGGCACCTCAGTTGGGCTCGTCGGTAGGTAAGGTATATATCGTCCGCAAGTTGCGCGGGGGCACGTCTAGGTGCTCCCGGGTAAGATTCTCTATTGATAGGAGAAGACATGGCCATCATCAACAAGGGTATGTCCAGGCGTTCGTTCCTCGGCCTCACCGGCAGCGTCGCTGCTGTCGCAGGGCTTGGTCTCACCGGCTGCGGTGGCAACTCCAGCGACGAGGGTTCCGCTTCCGGTTCCACCGATTCCGCCAACCGTGGCGGCGGCGTGATCACCGCTGGTTCCGCTTACGCTCCGTCCAGCTTCGATCCCGCCAGCACCGGCTCCGCTGTGGGCCTGGGTGCTAACTGGCACGTCGTCGAGGGCCTCTACGGCATCGATTACCACGACTACAGCACCTTCAACGAGCTCGCCACCGACGATCCCAAGTCTGTGGACGACACCACTTTCGAGGTCACCATCCGCAAGGGCGCCAAGTTCTCCGATGGCACCGAGGTCACCGCTGACGATGTCGTTGCCTCCTACACCGCTTGCGCCGCTTCCGCTACCTATGCTCCGTTCTTCCAGCCCTTCGAGTCCATCGAGGCCAAGGACGCCAGCACCGTGACGGTCAAGACCAAGGTCCCCAACTTCTCCCTGCTCAAGGATCGTCTGGCCATCGTCCGCGTTACCCCGGCCACCCAGACCGAGGAGGATCGCGCCAAGCAGCCGATCGGCTCCGGCCCCTGGATGTACGACTCTATCTCCGATACCGAGATCACCCTGGTTCCCAACCCCGAGTACAACGGTGAGTATGCTGCCGAGGATAAGAAGATCCAGTACAGCATCCTGACCGACCCCACCGCTCGCGTTACCGCTCAGCAGGAGGGCTCCACGCTCGTTATGGAGCTCGTTACCGCTGACGCCGTCGACCAGCTCGAGAGCGCCGGCTGCAAGATCGATAACGTTCAGGGTTTCGGCACCCGCTTCATCATGTTCAACGTCGCCAAGGAGCCTTGGAACAACGTCAAGGTCCGTCAGGCTGTCATGTATGCGCTCGACACCGAGAAGATGGTCAGCAACACCTTCGCCGGCCTTGCCACCGCTGCCAGCTGCTACCTGCCCAAGAGCTTTACCAACTATCATGAGGCTTCCACGGTGTACAAGACCGACGCCAAGAAGGCTAAGAAGCTCATCGAGGAGTCTGGCATCACCCCGGGTGCTATCACCCTGCGCACCACCGACAACGAGCAGATTAAGGGCATGGCCGCCCAGGTCAAGAACGACCTCGACGCTCTCGGCTTCGATGTGACCATCCAGACCGATACCTCGCCGGCCACCTACGCTGCCATCGACGGCGGCGAGGCCTACGATATCCTCCTTGCCCCTGGCGATCCTTCCTGCTTCGGCGCTGACCCCGACCTGCTGCTCAACTGGTGGTACGGCGACAACGTCTGGATGCAGACCCGTTGCCCGTGGAAGGAGTCCGCTGAGTGGCAGAAGCTCCACAGTCTCATGGACGAGGCTCTTGCCGCCGAGGGCGACGAGCAGCAGAAGAAGTGGAACGAGTGCTTCGACATCATTGCCGACAACGCCGTTCTGTACCCCGTTGTCCACGTCAAGACCGTCTCCGCTTCCTGGGACGATCCGTCCACTGCGCCCAACGGCGAGGCCCTCGATGGCTTCAAGGGCATCGGCACGACGAGCATGTCCTTCAGGGGCGTTGCGACCGTCAAGGCGTAAGACTCGCTTGAGTCTGTATGCAGGATGTCGGTCGTTGGGACCGTATCCTCATAGTTGAAACAAAGACCCGGGCGGCAACGATGTCGCTCGGGTCTTGTAATGAGTATCCGTACTCATATACCAGTTGGTCCTACCGACAAAAGAAAGGGGAGAGAACGTGAACAACTTGCTACGTTTGATTGGAAGGCGTCTTGTGGCGCTGCCGATCATGGCATTGGGCGTCACCGTCCTGGTGTTCTTCCTTATGTCGTTCTCCAAGACCGACCCCGCCTACACGGCGTTGGGTGACGGTGCCTCGCCCGAGGCGGTTGCCGAGTACCATGAGAAGTATGGTCTGGACGACCCCTGGCCCGTGCGCTATGTGCGCTATATGGGCGATCTGATTCATGGCGACATGGGCACCTATGGTGCTGCTCGCAACTCCGTTGCCAAGCGCATCTCCACGGCCCTGCCCGTCACGATGCAGCTGACCTTCATCGGTCTTGCCATCGGTGCAGTCGTTTCGTTTTTGCTCGGCGTCATCGCGGCACTGTATCGCGACAAATGGCCGGACCAAGTGATCCGCGTCTTTTCCATCGCCGGCTTGGCAACCCCGTCGTTCTGGCTTGCCGTTCTGTTGATCCTGCTGTTCTCTTCCTACCTTAAGGTGCTCCCGGCATCGGGTGCTTTGCCTCACTTCACCACGAATCCGGTTGGCTATCTGGGACGTATGATCATGCCCGCTATCGCCTTGGCATTTCCGCTGACGGGCCAGATGACTCGTATCGTGCGTACCGCCATGGTCGAGGAGCTCGACAAGGATTATGTCCGTATGGCTCGCGGCGCCGGCGTTCCCGAGAAGGTCGTCGTCGGCATCAACGTTCTTCGCAATGCGCTGATCACCCCGGTCACCACCCTCGGTCTTAAGATCGGTTACCTTATGGGCGGCGCCGTCGTCATCGAGGTTATCTTCAACCTCCCCGGCATGGGCACCGCGATTCTGCAGGGCGTTCAGGGCAACGAGGCGAACCTGGTTCAGGGCGTCGTTATCGTCGTTGCTCTTGCCTTCATCATCATCAACATCGTGGTTGACATGCTCTACCTGCTCATCAACCCGCGCATCAGGACGGTGTAGATTATGGTAAAGATTCGAGAGAAGCAAACCGAGCAGCTCGAGAAGGCTGCCTCCAAGGGGCTCAAGCTCGGTGGCTGGAAGAAGATGACGCTGTCTTCTAAGATTGCCGCCGTCGTGCTGGTGCTGGTCGCCCTGACTGCGATTCTGGCGCCCCTTCTTGCCCCCTATAGCCCGGTCGAGATCTTTACGGCTCGCCAGGCTCCCGGCAACGGATTTATCTTCGGTACCGACGATAAGGGTCGCGATATTCTGTCGCGTATGCTCTACGGTGGTCGTTACTCGCTGATTATCGGCTTTGGCGCCACTGCCATGGCTCTGGTCTGCGGCTCGGTCGTGGGCGCCCTTGCAGCGGTTTCGCGCAAGGCCGTCTCTGAGACGATTATGCGTATCTTGGACATCATCATGTCCATCCCGGGCATCGCCCTCGCGGCCGTCTTCGTCTCCATCCTGGGCAACTCCGTGCCGTCGATCATCTTCGCCATCGGCTTTATGTACACTCCGCAGATTGCCCGTATCGTGCGCGCCAACATCGTGTCCGAGTACGGCGAGGACTATGTCCGCGCGGTCATCGTTTCCGGCGCCAAGGCTCCGTGGATTTTGATCAAGCATGTTCTGCGTAACTGCATCGCCCCGATCATGGTCTTCACCGTTACCCTGGTCGCCGACGCCATCATCTTCGAGGCCTCGCTGACCTTCATCGGCGCTGGTATCCAGGAGCCCACCGCCACCTGGGGCAACATCCTCGCCGACGCCCGCGGCGGCGTGCTCGCCGGCCGTTGGTGGCAGGCGCTGTTCCCGGGCCTGGCCATCATGATCACCTGCCTGGCGCTCAACATCCTCTCCGAGGGCATTACCGACGCCATGGCCGCTGCTCCCTCCGCCGCCCTGGATCCGACCGATTCCTCCAAGCGCCGCGAGGCCGACCTGCTGGTCTCCGACCCCGTTCGCGCCTATAAGGAGCAAGCCCAGTCCCTCTCCGCTCGCCTTGGCGCCCTGCGCGATGTCGAGCTCAAGCGTGACGATCGCCATGTGCCCGACGAGTCTGTCGAACCGATCCTTTCGGTCCGCGATTTCTGCATCCAGTTTGAGCACCACGGCGATATCAACGTCGTCGACCATGTCAACTTTGACGTCCGTCCTGGCCAGACTATGGGCCTGGTGGGCGAGTCCGGTTGCGGTAAGTCCATCACCACGCTGGCCATCATGGGCCTGACCGATGAGGACGAGCACCTTTCCGGCGAGGTCCTCTGGGAGGGCCGTGACCTGCTCAAGATGAGCAAGAAGGAGTGGTTCGGCCTGCGCGGTACCGATATCGCTATGGTCTATCAGGACGCCCTGTCCTCGCTCAACCCCTCCATGCTCATCTCTGCCCAGATGAAGCAGCTCACCAAGCGCGGCGGCACCCGCAGCGCCGAGGAACTCCTGGAGCTCGTGGGCCTCGACCCCAAGCGTACGCTCGAGAGCTACCCGCATGAGCTTTCCGGTGGCCAGCGTCAGCGTGTCCTGATCGCTATGGCCCTTACCCGCGACCCCAAGCTGGTCATCTGCGACGAGCCCACGACCGCTCTGGACGTTACCGTCCAGAAGCAGGTCATCAAGCTGCTCAACGACCTTCAGGCCAAGCTCGGCTTTGCCATGATCTTCGTCTCGCACGACCTGGCGCTGGTCGCCGAGGTCGCCCATAACATCACGGTTATGTATGCCGGTCAGGTTATCGAGCAGGCGCCCACCAAGGAGCTGCTCACCAACCCGATTCACGAGTACACCCGCGGTCTTCTGGGTTCCGTTCTGTCCATCGAGAGCGGTTCGGGCCGCCTTCACCAGGTGCCCGGCGCCGTTCCGAGCCCGCGCGATTTCCCCAAGGGCGATCGCTTCGCGCCCCGCTCGAGCCATCCGCGTATTGGCCTGGACACCCGTCCGGTCTTCAAGCGCGTTCCCGGCACCGAGCACTTCTATTCCGAGCTCCCCGACGAGGTGCTCAAGGCAAATGGTTTGACCCCTCACGCGGAGGTGATGTAGATGAGCGAGACCGCAGTCAACGGCGTCGAGCCGATCATCTTCCTTGATGACGTCCACGTCACCTTTAGGACCCGTACCGGTTCGATTCTCCACCCTAACCTGGTTCACGCCGTCCAGGGTGTAACGATTAAGCTCATGCCCGGTCAGACGATCGGCATCGTCGGCGAGTCCGGTTGCGGTAAGTCCACCACCGCCAACGTCATGTGCGGCCTGCAGGCCCCCACGAGCGGCAAGGTCTACTTTAAGGGCAAGGACGTTACCAAACGTACCGCCGAGGACCGTCGCCACATGGGTCGCGTTATCTCGGTCGTGTTCCAGAACCCGGCCACGGCGCTCAACCCCCGCATGGTCGTTCGCGAGCAACTGCTCGACCCCATGCGCGTCCACAACCTGGGTACCGAGGCCGAGCAGGAGAAGCGCGTCAAGGAGCTCTTGGAGCTCACCGGTCTGCCCAGCTCTGCCGCTGAGGTTCTTCCCGGCCAGCTTTCGGGCGGCCAGCGCCAGCGCGTCGCAATTGCCCGTGCCCTGTCGCTGAACCCCGATGCCATCATCGCCGACGAGCCCACCTCGGCTCTGGACGTTTCGGTCCGCGCGCAGATTCTGAACCTGCTGACCGACCTTAAGAAGGAGCTCGGCCTGGCCATGGTGTTCATCAGCCATGACATCCAGACGGTCCGCTATATCTCTGATGACATCATCGTTATGAATGGCGGCAAGATCGTCGAGCAGGGCGAGGCCAAGCAGGTCTTCCAGCACCCCCAGGACCCCTACACCAAGATGCTGCTCGGCGCTGCACCGTCGCTGCTGCATCCCAAGCTCGGCGAGTAGTCTCGCTTTCCCTCCCGTGCGCCCGGTTCCCTTGCCGGGCGCACCTCCGTTGCGATTTCGAAAGGTTGGGTTCACGAGCCATGCCAAGTGCTCAGGAGCTGCAACATCAATTTGGTGAATATCGAGGCGCCATGCCCCGTCCATCAGATTTCGATCTCTTTTGGAAGGACCGCATGGCCGAGGCCGACGCCGTCGGGCTTGACTATGCGATCGAGACGGCATCGGTCACCGATGCCGTGACCTGCCAGCTTTTCGACCTCTGGTATACCGGCATGTGTGGCGCTCGCCTGCATGCCAAGTACCTTAAACCCGTCTCGGACGAGCCCGTGCCATTGGTACTTCAGTTCCATGGGTATCCGGGTGCAAGCCGCAGCTGGTTTGAGCAGGCGTCGTTTGCGGGCATGGGCATGTCGCTCATCGCGCTTGACTGTCCTGGTCAGGGCGGTCCCTCCGAGGATATTGGCGGATTTGAGGGTACGACGGTCGCGGGCCATATTGTCGCCGGTATCGACGGCGATCCGGCCAACCTCTACTATGTCCGCTTGCACCAAGATATTCGCATCCTGTGCCGCATCGTTCACGAGCTTGAGGGCATCGATCTTGCCCGTGTGTTTGTGAACGGCGCGTCGCAGGGCGGCGGTTTGGGCATTGCGACCTGTGCACTTAACAGCGAGCTTATCAATCGCGCCGCCATCCTCTATCCCTTCCTGTCGGATTTCCGCTTGGTCTGGGATTTGGATGCCGACGACATTGCCTACGAGGGCCTGCGCTATTGGTCTCGCTGGTTTGACGAGGATTCGACTCGTATCGAGGAAGCCTATGCCAAACTGGCGTACTTCGATTCCAAGAATTTCGCCCCCATGGTTACGTGCCCCGTGCTGTTTGGCACGGGCACGGCCGATATCGTCTGCCCGCCGGCGACGCAGTTTGCGGTGTACAACAACCTCTCCTGCGAGAAGCGCCACGAGTTCTTTGAGGGCTTTGGCCACGAGGAGATTCAGGACTTTGACGATATGATCATTCCGTTTTTCTGCGAGGGAGGGAAAGCTCATGTCTAAGTGCGAGAGCAATGTCGACGAGCTAATTGTCCCCGGGCTTGCGGAGATTCCCGGAACGGTTTCGTCAAGGCTTGCCGAATATCGGGGCTGGCACGGTGATGCCCAGGCAGATGTTTCTGATTTGGAGACATGCGCCTCGAACCTTGAGATTCAAGGCCTGACCATTACGGCGATTGACTTTGGCAATCCCTGTGCCCGTTACTCGGAGGTTTCCTTTGAGCTCGGCACGGACGTGGTCCATGCTCGTTTGATTGAGCCCGTCGGCCGTGTCCGGGTATCCGAGCGCGTGCCGCTGTGCCTGATGTTCCATGACGTCGACCGACCCGTGCGTGGGTGGCATCACATGACGAGATTTGTGGCCATGGGGTACGCCGTCCTCGCTTTGGATGACGATGTCGTTGGCGCAGGTGACCTACAGCGGGGGATTGCTTCGCCCGCTTTTGTCGAGCGCGTCCACTGGGGTTGCGCGATGGCGAAGGTTGCGCGCGATCTCGATGGTATCGACCCGGACCGCATCTTTGCGTGGGGCGAGGGCCTAGGCGGCGGCGTCGCACTGGCGGTTTCCGCGCTGGACGGGCGAGGGCTCGCTTGCACGGCGATTGCCAATCCGCTCCCTGGCGGCCTTGAGGCGCTGTCGGCTCGGGTGCGCGGCTCGGTGCTCATGGGTACATCGCTCATGGATTCCTTAAGCGATCCCAAGGGGCAGTTTGCCGTATTCAACGGTCTTGAGTGCGACCGGAGGCATATCATCTATGCCAAATACGCTCACGAGCGCATCAACGCGTTCGAAAACGAAGTCGTCGACTTCTTTAACCAAACGTTCTACCCGTGTTCTTTGGCCTAGACGGCCTGGACACTGCCAACAAGAGTGGGCGGCATGGGGTCGCCCGCCAGACAGCTAAGGAGATTCTTGTGGCAACTCAGAAATTCACTGGCGTTATCCCTCCCGTCGTTGTTCCCGATACCGAAGATCACCAGCTCGACGTTGCCTCCTTTGAGCGCAGCATCAACCGCATGATCGATGCCGGCGTCGATGGCCTGTTCTTCCTGGGCTCCTCGGGCGAGGTCGTCTTCTCCACCGACGAGCGCCGTCGCCAGATCATTGCCGAGGCCGTTCGCATCGTCGATCACCGCGTGCCCGTCCTGGTCGGCATCATCGATACCGAGACCGAGCGCATGATCGAGCACGGTAAGGTCGCTCAGGAGCTGGGCGCCGACGCGCTTGTCGCCACCTGCCCGTTCTACGCCCTTCAGGGCATGACCGAGGTCGAGGAGCACTTCCGCATCCTGCACGAGGAGCTCGACCTGCCCATCTTCGCTTACGACATTCCCGTGTGCGTCCACACCAAGCTTCCCTGGAAGCTTCTTGCCAAGCTTGGCGCCGAGGGCGTCCTGGCTGGCGTTAAGGACTCCTCGGGTGACGACATCTCGTTCCGCTACCTCGTTCAGGAGAACGAGAAGAACGGCCACCCGATGAGCATCCTCACTGGTCACGAGGTCGTCGTCGATGGTGCTTACCTTGGCGGTGCCGACGGCTCCGTCCCGGGCCTCGCCAACGTTGAGCCCGAGGGCTACGTGCGTCAGTGGAAGGCCGCTCAGGCCGGCGACTGGGCTACCGTCAAGGCCGAGCAGGATCGCCTCAACGAGATCTCCCACATCTGGGATGTCACCTCGGGCGTTCAGGGCTATGCCGGCGGCGTCGGTGCCTTCAAGACCGCTATGAACCTCATGGGCATCTTCGACAGCCCGACTATGCCGCGCCCGGTGAAGGCCATGACCGGCGAGAACGTCGAGGCGATTAAGAAGGTCCTCCAGGACAACGGTCTCCTGTAAAGCTTCCCCAGGCACCCAACCTTGGGACTCAAGCGGTCGGGCGTGACCCATTAGGTCAACGCCCGACCGCTTTCACCCCAATCTCGGGCACCTGGGAAACCTTTATCGTGCGGCGGGGTTAATTCCGACCGCATTTCCTGTAGTTGTTTTTATCTCCTAAGGAGAGCGACATGGAGAACAAGTACGTTTGCTCCGTCGATATCGGCGGCACCAAGATTGCGACTGCCATTATGGAGTATCCGGCTGATGGCAGCGTGCCCCATCCGGTCTTTGAAGCTGAGGTTCCCACTGAGGCCCAGGAGGGCGGCGAGGCGGTCTTCCAGCGCATCGAGGCTTCCATCAAGGCCGCCCTCGAGGCAAATCCCGACGTCGAGGTCCTCGGCGTCGGTATTGGCGCCGCCGGCGTCGTCGACCCCAAGACGGGCGCGATTGCCTATGCCAACGAGATCATGCCTGGCTGGTCCGGTGTTCAGCTGGGGCCGCGCCTGCGCGAGGACCTTGGCCTTCCTGTTGCCGTCGTGGGCGACGTGCAGGCCCATGCCCTGGGCGAGGCTCACTGGGGCGTCGGCAAGGGCAAGTTCTCCGTGTTGTGCCTGGGTATCGGAACGGGTATCGGTGGCGCGTACGTCGAGAACGGTCGCGTGATGCAGGGCTTCCACGGTGCCGCCGGCCATATGGGCCATATCGAGTGCTCTGCTGCTGCCGGCATTCCTTGCGCCTGCGGTCGATCTGGCCATCTTGAGTCGGTGGCTTCGGGCACCTCGATTGGCCGTATGTACGATGAGCGCTTCGGTCGTGTCGACCCCAGCCGTCCCTCGGTCGGCCGCGACGTGAACGACCTGTGCCGTGCTGGCGACGCAAAGGCGACCGAGGTCATCCATGACGCCGGCTTTGCATTGGGCGCCAGCCTGGGCTCGCTTGCCAACATCCTGGACCCCGAGGTCATCGTGCTTTCGGGCGGTGTGATCCACCAGGGTCCCGATTGGCGTTCGCAGACGTGGAAGGATTCGGTGCACGAGGGCTATGCGAGCCAGGCGCTCGATCCGCTCCAGGACACGCCGATTCTCATCGGCTCTCTCGAGGGTGACGCGCCGCTCATCGGCGCTGCCGAGCACCTTCTTGCTACGTTATAGTTTGAAATCTACCAAGTGAGCCTTCTGAGGTGTACTGCCTCAGGAGGCCGTTTTTAGAAAGGTTGAGTTGAACATGGCCGTTGATCCTTTGATTCAATCCCTGAAGGGCAAGCTCGTCGTGAGCGTTCAGGCCTATATGGGCGAGCCGCTCCGTACGCCCGAGACCATGGCTCAGATGTCTCGCGCCTGTGAGCTGGGCGGCGCTGCCGCTATTCGCTGCCAGGGACTTGCCGACATCGCCGCCATTAAGGGCCGCTGCGAGGTCCCCGTCATCGGCCTGTGGAAGGATGGGCACGAGGGCGTCTATATCACGCCGACGCTGCGTCACGCTCGCGCTTGCGTTGCCGCCGGTGCCGACATCGTGGCAATCGACGCCACTGATCGTCCGCGCCCGGATGGCAAGACCGTCGAGGACACCTTCCGTCCGCTGCACGAAGAAGGCGTGCTCCTGATGGCTGACTGCGCCACCATCGAAGATATTCGCCGTGCGGTCGACATGGGCTTTGACTTGGTATCCACCACGCTTTCTCACGGTGTTGCCGCCATCGACTGCACCATGGCCGACGGCCCCGATCTTCCTCTCCTGCGTCAGGCGACCGAGGAGTTCCCGGGTCTTCCCATCATCTGCGAGGGCCGCGTGCACACGCCCGAGGAGGCTCGCGCCGCAATCGACGCGGGTGCCTGGGCAGTTGTCGTGGGCACCGCCATTACGCACCCCACGAGTATTACGAGTTGGTTCAAAGCTGCGCTTGAGGCGTAAGACGGACCTCGTATCCGCTCAGGGCGGTATACTCAATTAAGGCAATTGACCGCGCGGGATCCGGGTTGCTGGGTCCCGCGCTTGTTTTTAGGAGGCAGCACATGCAAAAGGGAGATGCCATGGATGCGGCGGAGCGCTCGGAGCGAATCCCCGATATCGTCATCATCACCGGAATGTCCGGTTCGGGCCGTACGCAGGTCATGCATGTGTTCGAGGACATGGGCTACTTTTGCATCGACAACTTGCCTCCGCGTCTTATCGCCCAGCTTGCAGAACTCGTCGGCATCAATACGGGCGTGGGCAGGCATCTCGCCGTCACCTGCGACCTGCGCAGCCAGGGCTTGTTCGATGAACTGCTCGATGCCGTTGCCGCGCTCGAGGAGCGCGAGATGAGCTGTGACATCGTGTTTCTCGAGGCCTCTGACGAGGTGCTGATCCGTCGCTACAGCGAAAACCGTCGCCGTCATCCCATCGCCAAGCCGGGGGAGACCACGGCCGACGCGATTCAGCGTGAGCGCCTGCAGCTGCAGGGCGTGCGTGACCGAGCCGATATGATTATCGACACGAGCCGCCTGCGCACCTCTGCGCTTCGCAATAAGCTGCGCATGGCTTTTTCCGAGCTTTCCGACCAACAGCTCATGGACGTTCATGTGTTCTCGTTTGGCTTTAAGCATGGCATGCCCGTCGAAGCGGACATTATGATCGACGTTCGCTTCCTGCCCAATCCGTTCTACGATCCCGAGATGCGCACCATGACCGGTCTCGATAAGAAGGTCTCCGACTTCGTCTTGGACCATCCCAAGACCCAGGAGTTCTGGAAGGCCTGGACGCAGCTGCTCGATACGGTCATGCCCGGCTATATCGCGGAGGGCAAGCCGCAGCTTTCCATCGCCATCGGGTGCACGGGCGGCCAGCACCGCAGCGTTGCTATCGCCGAGGCCACGGCTCGCTATTTGGAAGGCGCCCAGTATCACGTGAGCATTTCCCATCGCGACCTGTCGCGCGCCAACACGAAAGCATAGGCCTGCATGTCGTTTACCGCCGAGGTGCGCGACGAGCTCGCGCGCTGCGAACCCGAATGTGAATATTGCGACCTGTCGACGCTTGCCGCCCTGACGCGCGTGAGCGGCACACTTTCGCTGGCCGGCTCCGGGCGGTATCGTTTGACGGTTGCGACCGAGACGGGCGCCGTCGCGCGCACGATGATCACGCTGACGCATCGTATCCTTAAGCTCAAGACGGAGTTCACCGTTCGAAAATCGGTCCTGCATAAGGTCCGCAACTATCTCATCACCTTGCCCGATCAGCCCGACCTGGACAAGGCTCTCGTGCTGCTGGGCATTCTTGACCGTAGGGGAGGGCTGGTCGCCGGCGTTCCCCGGCATATCGTCGCCCGTCCCTGCTGCAGGCTCGCCTACATCCGCGGTGCGCTCATTGCCGGCGGATTTGTGGCTGACCCTCGTGGCGACTTTCACTTGGAGATCGCGGTACAGGGCGAGCAGTATGCCAAGGGGCTTTGCGATCTGCTGGAACAGATTGGGGTCCATGCGCGCGTCAACGCACGGCGTGGATCCTATGCTGTCTACATAAAGAGCGCCGAGGAGATCGAGCAGCTCCTAAAGCTGATCGGCGCCAAGCGCAGCGTTGCCGAGATCGAGGAAGCGCGCGCGGTCAAATTGGTTAAGAACGACGTAAACCGTCGCGTGAACGCCGAGCTCGCCAACCAGACCAGAAGTGCGGGTGCCGCCCAGCATCAGCTTGCGTTGATCGATGAGCTCGAACAGCGGGGTTTGCGCGACACGCTTCCGGATGCCTTGGCGGTCTTTTGCGACCTGCGCGAGCGCTATCCCGATCTTTCGCTGCGTGATTTAGGGGAGATGGCTGACCCTCCCTTGTCGAAGTCTGCCCTCTACCATCGTGTTTTACGGCTTGAAAAGCTCATTGAAGCAAACAGGTAGGTTAAAGTATCGACTTATATACGGATTTAGCTGCTATTTTATTCTTTAAAGCGTTTTAACGCAAATTTGATTTTCAATTTCGAGCATTCTCGTGAAATTCAAGTCAAAAAAAAGGTATATTAGGCGAGTGGTTAGTTTGTGGGCCTCAACGGCAGGCGCTGTAGCTTGCGGGGGCCTTACGAAAGGAGACACAATGGCAGTAAAGGTTGCTATTAACGGCTTCGGTCGCATCGGTCGTCTGGCCTTCCGTCAGATGTTCGGTCATGAGGGCTCCGAGATCGTCGCTATCAACGACCTCACCTCTCCCGATATGCTCGCTTACCTGCTGAAGTACGACTCCACGCAGGGCAACTACGCTCGCGATCACGAGGTCGTTGCTGGCGAGGATTCCATCACCGTTGACGGCAAGGAGATCAAGATCTACAAGGAGGCCGACGCCAACAACCTGCCTTGGGGCGACCTCGACGTCGACGTCGTTCTCGAGTGCACCGGCTTCTACACCAGCAAGGCTAAGGCTCAGGCCCACATCAACGCTGGCGCCAAGAAGGTCGTCATCTCCGCTCCGGCTGGCAGCGATCTGCCCACCATCGTGTACAACGTCAACCACGAGACGCTGACCGCTGAGGACAACATCATCTCCGCTGCTTCCTGCACCACCAACTGCCTCGCCCCGATGGCCAAGGGTCTGAACGACTTCGCTCCCATCGTGTCCGGCATCATGACCACCATTCACGCCTGGACTGGCGACCAGATGCCGCTCGACGGCCCGCAGCGCAAGGGCAACAAGCGTCGTAGCCGCGCCTGCGCCGTCAACATCGTCCCCAACACCACCGGTGCTGCCAAGGCTATCGGCCTGGTTCTCCCCGAGCTCAACGGTAAGCTCATCGGTGCCGCCCAGCGCGTCCCTACGCCGACCGGCTCCATCACCAACCTCTACGCTGTCGTTGACAAGAAGGTCACCGTCGACGAGGTCAACGCTGCTATGAAGGCCTACGCTGCCACCATCTCCGAGACCTTCGGTTACAACGAGGACGACATCGTCTCCACCGACATCATCGGCGAGACCCACGGCTCCATCTTCGACGCCACTCAGACCATGTGCTCTGACCTCGGCAACGGCCAGACCCTTGTTCAGGTCACCTCTTGGTACGACAACGAGAACTCCTACACCTCTCAGATGGTCCGCACCATCAAGTACTTCGAGAAGTTCGTTGCTTAATTTAGCTTTTAGCGAATAGCTCGTTGAGCGTCTAAAGAAGGGCGCGGCCTTATAGGGCTTACACCCTAGGGTCGCGCCCTTTTTATAAGAAATCGTCTGCCGTAATGGGAGGCAGACACGTACGAAAGGTAGAAGCAAACATGGCCTTTACCAAGAAGACCGTCCGCGACATCGATGTCGACGGCAAGCGCGTTCTCGTCCGCGTTGACTTTAACGTGCCTATCAAGGATGGCGTCGTTGGCGACACCACCCGTATCAAGGCTGCCCTGCCCACCATCAACTATCTCGTTGAGCACAACGCTCGCGTCATCCTCATGAGCCACCTCGGCCGTCCCGAGGGCACCGGCTTCCAGCCTGAGCTCTCCCTTGAGCCTGTCGCCAAGAAGCTCGCTGAGCTCTCTGGTCTCGATGTTGCCTTTGTCGCCGACACCTACGGCGAGAAGGCTGCTGAGGCTGTTGCCGCCGTCGAGCCGGGCAAGGTCCTCGTTCTCGAGAACGTCCGTTTCGACAAGCGTGAGAAGAAGAACGATCCCGAGATCGCCAAGAAGCTCGCTTCCTATGGTGACGTCTTCGTTCTCGATGCCTTCGGCACCGCTCACCGCGCCCAGGGTTCCGTCGTGGGCCCCGCCGCTTACCTGCCTGCCGTCGCCGGCTTCCTGCTCGAGAAGGAGGTCGACACGCTGACCGGCATCTTCGCCGAGCCCGAGCGCCCCTTCGTCGCTATCGTCGGCGGTTCCAAGGTTTCCTCTAAGATCGGCGTTCTCGATCATCTCATCGACTCCGCTGATACCCTGATCATCGGTGGCGGCATGGCCTACACCTTCTTCCTGGCTCAGGGCCTGACCGTTGGTCAGTCCCTCAAGGAAGAGGACTGGGTCGAGCGCGCTGGCGAGATGCTCAAGAAGGCCGAGGAGAAGGGCGTCAAGATCCTGCTCCCCATCGACAACCGCGTTGCCGATCACTTTGGCGAGGACGCTGTCCCCGAGGTTGTCGCTTCCGACGCTATCCCCGACGATCGTGAGGGCATGGACATCGGCCCCAAGACCGAGGAGCTTTACGCCGAGGCCGTCAAGGGTGCCAAGACCGTGTTCTGGAACGGCCCCATGGGTGTCTTCGAGTTCGACAACTTCGCTCACGGCACCCAGGCTATCGCCGAGGCCGTCGCCGAGGCCGACTGCACCTCGATCATCGGCGGTGGCGACTCTGTCGCGGCTGTCAACAAGTTCAACCTGGCCGACAAGATGAGCTGGATCTCCACCGGTGGTGGCGCTTCCATGGAGCTCGTCGAGGGTAAGGCCCTGCCCGGAGTGGAGGCGCTTCTCGATGCCTAATCGCACCCTTCTTATCGCTGGTAACTGGAAGATGAACAACGACGTCGCCGAGGCCGCCAAGCTCGCCGACGAGCTGGCTCAGGCTCTGCCCGAGGTTCCGGCTGGCGTCGAGGTGCTCGTCTGCCCTCCGACCATTGACATCACCACGGTTCATGACCGCATTCAGGCTGCCCCCATCGCCCTCGGCGCACAGAACGTGTACTGGGAGGCCAAGGGTGCCTTCACCGGTGAGTCCTCTTGCGACATGCTCAAGTCCGCTGGCTGCACCTACTGCATCATCGGTCACTCCGAGCGTCGCGACTACTTCCACGAGACCGACGAGGATCAGAACAAGAAGGCCAAGGCCCTCGTTGCCGCCGGTCTTGTTCCCGTCTTCTGCTGCGGCGAGTCCCTCGAGGTCCGCGAGGCTGGCACCTATGTCGAGCACGTCGTGAACCAGGTCAAGGCTGGCCTTGCCGGTCTTGAGATCACCTGCCCCAAGCAGGTCGTCGTCGCCTACGAGCCCATCTGGGCCATCGGCACCGGCAAGACCGCTACCGCTGAGGACGCCCAGGAGGTCTGCGGCGCTATCCGTGAGACCCTCAAGGAGATGTTTGGCGAGGAGCTCGCTAACGGCATCCGCGTTCTCTATGGTGGCTCTGCCAAGCCCGGCAACATCGCCGAGCTCGTCGCCAAGCCTGACGTTGACGGCGCCCTCGTGGGCGGCGCTTCGCTCAAGGCTGCCGACTTCGCCTCTATGGTCGTCAAGGCAGGCGAGTAGGACATATGGCACAGCGTCATCTTCCTGCACTCCTGATCATCATGGATGGCTGCGGCCTTGCTCCGGCCGATGGCGAGAACGCCGTCGCCGCTGCCAAGACGCCCTTCCTTGATAGCCTGTACGAGAAGTATCCTCACACCACGCTCGGTGCTTCGGGCGAGGACGTGGGCCTTCCCGACGGTCAGATGGGCAACTCCGAGGTAGGCCACCTCAACATCGGTGCCGGCCGCATCGTGTTCCAGGAGCTTTCGCGCATCAACAACGCCATCAAGGACGGCTCCATCGCCAAGAACGAGGTCTTCGTCAAGGCTATGGACGACGTCAAGGCCGAAGGCAAGACCCTGCATCTCATGGGCCTTATGAGCCCTGGCGGTGTTCATTCTCACATGAACCACGTCGAGGCTCTGGTCAAGATGGCTGCCCAGCATGGCGTCAAGACCGTTCGCGTCCACGCCTTCATGGATGGCCGCGACGTCGACCCGCAGTCCGGTGCCGGCTACATGAGCGAGTTCTGCGCTTTCCTGGCTAAGATCTCCGAGGAGACCGGTTGCGACGCTCGCGTTGCCACCGTTTCGGGCCGCTATTGGGCCATGGACCGCGACAACCGTTGGGAGCGCATCCAGCGCGCCTACGACGTCATGGTCAACGCGTCCGATGCCGATACCGACCCCGTTGCCGGTATCAAGGCCTACTACGAGAAGGATCCGCGCGGCGACGAGTTCGTCGAGCCTTTCGCGGCCCACAACGAGGGTATCTACGAGGGCGACGCGGCCATCTTCTTCAACTTCCGTCCCGACCGCGCTCGTCAGATGACCCGCGTGTTCACGGACAAGGAGTTCGATGGCTTTGAGCGCGAGCAGATTAAGCTCTCGCACTTTGTGACGATGACCGAGTACGATCCGACGTTTGACGTCGAGGTCGCCTTCCCCAAGACGTTCCCCGAGAACGTCCTGGCCGACGTTATCGCCGCCAATGGCCTGAAGCAGCTGCACACCGCCGAGACCGAGAAGTACGCCCACGTGACGTTCTTCCTCAACGGCGGCATCGAGGAGCCCAAGGAGGGCGAGGAGCGCGTGCTCGTCGCTTCCCCCAAGGTCGCTACCTACGATCTGCAGCCCGAGATGAGCGCCCCCGAGGTTACCGAGAAGCTTGTCGCCGCTATCAACGAGGATCGCGCTGATTTCTACATCGTGAACTTCGCAAATTGCGACATGGTTGGTCACACCGGTGTCTTCGACGCTGCCGTTAAGGCCGTCGAGGCTGTTGACGATGCCCTGTCCAAGGTTGTCCCGGCGATTCTCGCTAAGGGCGGCTTTGCGCTGATTACCGCCGATCACGGCAACGCCGATCACATGTTTGACGTTGCTTCCGACGGTTCCAAGCATCCGTTTACGGCTCACACCACCAACCGTGTGCCGTTCATCATCGTTGATGAGAAGGCGCAGCTCACCGGTATTGAGGACGGCCGTCTTTCCGATATCGCTCCGACCATGCTCACCATGGCTGGCATTGAGCCTTCCGCCGAGATGACGGGTCGCGTACTCGCCACCGAGGCCTAATAGAAAACAAATACCGTTTTCTAGTAAGGGGGTTGTCCACAACCGGACAACCCCCTTTTTGGTATTTCTGCCATTTCTACCCCGTCCCCAAATGGCAGGTGGGGGAGTGCTGGGGGTTGTGGTACAGTACTGGAGTTTGAATTGTTCTATTAAGGAGCTTATCTATGGGTCCGTTTCAGATTCTTCTGTTTGTCGTTTGGGCAGTCTCTGCCGTGGCGTTGACGATTCTTGTCCTTATGCATTCCGGTAAGGGCACCGGCGTTTCGGATATGATCGCTAGCTCGCTGTATAACTCCAGCTCTGCCACGGGCGTCATGGAGCAGAACCTCGATCGCCTGACCGTCATCATGGCTGTCGTATTTGCCGTGTGTGTCGTTCTGTGCATGTTCTTCTTCCCGCAGGGCATCGTCGGCTACTAAGCATCGGCGTATATACGTTTGTAAAGGGTCCTGCATGTGCGGGGCCCTTTTTGTTTACATATTTGTAACAGAGTCAAAATATCCTCACATACTTCGCCCAACTAAAGAAATTCTCGACCGTTAACCGGAATTAGCCCCAAATCGTGTATAAAATGCGCTACTGTATTGCAAAACGTTGGTCCGTTGTGCATAACCAGCCATGGCAGCGGGCGGCGTTTTGATGGTTCGGATCGGATTGTTTCGACATGTGTCCGACTGAACATTTCTTTGTCCTATCTCATAAGGAGGATGGCATGGCTGATTCTATGTTCCACCAGCCCGTTATGGGTCGTCGCGCCTTTGTTGGCGGCACCCTCGCTGCGAGCTCCATGGCTTTTCTTGCCGCATGCGGCAAGAAGGGCGGCGACACTTCCGGTTCTGAGTCCGGTTCGACGCTGAACTTCTACATCAACAACCCGGTCTGCATCGACCCCTACAATGTCCAGGAGGACCAGGGCACTCAGGTCGAGTACCAGCTCTTTGACGCTCTGACCTCTTATGACGCCGAGAAGGGCGAGATCGTTCCGCTGGCTTGCGAGTCCTTCGAGGCCAACGACGACGCCACCGAGTTTACCTTCAAGATCAAGAAGGCCAAGTTCCACAACGGTGACGACGTTACCTCCAAGTCCTTCAAGCTCGGTTGGGAGCGTCTGGTCAACACCAAGTCGGCCATCGCTACCGAGTATGGCCCTTCCGAGGTCTCCTATCACCTTTCCATGGTCGAGGGCTATGACGATCTGCTTGCCGGTAACGCCACCGAGCTCAGCGGTGTTACCTGCCCCGACGATGAGACCCTCGTCGTCAAGCTGTCTTCCGCTTACGCCGACTTCCCCTTCGTCGCCTCTCACCCGGCTCTGGCCCCGGTTCCCGAGTGCGCCGAGTCCGATGTCAAGAGCTTCTATCTTGCACCGGTCGGTAACGGCCCGTTCATGATGGACGGCAAGTGGGAGGATGGTCAGGAGATCAACCTCAAGAAGTTCGACGATTACTATGGCGACAAGGCCAAGATCGATGGCATCCACTTCCAGGTCATCAAGGACATGGAGACTGCTTACAAGGAGTTCCAGGCCGGTAACCTCGATGTCTGCGACGTTCCCGTCGCTCAGATCGATGCCGCCAAGAAGGATCGCGGCGTGTCCAAGGACGGCTACACCATGGGCGACGGCGAGCGCATGCTGCTCGGCGCCGAGCCTTCCACGTACTATCTGACCTGCAACACCACGGCCGAGCCGTTCAACAACGCCGACCTGCGCAGGGGCATCTCCCTGGCCATCAACCGTGAGGCCATCTGCAAGACCATCTATAAGGGTACCCGTACCCCTGCCGACGGCATTGTTCCTCCGGGCATCGATGGCTACAAGGAGGGCGCATGGGAGTTCTGCTCCTACGATGTCGACAAGGCTAACGAGTACCTCGACAAGGTTGCTCCCGCTGGCGCTAACGGGGATCGTGGCATTAGCGTGACCCTTTCCTACAACCAGGACGGCGGTCACAAGGAGATCATGGAGTCCATCATCGGCGACCTCGCCAAGGTTGGCGTTACCGCTGTCTCCGATACCCCTGAGTGGTCTGCCCTGCTCGAGCAGTATCAGAACTTTAACTATCAGTTCGGTCGTCTGGGCTGGATTGCCGACTACCCGATCATGGACAACTTCCTGTATCCGCTGTTCCACTCCGACTCCCTCGGTGGCGATAACCGCTCTGGTTACAACAACCCCGAGTTCGACGCCAAGGTCGACGAGGCTCGTACTATTGTTGACGACGAGGAGCGCGTCGCTAAGATGCAGGAGGCCGACGCATTGGTCGCTGCCGACTGCCCGGTCATCCCGATTATGTTCTACACGCACACCATCGTCGGCTCCGATCGCATCAAGCACCTCTATGTCGATCCGCAGAAGCATGCCGAGCTGGGTACCGCTGAGCTCGCCTAAGAGTTTGCAGCTTCCGTGAGGGTCAAGTATTTACGTAGACCTCATGGGAAACATACAGTTCTCCCTAACCTGGGGTAAACTGGCTGATGGTAATTTTGGGATGCCGGTCTGGCGATCGGCATCCCATTTAGGTTAATCCCTAGATAGGGGAGTGGTATGGGTAAGTACATCGTTAAACGTGTGCTTCAGTTCATCCCGGTGTTTTTGGGCGTTACGCTGATTCTGTTCGCCCTCCAGAATATCGTGCCGGGAGATCCGATCAAGCTGATCGGTGGAGACAAGGCTCTGTCCCCCGAGGTGGAGCTTCAGCTTCGCGTCCGCTATCACCTGGTCCAGTCGGACGAGGACGGCAACGCGATCCTTGACGAGAACGGCGACCCCGTTCAAACGTCGCTCGTGGACCGTTACTTGTATTACATGAACGGCCTGCTTCATGGCGATCTGGGCAATTCGTATCAGCGCAAGCTGCCGGTTACGGAAATCTTTGCCCAGAAGTATCCGTATACGGTCAAACTTGCCGCGTGCGCCATCGTGCTCGAGGCAATCATGGGTATCGGTGCGGGTATCATTTCGGCGGTTAAGCGTTATTCCTTCTGGGATATTTTGGTAACGCTCACCACGTCGATCCTCGTTGCCGTCCCGGCCTTCTGGCTTGGTATGTTGCTGCAGCTGTTCTTTGGCGTCATTCTCAAGGATGCCACGGGCGGTGCATTCTCCATGCCGATCTCGGGAGCCGGCGGTTCCAGCTCTCAGTATCAGGATTGGATGCACTATGTGCTTCCGACCATTACGCTGGCTTCGGTTTCAACCGCTTATGCTGCCCGCATTATGCGCTCGCAGCTGCTTGACGTCATGAACCAGGATTACATCCGTACGGCAAAGGCCAAGGGTCTCTCCAATCGTGCGATCATCGTCAAGCATGCGCTTAAGAATGCACTCATCCCCGTCGTTACCTATATTGGTGTCGACTTTGGTGGCATGCTTTCGGGCGCCATCCTGACCGAGACGGTCTTCAACTGGCCCGGTATCGGCTATGAGGTCTATCGCGCCATTAGCATGCGTGACTGGCCCATCGTTATGGGCGGCGTTACGCTCATCGTCGTCGTCGTTATGGTGATCAACCTGCTCGTCGACATTAGCTATGCATTCCTCGACCCGCGCATCCGCCTTGGCGGTCCGTCGGATAAGGCCTAAGGGAGGTACGTCTCATGCAGGAAACTGATTCTCAGTCTCAGGGGCAGGCTACCGCCACCAAGGCCGCATCTGCTCCCGCCAAGTCCCGCACGCTGTGGGGCGACGCTTTTAAGCGTCTTCGTAAGAACAAGCTCGCCGTTATCGGTGTCTGCTGGATCATCATCGTCGTTGTGGTTGCACTGACCGCAGATCTGTGGGCTAAGCCCTGGCTCGGTTCGCCGACGGCTTCCGACTCGACTACCATGGCCGAGACTTCTCTGCTGGCTCCGTGTGCAGAGCACCCGTTTGGCACCGACGCCCTTGGTCGTGACATTCTCGTCCGCGTTATCTACGGTGCGCGCGTTTCGCTGTCCGTCGGCATTATGGCCACCGCGATCTCCACGCTGATCGGTCTGGTCATGGGTGCTCTGGCCGGTTTCTACGGCGGCATCTGGGATACGATCATCATGCGCTGTGCGGACATCTTCCTGGCGTTCCCGTACGTACTGTTCGTTGTCGCCATGATCGCCGTTATCGGCCGTGGCCTTCAGAACGTCTTTATCGCCATCGGTATTCTCGGCTGGCCTTCGATTGCACGCGTCTTCCGCTCTGCGATCTTGACGGTCAAGGAAAACGACTATGTTGATGCTGCGCGCGCGATGGGTGCATCTGATGCTCGTATCGTCGTGCGTCACATCTTCCCGAACTCCGTCGCCTCCATCGTGGTCTACGCGACCATGAACATTGGTGGCGCCATCCTGACCGAGTCCGCTCTGTCCTTCCTCGGCATGGGCGTTATTCCGCCTACGCCTTCGTGGGGCTCCATGATTCAGGACGGTCAGCAGTATCTTCTGACCGCTCCCTGGATGATGATCATGCCCGGTCTGGCAATTCTCTCGACGGTGCTCGCCTTCACCCTGTTGGGTGATGGTCTGCGCGACGCCCTCGACGTCAAGATGAAGGACGCATAAGGATGAAGAAGAACAAGAACTATGTGGACCTGAAGGACCAGCCGGTTCCTGAGGGCCAGCATCTGCTCGAGGTCGATGACCTTAAGATGTATTTCCACACCGAGGATGGCGTCGTTCGCGCTGTCGACGGTGTCTCCTACACGCTCGATCGCGGCGAGACCCTGGGAGTAGTCGGTGAATCCGGCTCCGGTAAGTCCGTGACCGCCATGACCATCATGGGCCTTATCTCGATGCCTCCGGGAAAGATCGAGGGCGGTGACGTTCGCTATCGCGGCCGCTCCATCCTCGAGATGACCGAGGAAGAGATGCAGCACATTCGCGGCAACGATATCGCGATGATCTTCCAGGATCCTATGACCTCCTTGAACCCGGTTTATAAGATCGGCAAGCAGGTGGGCGAGGGCCTTCGTCTGCACCGTGGCTACTCCAAGCAGGAGGCGCTCAAGCGTGCCACCGAGCTTTTGGACCTCGTTGGTATTCCCGAGCCCGAGAAGCGCGTCAACGAGTATCCGCACCAGTTCTCTGGCGGTATGCGTCAGCGCGTCATGATTGCCATGGCTCTTGCCTGCGATCCCGATATTCTGATTGCCGACGAGCCCACGACGGCTCTGGACGTTACCATTCAGGCTCAGATTATCGAGCTCATGCAGGAAATGCAGGAGAAGAACGGCAACGCCATCATCATGATTACCCATGACCTGGGCGTCGTCGCTGACATGGCCGACAAGATCATGGTTATGTACGCCGGCCGTCCCGTCGAGTTCGGTACTGCTGAGGAAATCTTCTACGAGAGCCGCCACCCCTACACCTGGGGCCTTATCCGCTCCATCCCGGAGCAGGCCATCGAAGAGAAGAAGCCGCTTACGCCGATTCACGGCAACCCGCCTTCGCTCATGAACCTGCCCGAGGGCTGCGTGTTCTCGCCTCGTTGTCCCTATGCGACCGATAAGTGCCGCAAGCAGCGCCCCGAGCGCGTTGTCACCGAGTCTGGTCATTACTCTGCGTGCCACTACTCCGGTGACCCCGAGTTTCTCAAGAACGCTCCTGAGACGTCCCGTACGCGCAAGGATTCCAAGAAGGGAGGCGAGGCGTAATGGCAGATACCAACGAGCGTACTCCGTTGCTGAAGGTCGAACACCTCTCTAAGGAGTTCCCCGCTGAGTCCGGCATGTTCGCCAAGCGTTTTTCCAAGCGTGTCGTCTCTGCTGTAAATGACATTTCGTTCGAGATTTATCCGGGCGAGACCTTTGGTCTGGTCGGCGAGTCTGGTTGCGGTAAGTCCACCACGGGCCGCACCATCATGCGCCTGACCAAGCCGACCGCCGGTAAGGTGTTCTTCCAGGGTAAAGATGTTGCCGAGATGAGCAAGCATGAGATCAAGGACATGCGTCGCGAGATGCAGTTTATTTTCCAGGATCCTTATGCTTCGCTGAACCCTCGTATGACCATTGGCGAGATCGTCTCCGAGCCCATGACCATTCACGGCGTGGGCACCAAGGAGGAGCGTATTGAGCGTGTCCGCGAGCTGCTGGACGTCGTCGGTCTGAACCCCGAGCACATCAACCGCTATCCGCACGAGTTCTCCGGCGGTCAGCGTCAGCGTGTCGGCATTGCCCGCGCATTTGCGCTGAAGCCAAAGCTGATTATCTGCGACGAGCCGGTTTCCGCTCTGGATGTGTCCATTCAGGCTCAGGTTTTGAACCTGCTTAAGGAACTGCAGGACAAGTTCGGTACCGCGTATCTGTTTATCGCTCACGACCTGTCTGTCGTGCAGCACATCTCCGATCGCGTTGCCGTTATGTATCTGGGTAAGATGGTCGAGGTTTCGGACTGGAAGACGCTCTACAGCGAGCCTCACCATCCGTACACGCAGTCGCTGCTGTCTGCCGTGCCGGTGCCCGATCCTGATATCCAGAAGACCCGCAAGCGCATCATCCTCGCCGGCGATCCGCCGTCACCGCTGGATCCGCCGACCGGCTGCCGTTTCCACACGCGCTGCCCGATCGCGCAGGGCATCTGCTCCGAGAAGCTTCCCGAGTTTAAGGAAGTTGCCCCGGGCCACTGCTGCGCCTGCCACTTCGCCGAGCCGTTCCCGATCAAGGAATCGCACATCGACCTGTAGTCGGTTGTTATCGTTTGGGCCCGTGCTGGACTTAGTTTTCAGAACGTCCTCGACCATGGAAACCCCCTTATCCTGCTCCTTCGGAGCTGCGGATAAGGGGGTTTCCTGGTCTGCGGAATGTTCTGAAAACTAAGTCCAGCACGGGCCCTGCGTTACCACTGCAGGGGGAGTGTGATTCCTTGATCGCTCACTTAATCTAACGGGAAAGATAGTGAGGCCGGAGCTTTAGCTCCGGCCTCCTTATATAAGGGCTCGGCAAAGCCGAGCCACCAAATTTATATCAGCCCCAGAATATGTTTGAGAATCGTACTTGGAGTATGTGGCTGTAGCGCCGGAACGGGGGCAACTTCCCAACGCATTCCGCAGGGGGCGGTACATTTTGTAGCGCGAAGCGCGAATCAAAATGTACCGCATGCCCGAGGACGCGTTGGGAAGTTGCCTCCGTTCCGGCCCGGACATATAGATCTACCTGCGCATTTACAAATTCGAAAACTTTTTTCAAAAAAGTGCTTGCACAGTTCTCGAATCATAGGTTATTATCTTCCTCGTTGAACGCGCGGGTCCAACAAAACGAACCGCGAGTCAACAACATAGCATGTCGGAGTGGCGGAATTGGCAGACGCGCTAGCTTGAGGTGCTAGTGACCGCATTTTGGTCATGCGGGTTCAAGTCCCGCCTCCGACACCATCGCATTTGAGAAGCCTCTTCGGAGGCTTTTTTGTTACCGATAGACGGTGAGGTCCACGATGGAAACGCTTGAGCGCAACGAGTGGGCAGACGTTGCCCAACTAGTCGAGATCACGAGCGATGCTGTCATCATCTGCGAGCTCGACGGAACCATTCTGCATGTGAATAATCGCTTACTTGGGTTGATGTGCGAGGAACGCGCCGATGTCATCGGTGGAGATGTTAAAGACGTCCTGTACTCGTCCGCTTTTGAACGTGCGACGGAACATCGTATGCCATTTGAAACTGATGGCTCCGAGAGCGAACTTATGCTCAAGTTGAGCGACGGCTCTTTTATTCCCGTCTTGGTTCGTGCGGGCTCCGTAACGCCTCCGCGCATCTTTGGGCGCCGCGCGCCACGTGTCCTGGTGGCACTTCACAGTATCGAGGAACAGTATTCTCACGACCGTCAACTCAAGCGTGCGTTATCGGAGCTTAGAGTGGCGAACAAGCGTCTCTCTGGCACGCTCTCGGTCATTATGAGCACTGTGGGATCCGATGAGTTACCCAGCCTGCTTGATACCGTTTTAAACCAGCTTGTCGGAACGCTCGATGCTTCTGGAGCTGCGATTTATTTTTCGGAGAGCGGCGGCTTTAAGCTCCGCGGTGTTTCTAAGGAGCTTGAGGATAGCTATCTGCCCGAGTTTTTGCCGTATGGTGCGGGCATTCCGACGTATGTGCTTCGCGAGTCGCGCGCTTGCCGCTTGTCGATTCAGCAGGATCTTGAGGGCGATCGTGTCGCCTCGGGCATGTTTATGGATTTGGACAATCGTTCTAAGCATCTGTTGCGCATGCAGGATATGCCTCCGTACCGCAGTGAGATCTGTCTTCCCGTTTTTTACGGTACGCAGATCCTTGGCGTGCTGGAAGTTGGTTGGAAACGCCCCCAGGCACCGCTCGCCTATGACGTTAATGTACTCGAGGTCATTTGCGATTACCTGTCTATCCAGCTGGTCGGCATGGCATCGAGCCTTCGCTCTCGTCGCACGGCCGAGCTTGGCCGCTCGCTCAATGTCTTGCGCGATGGGCTGTTTACCTTTCTAGACGATTCCGCCGCGGCTACCCAGGTGGTATCGTCCGAGATCTGCAATATGCTCAACTGCCATTTTTGCCCTGTTGAGTATGACGCCAGTCTGGACGCCTACGTCATAGATTTTGAAGGCGGCAGTCGCGTTGCTTTGCCGGACGATCCCGAGAAGCTTTTCTTTTCTACGACGGCGCCGGCGGCACGTCTGGGAGCTGGCCCTGATGGCTTTGAGGCCTCTGTTTTGGGCGGCACGAGTGCCGAGGATCTTAAACACGTCCGTATAACTCGCGTTGACGAATCGATGCCTATGGGAGGCTGGCTTAGGGCGCATGGTCTGCCTTGCCAGGGTCTCTACGTCGACTCTGGCATCGAGGCGGGGCACCCACGCTCTGAGGGTGATGGCAAGCACAGTAACGACGCGATTGTTCCTGCTTCTGTTGCGAAGGGCCCGACGACGCGCGCGCTGCTGCTTCGTGATGGTAGCCAAGAGCCGATTGATGACCTTGAATATGACTACTTGGTGCACTTGGCTCATGACTTTGAACTGATCTATGAAGGCGAATCTCAAAAGCGTGAGGAGCGCCATATCGCTCAGACCCTCCAGATTGGCATGAGAAATTCACTGGGGGATGTTCCGGGTATCGCAACCGATTCGGTGTACCTGTCGGCCACGAACTCGGCGTTGGTCGGCGGCGATTTCTATACGCTCATCCGTCTTCCCGACGATTGCGCCGTCATGATTCTGGGCGATGTGTCTGGCAAAGGCATTGAGGCTGCATCGATGTCCGCGCTCGTCAAGACGGCCCTGACGGCATATGCCTGGGAGGGCGCTGGACCGGCCCGCATGGCACGCTCCCTTAACAGCATGCTCATGGGCTTTTCGAGGGTCGAGACGTTTGTGACGGCCTTTATCGCCAAGATTGACCTTAAAGCCGGACGCGCAACGTATTGTTCGGCGGGCCATCCTCCGACCATGGTCATCAGGCCAGAGTCGATGCCGCTGGGTGGCGACGAGGCTCGTGGGGGAGAGGTCGAGCTGCTTGGATGCCAATCGGGGGTAATCGGTGCCTTTGAGAGCATGGTGTACGAGACAGGCGTGTTTACGTTCGCTCCTGGTGACATGCTATTTATGTACACCGACGGAACAATCGAAGCACGTGACCGCTCGGGTGCTTTCTTTGGCGAGCAGCGCCTTTGTGACCTTCTGCTCTCTGTCTCGGGTGAGGGCGTATCGGGAATCTGCGGCAAGGTCTTGGGCGAGCTTGACAGATTTACCGAATCGGCGCTGGACGATGACATTGCATTGGTGTCCCTTGAGTTTTTACGGGGTCGTTCATAGACGACGCTGGGCGGGCTGAATCCGTACGGTTGGGGAAACGAATGCATCGAGTGGGCTTTTTTGGGGAACCATGGTCGTATGAATGAGTGGAATGACATAGCGGTTTTGACGCCACCAGGCGATATCGACATCGCCACGGTGCCTGCGCTGCGTCGGCGGTTGGATGCCTTGATTGGCCGCGGCGTGCGTCGTGTCGTCATCAACTGTCAGGCTGTTAGCTTTATCGATTCGACGGGCTTGGCATTCCTGCTTACGCGCGCTCGTGAGCTCATGAGGCGAGAAGGCCTGCTTTCGCTCGTCAATGCATCAGGTGAAGTTGTTCGCTTTTTGGAGATTGCTCGTCTTGTCGATATCCTTCATGTCGCGGGGCCGGCACGGGAGTCTATTCCCGCTATTCCGGTGGGGGAGCTGCCTCGCTGGAGTAAGAGTGTCGAGGTCCGTCAGGGTATCGAGAATCTTCCATACTACCGACATCGCATCGCCGAACTCCTTGAATCGCTTCCGTTGCGCCGTGACGAGCGCTACGATGTCGCATTGGCATCGGGGGAGGCGCTGGGTAATGCCTATGACCATGCGGGCGGTATCGGGTGCGTCCTGACGGTTCAGGCCTATGGCGATCGCGTTGTGGTTGAGGTGCTTGATCGAGGTGCCGGCTATTCTATCGATGAAACGAGCGAGCCGGTCGCATCCGAGGAGCGCGGCCGTGGCATCAAGCTTATGCGTATGCTCGTCGATAACGTGGAGGTTGCTCGTCGTACGGACGGCGCCGGCACGCGCGTACAGATGGTGAAGCTGTTTAGCGGAGCGCTGGAATCGTGTGCCTAGCCAATCGCTTTAGCGCGTTTAGCTACTAAGAACATGCGGCAGACAAGTTTTTTGAAAAAAGTACTTGCGTCTTTTGGACAACTCGCGTAAATTAATAACCCGCAAGCGGACATGGCTCAGTTGGTAGAGCACAACCTTGCCAAGGTTGGGGTCGCGGGTTCGAGCCCCGTTGTCCGCTCCAAACGCAGCAGCCCGACTACTACGGTAGCCGGGCTTTTTCGTACCCATCGCTTGGGCTCGAACCCGAGAGGGAGCGAGCGTTTTGGGGCGTGTCTGTGGCGTTGTTTGCCGCGAATGTCCGCTTTGGGCGTATCATCGTGGGCATCTCGCAAAACCTCGTTGCAAGGGAGACTCATCCCATGGCTACAGAAAAGTCCTCGTCGCGCCCGTGGATGTCCGATGCCGCGATCTATCAGATCTACCCGCGCTCGTTTAAGGATTCGACTGGTTCGGGTCTGGGCGATATCGCGGGCATTACCCAGCAGATGGACTATCTTGAGCGGCTGGGTATCGAGGCCATCTGGCTGAGCCCGTTTTACCCATCGCCTCTTGTCGATGGCGGCTATGATGTGGCGGACTACTGCGATGTCGACCCACGTCTCGGCTCGCTTGATGACTTCGATGACATGATCGCTGCGGCTCACGCGCACGGCATCAAGGTCATCGTCGACATCGTGCCCAACCATTCATCCAACCAGCACCCTTGGTTCAAAGCCGCTCTTGCCGCCGGCCCCGGATCGCCCGAGCGCGCCCGTTATATCTTCCGCGATGGCCGCGGCGAGCATGGCGAGCTGCCTCCCACCAATTGGAATGCCAACTTTGGCGGCCCCGCCTGGACGCGTGTTGCGGACGGTCAGTGGTATCTGCACATGTTTACGCCCGAGCAACCGGACTTTGACTGGTCATGCCCCGAGGTTCACGCGTTCTTTTGCGACGTCCTGGCGTTTTAGAGCGATCGAGGCGTCGATGGCTTTCGCATTGATGTGGCGCACGGTCTCGCCAAGGATCTCGACCGCGATGACCTCGACCGGTGGCATCTCGCCGAGGGCGATGACATGGTTGACGACGGCACCCATCCGCTGTGGGACCGCAACGAGGTCCATGAGATCTATCGCGAGTGGCGCCGCGTGTTCGACCGCTATAATCCGCCGCGCAGCGCCGTTGCCGAGGCATGGGTGCTGCCCGAGCGCCAGTATCTCTACGCGCGTCCCAGCGAGCTTGGCCAGACATTCAACTTTGAGTTTGCCAAGGCCACTTGGACCTATGATGACATGCACGCTGCAATCGAGGAGGGCTTGAAGGCGGCTATCGAATCCAATTCTGCCTCGACCTGGGTACTCTCCAACCACGACGTGCCGCGCGTGGCGACGCGCTATGCCCTGCCGCAAATCAAGGCGACGCGCTACCACCAGATTGCGCTCGACTGGCTCTTACGCGACGGGTCGTCTTATGACGAGGACCGTGAACTCGGTGAGCGCCGCGCGCGGGCGGCCCTTTTGCTTGAGCTGGCGCTTCCGGGCTCGGCATACGTGTATCAGGGTGAGGAGCTCGGCCTTTTTGAGGTGGCCGATATCCCGTGGGCCGCACTCGAAGATCCTACTGCGACCAATACGCACGGACCGAAGCGCGAGAAGGGGCGCGACGGCTGCCGTGTGCCCCTGCCGTGGGTGGCGGCGGACGATCCCGCGCAGGGCGGATCGTTTGGGTTTTCACCGGCGGACGCCGATGCGGTGCCCCATCTGCCGCAGCCTGCATGGTTTTCCGATTACGCTGCCGATAGGGAAGAAGCGGACCCGGCATCGATGCTTGCGCTCTATTGTGACGCCCTCTGGCTGCGGCGCAAGCTGCGCGGGTGCGCCAACGATCTCGCGTGGCTCGATCTTGACGGGCGCACCGGCCTTGCGGATGGTGCCGAGGGCGCTGAGGGCGGCGTCATCGCCTATCGCCGCGACAACGGCTGGGCGTGTGTGACGAACTTCGGTGCAGCACCCGTGGAGCTGCCGGCGGGCAGGGTCCTGCTCACCTCATCACCGCTTGTAGACGGCAGGCTCGCGCAGGACAGTTCTGCCTGGATCATGCTCGCTGAGTTGTAGGGGCCTCTTGCGGCGAGTTTGCGTTTGCCTGCGCTTTCCGTGGTGGCTGATGTCTTTGCGAGGTTCGCGAGGGCGTCGCAAAACTTTTCAAAAAAAGTTCTTGCATAGGATGCGGGTATCACGTAAGATTAATCCTCGTAAGCGGACATGGCTCAGTTGGTAGAGCACAACCTTGCCAAGGTTGGGGTCGCGGG
>UQMO01000007.1 GCA_900542125.1 uncultured Collinsella sp. | reverse complement strand
CCTAAGCCTTCGTCGGCAGCGTCAGATGTGTATAAGAGACAGGAACGGTATCTCCCAATCCTCCGGGGGCACCTCCTCCATCCCGTCCTCCTCGCCCGTCATCAGCGGGTGATTCGGCGTCGGCTCGCAGCCCGGGCACTGGAAGAGCCCGCAGAGCGTCGGCGCCTCCCAGCCGCCGGCGTCGCGGGTCCCTCATCCTGTTCACCGGGCAGTCCTCTGCGGCGTAATTCATTCGGCCTCACCCTTTCCGAGCATCAGCGCGTTCTCCATCCTGTAGCTGGCGCCGTTGAACTTCACCAGCCTGCCCGTGTAGACGAGCCTGTCCACGACGGCAGCGGCCATCTTGTCGTCGCCGAACACCGTGCCCCACTGCTGGACTCTATGTTTGTGGCGACTATGAGGCTCTGGGTGCCCTCGGGGGCCGACATGACCTGGAAGAGCAGCCTCGCTCCCTCGACGTCGAGCGGCACGTAGCCGAGCTCGTTGAGCGCCAGCAGGTCCGCCGACGGCAGGTCATCTATCTCCCTGCGCAGCCCGCCGCGGTCGCGCGCGTCGGCCAGGTGCATCACGAGCTGCGCGACGGTGAAGAACCTCACGGACTTGCCGGCCCTGACGGCGGAGGCGCCGATCGCGATGGCGAGGTGGGTCTTGCCCCTGCCCGTCTTCCCGTGGAAGATGAAGTCCTGGCACGCGTCGATGAAGGCGAGCGACCTGAGGTCGGCCTCCCCGTAGCCGTCGGGGAACGCCGCTCGCGTACTCCGAGAGGAGGACGTCTGGTTGCGCGTGGAGGTTGAAATCAAGCATTGCCTGAGCCTCACGCTCAAGCTCCATGTGAATCTGCGCGGAGATGCGCTTGGCCTCGCGGAGCGAGGTCGCGGTGTAGTTACGGGCGACCTGACGCTTGCGGCGGCGACCATTCGTCTCCTCGTAGTAGGTGTAGCGGGATTGCCACTTGTTCGTTTTCTCGTTTATGACCCTGACCGAGCCCGGCGTGTAGAACATCGCTCGTCCGTTTCTCCCGTCCGTCTGGTAGCCCACCAAACAGTCCACCAACGTCGCGGACACAGGTTAACTGTACGAACGATACGAACGTAAGCTTTAGCGAATCTACCAGCAAAAACAGTGCATTACGAACGTTATGGTATAGTACGGACGGTTGCTGGTTTCGGCCTTAATGACGATGTGTCCGAGCCTGCTATAGGAATCGGGCCTTTCTAAAGCTGCCGATCTTGTCGATCTTGAAAGGCCGGGACGTGAATGGCTCGCGTCCCGGCCTTTCCTTGTCGCCCTGCCCGCCGGCATTCGACCGCAACATGTTGGTCAAGCACAAACTTTTGGATTCTTTTGGCGTGAGCGGTTTGGTTTTGGTAGGATTTGTCGGCGGTATGGTTGAGGGGGTTTCAAAACTGCCGTGCAGGTAGTTGCGTTGATGAGGCTCGTTTGGCATGTCTATGACCCCTCATTTTTAATGCGTCTGCAAAATGACCAATTGCTTTGACCTGCTGAAACACTATATGTTGTGTTTGACCTAAAAAAAGAATACAGGATATAGATGCCTCTTTGTCGTATGATAGATGGCGGACAGAGAACGAAGACCTTAACTGCCTCTTTTGAACGTGTCCTTGAACCGCTTGATCGGCTCCTGGGAATGTCCGC
The DNA here is from genome assembly GCA_900542125.1 of uncultured Collinsella sp. Classification (GTDB taxonomy): domain Bacteria; phylum Actinomycetota; class Coriobacteriia; order Coriobacteriales; family Coriobacteriaceae; genus Collinsella. Next base: position 50,693 of record UQMO01000007.1, on the reverse strand, counting down.
ATGGAGGCTTATGGTTTATCGAGAACACAGATTGCGCGACGGCGCCGCAAGACAGGGACAGGCCCTGCCGGGCATCGTTTGGCTCTGAAGCGCAATGAGACTACGACGCGAAAGAGGCAAGAGGATGAAGATCATCAAGCGCAGCGGCACCGAGGTTGTCTTTGACATCGATAAGATCGTCAATGCCATCCGCGCCGCCAACTTGGAGGTCGAGGAGAGCTCTCGTCTAACCGACCGCCAGGTGGTTTACGCGGCACAAAACGTCGCCGAGGCATGCGAGAACGCGGGCCACACCGTTTCGGTCGAGGAGATCCAGGATTTGGTCGAGGACGAGATCATGCGTCTCGACTGCTACGAGGTTGCTCGCCACTACATCATCTATCGCTATGTTCAGAGCCTGAAGCGCCAGAAGAACACGACCGACGACAAGATTTTGTCGCTGATCGAGTGCAATAACGAAGAGGTCAAGCAGGAGAACTCTAACAAGAACCCGACCGTCAATTCCGTCCAGCGTGACTATATGGCCGGCGAGATTTCCAAGGACCTGACTCAGCGTGTGCTGCTGCCCCAGGAGATCGTGGATGCCCACAATGAGGGCCTGATCCACTTCCACGATTCCGACTACTTTGCCCAGCACATGCATAACTGCGACCTGGTGAACCTGGAGGACATGCTCCAGAACGGCACCGTTATCTCGGGCACGCTGATCGAGAAGCCGCACAGCTTCTCGACTGCCTGCAACATCGCGACGCAGATTATCGCCCAGGTTGCTTCCTCCCAGTACGGCGGCCAGTCTATTTCGCTGACCCATCTCGCCCCCTTTGTTGAGGTGAGCCGTCAAAAGATTCGCGGCGAGGTTGCCCGCGAGCTCGAGGAGCTCGGTGTTTCGGCATCTGCCGAAAAGGTCCGTGAGGTCGTTGAGGACCGTCTGCGTGACGAGATCCGTCGCGGCGTCCAGACGATTCAGTATCAGGTCGTGACCCTTATGACCACAAACGGCCAGGCGCCGTTTGTGACGGTCTTTATGTATCTCAACGAGGCTCGCTCAGCGCAGGAGAAGCACGACCTTGCCATGATTGTGGAGGAGACGCTTCGCCAGCGCTATGAGGGCGTTAAGAACGAAGCCGGCGTGTGGATTACCCCGGCATTCCCCAAGCTAATCTATGTACTCGAGGACGATAACGTTCACGAGAATTCCCCGTACTTCTACCTGACCCAGCTGGCTGCCAAGTGCACCGCCAAGCGCATGGTACCCGACTACATCTCCGAGAAGAAGATGCGCGAGCTCAAGCTGTCTAAGGGTGAGACCGCCGGCAACGGCGATTGCTACACCTGCATGGGTTGCCGTAGTTTCCTGACGCCCGACCGTTCGGGCAACGGCTTTAACAATGTCGCCAACGCGCTGAACTATGACCCGACCAAGCCTAAGTACTATGGCCGCTTTAACCAGGGTGTTGTGACCATCAACCTGCCCGATGTCGCGCTAAGCTCGCATCAGGACATGGACAAGTTCTGGAAGATCTTCGATGAGCGCCTTGAGCTGTGCCATCGTGCCCTGCTGTGCCGTCATGAGCGCCTGATGGGCACGCTATCGGATGCCGCGCCGATTCTTTGGCAGTACGGTGCCCTGGCGCGTCTGAAGAAGGGCGAGACGATCGATAAGCTGCTCGTGGGCGGCTATTCCACCATCAGCCTGGGGTATGCCGGTCTGTATGAGTGCGTCAAGTACATGACGGGTCACAGCCACACCGAGAAGGAGGGCACGCCCTTTGCCATGGCCGTCATGCAGCGTATGAACGATAAGTGCGCCGAGTGGAAGGCCGAAAGCGATATTGACTTCTCGCTGTACGGTACCCCGCTTGAGTCGACGACCTACAAGTTCGCCAAGTGCCTGCAGCGTCGTTTTGGCATCATCCCGGGCGTGACGGACAAGGGCTACATCACCAACAGCTACCACGTCCACGTGTCCGAGGAGATCGACGCATTCGACAAGCTCAAGTTCGAGGGCATGTTCCAGCAGCTTTCGCCGGGCGGTGCCATCTCCTACGTCGAGGTTCCCAACATGCAGGACAACCTCAAGGCTGTCATCCGCGTGATGCAGTACATCTACGACAACATCATGTACGCCGAGCTCAACACCAAGAGCGACTACTGCCAGGTGTGCGGCTACGATGGCGAGATCAAGATTGTCGAGGATGACGGCAAGCTGGTGTGGGAGTGCCCCAGCTGCGGCAACCGCGACCAGGAGAAGATGAATGTCGCCCGTCGCACGTGCGGCTACATCGGTACCCAGTTCTGGAACCAGGGTCGAACCGAGGAGATCCGCGACCGCGTGCTGCATCTCTAATAGTCATTCCAGACCGCCCCGTAGCGAGGCCCCGGACCTTTACTCGCTATTTCGGACAGTCCTGGCTCACGACGGAGGCGCCACTGGCGCCTCCTGTTCGTGCGGAACTCATATCGAGCAAAGGTCCGGGGCCTCGCTACGGGGCGGCCAAGTTGATGTAGCTGAGATGCAGCATGCGGTCTGCTCACTCCTCGAAGTTCTTAGCGGAAATGAGTTGACTTGCAACAACGCTTTGCTTGCGAAGTCGGTTGAGCTGCAACTCAGTATTTATTAGACCTCGAACCCTATACTCGATGTTCGCTTTGTTCACCGAGTATCGCTCGCGAGGGGTCTGGAGTATATCGTCCCGCCCGCAGTTCTGCAGCGAGCGCAGCGAGCGAAGCTGTTTGAGGACGGGATGATATACTCCAGACCCCCAGAAAGGTTACCTATGAACTACGCGAACATTAAGTATTTCGACATTGCTGATGGAGAAGGCGTTCGTACTTCTCTGTTTGTGAGTGGGTGCCGTCGTGGGTGCAAGAATTGCTTTAACTCTGTTGCGTGGGACTTTGCTGCGGGCGAGCCCTTTGATCGTGCCGTCGAGGACAAGATTATCGAGAGCCTCGATCATCCCTTTATTGACGGCCTGACGATTCTGGGCGGCGAGCCTATGGAGCCCGAGAATCAGGTGGGGCTTGTTGACTTTATCGAACGCGTGCGTGCGGCCTATCCCGCGGGGTCGGGCAAGACCATTTGGTGCTTTACCGGCGACGTGCTCGAGGAGCTTATGCCGGGCGGTCGCCATCATACCGAGGTGACGAACCGTATCCTGGCCTGCCTCGACATGTTGGTGGACGGCCCGTTCGTTCAGGATTTGTACGATATCTCGTTGCGCTTTAGGGGCTCGAGCAATCAGCGCGTGATTGATATGAACGCCACGCGCGCCCGTGCTGTGCGCGAGGGCGTTGCGCTTTGTGATGCGGTTGAACTTTGGCGGGACGATCCAGTCTATTCGACCCATACTATGTAGCTTGTGGCCGATGCCAAAGGGCGTGGTACCATAGCGCGAACGCAAAATCGGAAAAGTGAGGCCCAGATGATCGATCAGGAAAAAGTCGAGGCCGCCATTAAGCTGTTGCTTGAGGGCATAGGCGAGGACCCAACTCGTGAGGGCCTGCTGGAGACCCCGGCGCGCGTTGCCCGTATGTATGGTGAGATCGCCGGCGGTATGGACCAGAGTGCCGAGGAGCACCTGTCCAAAACCTTTGCCGTCGCTTCGAACGATTTGGTTATCGAGCGCGACATCACGTTCTACTCGCTGTGCGAGCACCATTTGCTGCCGTTTTATGGCAAGGCCGCCATTGGCTATATCCCTAACGGTCGGGTGGCTGGGCTTTCCAAACTCGCCCGCACGGTTGAGGTTTATGCCCGCCGTCTGCAGCTGCAGGAGCAGCTGTGTGCGCAGGTTGCCGACGCTCTCATGGATTATCTCGCTCCCCAGGGAGCGATTGTGCTCATGGAAGCCGAGCATATGTGCATGACCATGCGCGGCGTGCAAAAGCCCGGCACCAAGACCGTGACGCTCGCTCGCCGCGGCGTCTTTGAGACTGATCCCGCGCTCGAGGAGCGGTTCTTTAGGATGCTGGGCCGTTAGCATGAGGGTCGTCAACGACTTTACATCGAAGACCGATGAGGGGACGTCGCGTCGCGGCTTTATGGCTTCGGGCTTGGCTCCCTTTGGTGCCATGCCTCGCATTGATTACATTTGCGCCAACGGGCTGTTCCGGCGGCACCTGGGTAACATTGCACAGTTGGAATCGGGGCGCATCTTCTGCCGCCACGGTATTGACCATCTTCTCGATGTCGCTCGCATTATGTGGATCAAGAATCTCGAGGAACAGCTCGAATTTGACCGTGAGGTCATCTACGCCACGGCACTTCTTCACGATATCGGCAAAGATGAACAGTATGAATCGGGTATATCCCATGATGTTGCAAGCGAACGCGTCGCTGATGCGATTCTCGGCGGCATGCCCGATGATGTGGCGTTTGAGCCGGCCGATGCCGCAGCCATTAAGACGGCCATTCTGGGCCATCGAAAGCTGCGTGTGAACAGCCAACCGCTTGAGCGTCTGCTCTATGCAGCCGACAAAGCGTCGCGCGCCTGCTTTGCATGCCCCGCGCGCAATGCTTGCAACTGGAGCGATGATAAAAAGAACCTGTCGATTCGCGTGTAGTTAGTTTGCGCGGTCGGGGTTCTAAACGAAGGAGACGATCGCGATGAGCAACAAGAAACTGCCCGAGAATGCAACCAAGACTGAAGGTGCCGAGCTCGCCCGCCGTGGAAGGGGCGAAATATCCACCGCAACGGCGGTGCCCCACGTGAGTTATGACGATCTGCGCCATGCTGACCGCATTACTATCGACGGTCTCGAGGTCTTTGCCAACCACGGCGTGTATCCCGAAGAGAATGCGCTGGGCCAGAAGTTCATCGTGTCCTTGGTGCTCTATGCCGACCTGCGTGCAGCGGGGGAGCACGATAACCTGGACGCTTCGATTGACTACGGCTCGGTGTGCCACGATGTCGATGGCTATCTGCGCGAGCATACGTTTAAACTCATCGAGGCGGCAGCCGAGGGTGTGGCCCAGATGCTGCTGCGTCGTTACCCCTTGCTGCTTGGCGTGCGTGTTAAGCTCGATAAGCCTTGGGCTCCCGTCGGTCTTCCCCTGGCAAGCTGCGGCGTCGAGATCGAGCGCGTGCGCTAACCGGTTCTAATACGTCTCTATGGGCGGCTGCTTGAGCCGCTGCGATAGAGCTCTATTGTTGGGACAGTACGTGTCGAGCAGGGCGTGAAACCGCTGATTGTGGCTTGGCTCGAGCAGGTGGACGAGCTCGTGGGCGACAACCATGCCGAGACACTCGATGGGATAGGCGGCAAGTTCGCGTGCGATGCGAACGGCACCGGATTTGGGCGTGCATGAGCCCCAACGCGTTTTCATGCTACGTACGGAAACGCGGGAAACGGCGACACCCATTGCGATTTCGTACGCGCGTACCATATCGCGCAGCGCCGTGGTGACCTCGGATGCATAGAGTTGGTCGATGCGGGTCTGGAGCTCATCGGACGTCAGGCCGTCGAGGGTTGCGCGCCGCTTGGCCTGTGGGCGTTCGTTCGATTTGTCGGCACCTATAAAACTTGCGAAGGTGGCCTGCTTGGGCCGCGGTGCGGGTGACTTAAAGTTGTGATCGAGCGCATCTTGTACCGTGATGGGCTTGCCCCAAAGTGCAATGATGGACGAGGGGCTGAGCGGCTCTCGCGCCGTCGCCTGACGTTGCTCGCGCTGGGCAAGCCGGCTGATAATCCAGGCGCTGTTGCGCTTCACAAACGCTTCGATACGCTCGCGGCTGGCGCCGAGCGGTGCACTGGCGTGGACCTCACCGCTCGATGTGACGCGTAGGTTGAAGTTCTTGACGCGCTTTTTGGTAACGACGACGGGGATGGATGTGCCATCCGGTCGGGATACGGTAATCGTAAATTGCTGCGTCAAAAGCGGTCCTTCAGATTGGGGACGGGCCGGCATGTCGACCGTTCGGCATGCCGGCCCGCTCAAGGGATGTGAAATTAATAACGCTCAAAGAAGGCAAGCGCGTTGTCGCTGCAGAGCTTTTGCATCACGGTCTTGCCAAAATGCTTGGAAAGCATGTTCTGGAACTCGGGCATCTTGCTGGCATCGGAGAGGAAAGCGGGCACCGTGGCGCCGTCCCAGTCGCCGCCGAGCGCGATGACGTCCTCGCCGCCCAGGTCGAGCCAGTGCTCGATATGTGCCGCCAGCTGGTCGAAGGTGACGTCTGCGGCGGTCTTGTCGGTTGCGTCGTTGGAAAGGAACTCGCTGCAGTAGTTGAGGCCGACGATGCCACCCATGTCGCGGATGGTGCGGAACTGGTCGTCGGTAAGGTTGCGTTTGGCGCCGCAAACCGCACGGGAGTTGGAGTGGCTGGCGACGAAGGGACGCGTGGCGCGGGCGGCGACCTCGTCAAAGCACTCATCGTTGAGGTGGGAGACGTCGAGCACCATGCCAGCGTGCTCCATCTGCGTAAGCGCCTCGATGCCGGCGGCGGTGAGGCCGGCGTGGGTGTCGTGGCCGCTCGCGAGCGGTCCCTGCGCGTTCCAGCTGAGTGATGACATGAGTACGCCCAAGCTCTTGAGCACCTCGATCAGCGCGGGGTCCTCGGCAAAGAACGTGGCGTTTTCGATGGTGTGGATGCAGGCGACCTTGCCGTCTTTGAGCGCGGGGCGAATGTCTGCCGCGCTGCGTACGTTGACCATGCGGTCGTGGTTGAGCATTGCCTGGCCGCTCATATGCGCCATGATCTGCGCCTGGAAGCGCGCGGCGTGGGCGGTGGGAATCTCATCGGGGACAAACGTGGCGAAGCACTGTGCCCACGGCGTGTTGCCGATCTTTGCGAGCGAGATGGCGCAGGCGTTGCCCTCGATGAGGTCGAAATCTTGCGGATGCGTTTCGTCGCCGGGGAAATAACCGTCGGTGCCGGCGGTAAAGCGCAGGTCGAGATCGAGCGTGGCCCAGCCGATTCGGTCGGCGGTGTCGCAGTGTAGGTCAAATACGGGATATGCCATGGTTCCTCCGGTTGCAGCGTTTCTTTGCAAACTGTCATTGAATTGTATGACTAGGGTATAGTTAGCGCCATATGTTCACGGCGGCCCGCGTTGTGCGCCGCCCTTATCACGGAGGTTACCATGTCCAACCAGGGCAAGAAAGTCAAGACCCATTATCGCGGCACGCTCGATGACGGCACGCAGTTCGATAGCTCCTACGATCGCGGCGAGCCGCTGGAGTTCACCTGCGGCGCCGGTCAGATGATCAAGGGCTTCGACGCCGCTGTTGTCGACATGCAGGTGGGCGAGAAGAAGACCGTGCACATCCCGGCTGCCGATGCCTACGGCGAGCACAATCCCGAGATGGTTATTACCTTCCCGGCCGAACAGGTTCCCAACATCGAGCAGATCGAGAAGGGCATGAAGCTTTTCCTGTCCACGCCGAGCGGTATGCCCGTCCCTGCTGTGGTCATCGATGTAACGCCCGAGGCCGTGACGCTCGACGCCAACCACGAGCTGGCCGGCAAGGACCTCAACTTTGATATCGAGCTCGTCGAGGTCGAGGGTTAGAGTATGTCCGAGCGCTTGGTTTCGACGACATGCTTGGGAAATCTCAACGATCCGTCCTATGAACTCCTGCTCCGCCGGAATTTGGGCGGCGTCTTTGAAGTTGACGAGCTACTGCTCGATTGGGACCAGGCTGATGTATGCGCGTTTGCGGGCGTGACGGAGCTGGGGCGCACGATCGATGTTCGGCCGGATGCTACCGACGGTGGTCGTCTTGCCGACGGCGACGTGCTCGCCATTGACCGTTCGGGCGTGGTGCCCGTGGCGGTTGTCGTGCGCCTGCGCAGCGCCGAGGTTTATTTGGTCGAAGTCGACCGCATGGATCCGATTGCGCTCGCGCATGCGTGCTGGGAGATCGGCAATATGCATGCGCCGCTTTTCCGAGGCGATTCGGACGAGCATACCGTGCGCATGTATACGCCGGTGCAGCCTGTTTTGGGCCGCATGCTCCGGGGCGTCGAGGGCGTTCGGCTCTCGAGGGTTATCCGTGAACTCGATTCGGACCGGCGCTTTGCGTCGAGTGCGGCGGATGCCGTTGTGAGCATGGCTCCAGACTTTACGATCGTAAAGAAGGCGCGCGGTTAACGTGCGTATAAGTAAGACGGACTTTGAGAGGCAACTATTCAAAGTCCGTCTTTCTGTTGATGAGATGCTGTGGGGGAAAACATATGGGTCTTGAGGGAATCAAGCTGATTGCATGCGATTTGGACGGCACATTGCTGCATCCGGGGGAGCACGAGCCGCGTTCCGAGGCCTTTGAGCTCATCGATGAACTGCATCGTCGCGGTATCGTGTTTATGCCGGCGAGCGGTCGCCAATACGCGAGCCTGCGCTACCTGTTTGCCCCGGTGGCCGATGAGCTTGGCTACGTGTGCGAGAACGGCGCCCTGGTCATGAGCGAGGGACGTGCCGTGGTCAAGCGCGCCATGGAGCGCGATCTGGCCATGGATATCGCGAATGCCGTGGTTGCGTATCCTCATGCCGACGTAACCTTGTCGTGCGAGGGACACCTCTACACCATGAGCGGCAACGACGCGTTTGTCGACCACCTGCGTTATGAGGTCCATTGTGATGTGGCGGTAGTCGACCGTCCCGAAGACATTGACGAGAATGTCATTAAGATTGCCTTCCAGACGCCCGAGGCGGAGCAGCCGGCGGCGCTGGAGTATTTTGAGTGCCTCTTTAGCGACCGTGTTGACGTGATGACGTCGGGAACCGAATGGACGGACTTTATCGGTTTCGGTTCGGGCAAGGGGTCCGCGCTTGCCGATTATGGCCGTGCACTGGGGATCTCGCCTGACGAAATGATGGCGTTTGGAGATAACGAAAACGATCGCGACATGCTCAACGTGGTGGGCCATCCCTATCTGATGGAGAGCTGCAGCCCCACCATGCGCGGTGTCAATGACCGTGTCCGCTACGTGTGCACGGTCGAAGAAGAGCTGCGTCGTCTACTTGCTGAGTAGACATGTCCCAAACATCTACCGGCAGTCGGGGCAGAGACCCTCGAAGATGGTGTAGTGCGAGATGACGCTCCAACCGATTTGCTCGGACGCCTTGGTGTCGAGTTGGGCATCGAAGGGGAGCGGTACATCGATGACGCGGCTGCACGAGGTGCAGATGATATGCGCATGCGGCTCGATCGTGCGATCGAAGCGGCTGCCGCCTGGTGTCTTGATGGAGAGGATCTCCCCGGCATCGGCCAGGAGGTTGAGGTTGCGGTAGACCGTGCCACGGCTGATTTTGTCATCCTGTGCGCGCACGACGTTGTAGATTTCGTCGGCGGTGGGATGGTTGTAGCTTTGGCGCACGGCGTCAAGAACCAGCTTTCGCTGCCTGGTATTCCTTCTTTGCACCGCCATGCGCCTCGCCTCTTTTCTATCAACGGTCGTAGGTAAATGATACCGTATTTAGCACACAATACTAATAACGAGGAATGAAACTGTCTTCATTGGCAAGTGGGGCTTGGGCCTGGGCTTCTACGAGGCGAAAACGCGTTCCCATGCGCTCGTAGGAGGCATGAAGCGCCTCGAGATGAGATAGGATGTTTGCCGGAGCTCCCTGTATCTCCATCTCGACCGAGCCGTCTTCCATGTTGCGCACCCAGCCGGTGAGTGCGTGTGCCTGCGCGAGGTTGGTGTTGGTAAAGCGAAAACCAACGCCCTGGACTTGCCCCGCCCAGCGCAGGAAATAGCGCAGGGGAGTGTCTTGAGTGGCCTCGTCGCTTGCGAGCACAGTAAGCCTGCGGCGCAGCTCGAGCTCAATGTTTGATGGTTTTTGAGGCTCTCGACTGCCGCCGGTGACGCTGGAGAAGAACGCATCGAAGAAGCCCATCGCTAGGCCTGCTTGCCTGCGTCGGACGGGAAGGTAATGCCGGCCTGCTGGCGCACGGCATCCATGATGCGCAATGAGACGAGCGTGACATCGCGGTAGTGGCCAAGTTCGTGACGTCCCGCCGGGGTCTCCCAAATCTCTTCCTTAACGTTATCGATGCCGCCGATGGCGGTGATAAAGTCTGTGAGTTCGTATTCCATAGTGTTGCTCGATTTGGGCAGGTCGAGCACGCGGCCGTTGTTGCCCTGTTCGCGCGGTGCCTCGGTCGCCGAGCCGCGTACGACATCGCCGCGATAGTCGATGCGGACGTTGCGGGGCGTGGACAGATGGTCGATCTGGATAGTGCCACGCTCGCCTTCGATCTGCGAGGGCAGCAGGTCATTCGTTATTTTGGAGTGCGCGAGCTCGACGGAGATACGGCCACCGCCGTAGCTGGCGAGGATGGAACCGCAGCCGTCGATGGGGCCGTGCGTGAGCTGTCGCGTGGCGGGGTCGAGCAGAGTAGCCATGCTCGTAAGGCCGGAGGGCATGCCGAAAATCTCGACCATGGGCTCGACGGTGTAGACGCCAATGTCCATGAGGGAACCCGATGCCATATTGCAGTCGAAGATATTGGTGGCGCGTCCCGCGAGAATCTCGTTGTAGCGCGAGGAATATTTGCCAAAGCGCAATGAGGCGCGGCGGATGGGGGCGATCTCGCCCAGGGCGTCCTCGATGGCGTGGAAGGCGGGGTCGTGGAGGGGACGCATGGCCTCGAGGGCCACGACACCTGCTGCCTCGGCAGCGCGGAAGACCTCCAGCGCCTGCGCTTCGGTGGCGCAGAAGGGCTTCTCGACGATGACGTGCTTGCCACCGGCGATGCAGGCAAGGGCCTGCTCGTAGTGAAGTGCGTTAGGGCTGCCGATATAGACGGCGTCGACGTCGGCGGCTGCCGCGAGCTCATCGAGTGAAGTAAAGTTTCGCTCGCCACCGCGCTCGGCGGTAAAGGCGGCACCGCGATTGGCATCGCGTGAAAGCGTGCCCACAAACGCGGCTTGATCGTTGGCGTTGACGACTTGGATAAAGTCGTCGGTGATCATGGATGTGCCGATGGTCGCGATGCGCAGCATACGTCCCCCTTGCGTTGTTTGGTCTACAGGATGAGTGTAGCGCGTGGGGATATAAAGCTGCGCGAAAACGCTATTACAGGTCGCTCTCGTTAAAGCCGGCGTCGATATCGAGGTTGCTGCCGTCGGCCGCCGTGGTGGCGAGCTCATCGCAGCGCTCGTTGAGCTCGTGACCGGCGTGACCCTTAACCCAGATGAACTCAACCTTGTGCTTGCTTTTGGCGGTGAGTAGGCGCTCCCACAGGTCGCGGTTCTTGACGGGCTGCTTGTTGGCGGTTTTCCATCCGCGCTTTTTCCAGCCGTCGATCCAGTGCTTGTTAAAGGCGTTGACGACGTACTGCGAATCGGAATGGACCTCGACCTCGCAGGGGCGGTTGAGCGCCTCGAGCGCCACGATGACCGCCATGAGCTCCATGCGGTTGTTGGTGGTCTTGGCGTAGCCGCGCGAAAGCTCGGAGGTGAAGGTCTTGCCGGCGGGGTTGGTGTATTTGAGCACGGCGCCGTAGCCGCCGCGTCCCGGATTTGATCGGGCCGAGCCGTCGGTATAGATGATGACCTTCACGGGCTTCCTTTCGTTGAGTGCATTTCATGTGAGTGACCATTGTAGCGCCATGCCCGCCGGGGGCCAGCAATCTACGATTTCTACCCCGTCTTCCGACTGTTAGTTGGCATGGATGATGCGGTCGAGCTCATCGAGATATTGCTGCAGCAGGGGAGAGGGCTTGCGCTCGTCGTGCATGATGTAGCCAACGTGCATCGTTGGGGCGTCTGCTAGCGGGATCGATGCCATGCCCCATTGCATTTCATTGGAGAGGACACCGGTCGACAGGGTGTAACCGTTCGACGTGATAAGTAAGTTAGTAAGTGTTCCGCGGTCTGAGATTCGTATGTTGCGGTCGCAAGGGATATAGCTAAAAGGTTCCTCGGCGTAATAGAAGGAGTTTGAGGTTCCCTGCTCAAAGCTGTAGCGCGTATAGGGCGTGAGGTCGGCAAGGGACAGTTGCGGGCGGCGTGCGAGCGGGTGGCGCTCGCTAACGAAGACGTGGACCGTCGCGTCGAATAGGGGATGGAAGCTTGCGCGGGCATCGGCGAAGGCCTTCTGCAGAACGCGGGCGTTAAAGTCATCCAGATACAGAATGCCGATATCGCTGCGAAACGCACGGACGTCATCGATGATCTGCGATGTGGTGGTCTCGCGCATGATGAACTCGAACTTGCTGTCGCGGCAGCGCTCGACTACGTTGACAAAGGCCTCGACCGAAAAGGCGTAGTGCTGGGCGGAAATGGCGAGGCGGGCTTGCGGGGTGCCACCGTCCTCGTAGCGTGCCTCGAGCATGTCGGCCTGCTCTACGACCTGGCGCGCATAGCCCAAAAGCTCGGTGCCGTCGTTGGTGAGCGTGACGCCGCGGCTGGAGCGCGTAAAGATCTCCAGATGGAGCTCTTGTTCTAGGCTTTTGACGGCGTTTGAGATGTTGGACTGAGCGGTATAGAGGCGCTGAGCTGCGGCGTTGATTGAGCCGGACTCTGCCACGGCGATCAGAAAACGAAGCTGCTGGAGGGTCATCGGTGCCCGTCCTTTCGATAGCTATCTAAAAAACCGATAACAGGTTAGCGCTTTTAAGTGATTGACCGAGCGAAACAATGCTCGTACTATTCAAAACACACAAAGGCGGTAGGTAATTAAACCGACCACGGAACCGGGATGCGAAAGGAGGCCCGCATATGAATTGCTTACCAAGACGAATGCCGGGCTCCTGTTTGCGCCCGTCGGCGTGATCAGGAGACAGCGACTTACTTCTCTCTAATTTATTTACTTTTGTTCGATCAAGGAGATCATCATGAGCCAGTTCATCAACAACCCCGAGCACACCTTTGGTTTCGATACCCTGCAGCTTCACGTTGGCCAGGAGAGCGCCGATCCCGCATCCGACTCCCGCGCCGTGCCTATCTACCAGACCACGAGCTATGTGTTCCGCAACTCCCAGCACGCCGCCGACCGCTTTGGTCTTGCCGACGCCGTTAACATCTACGGCCGTCTGACCAACTCCACCCAGGGCGTCTTCGAGGACCGTATCGCCGCACTCGAGGGTGGCGTGGCGGGTCTTGCCGTCGCCTCCGGTGCTGCTGCCATCACCTATACCCTGCAGGCTCTTGCCCAGGCCGGTGACCACGTGGTGGCTCAGAAGACCATCTACGGTGGCTCCTACAACTTGCTGGAGCATACGCTCTCCCAGTTTGGCGTCGAGACCACCTTCGTCGATGCCCATAACCTGGAAGAGGTCGAGGGGGCCATCAAGGACAACACCACGGTCATCTATCTCGAGACGCTCGGCAACCCCAACTCCGACATCCCCAACATCGACGCCATCTCCGAGATCGCCAAGAAGCACGGTCTGCCGGTTGTCGTCGACAACACCTTCGGCACCCCGTATCTGTTCCGTCCGCTGGAGCATGGTGCCAACATCGTCGTTCACTCCGCAACCAAGTTCATCGGCGGCCACGGCACCTCGCTGGGCGGTGTGATCGTCGACGGCGGTAACTTCGATTGGAAGGCGAGCGGCAAGTATGCGCAGATCGCCGAGCCCAACCCCTCCTACCATGGCGTCTCGTTTGCCGAGGCTGCCGGTCCCGCCGCCTTCGCAACCTATGTCCGCGCTATCTTGCTGCGTGACGAGGGCGCCTGCATCAGCCCGTTCAACGCCTGGATCTTGCTCCAGGGCACCGAGACTCTGTCGCTGCGCGTTGACCGTCATGTCGAGAACACCAAGAAGGTCGTTGAGTTCCTGGCTGGTGACAGCCATGTCGCCAAGGTGAACCACCCGAGCCTGTCTGAGCACCCCGATCACGAGCTCTATCAGAAGTACTTCCCCAACGGCGGCGCCTCGATCTTTACCTTTGAGATTAAGGGTGGCCAGGAGGCAGCTTGGAAGTTCATCGATCATCTGCAGGTGTTCTCGCTGCTCGCCAACGTGGCCGACGTCAAGTCGCTCGTCGTGCACCCGGCTACCACCACGCACTCCCAGCTCTCTGCCGAGGAGCTCGCCGAGCAGAACATCACGCCCTCCACGATCCGTCTTTCCATCGGTACCGAGAACGCCGAGGATATCATTTGGGATCTGAAGCAGGCCTTCGCCGCGCTGGACGAGTAAGGCGACTTGTGTAAGGACCCCTTGCGACTCGATAGGTATAACTGCATAAAATGCCTGCTCAAGGCGCCTGTGCGAACAATGGTTGCACAGGCGCATTTTTTGCATAGAACGGGTGCAAAAACAGGGTTTTTGACACGCTTTATGCATTCGAGTTGTGGAAAACTCCTGTTGAGAGGATGTGAGTTTTACGCAATTGACGTGCACCTTTTAAGTAAAACCGCAGGTCGCGATTTGCTCGGGGTACTATGCAGCGCGATTGAATCACACGCAGCTCAAACGCAGCAAAAACGCACTACGGAGGTTTCCAGCTACATGAGGATCGATTCACGAAAACCGAAAGCCGCTGCCCTTTCCGCCGCTCTGACCGTGGCACTTTTGGCGGGCGCCGGTGCAACTGATGCCCACGCCGCAACACTGTCCGATACGGTTGGATCTACGCCGTCCGAGACGACGCTGGTACAGCCCGTTGATTATCGCGGCGATGGTTATGGCTCCATGCAGGAGTGGAACGCCTCGATGGAGGCCAAGCGCGATTCCCTTGAAATGCGCGCTCAGATTATCATGAATATGTATGGCGACTATGCCACCGATGACGAGCGCGCTGTGCTGCAGGGCTGTATCGACGGTGCGGGTAGCCTGTTGACTATGGGGGAGGTCGACGCCAAGTCGACCGAGCTCGATGAGCTGCGCACTGCGCTTGAGGATGCCAAGCGCGAAGCGCTCGAGGCTGCCGCCGAGGCGGAGGCTGCCGAGGCTTCGTACTACAACGGCGGTTACACTCCGTCCTACGCGTCTGCCGCGTCCTGCACGAACGGATCGGGCCTGACGCGCTCTGCGGGTGTCAATAACTACAACGGGCGCCGCGAGACCTATTACAGCAGCAATGTGCTTTATCACTATCGCACGGGCGAATGGACTCAGGATTCTGAGGGCTTCTGGCGCGATTCCGACGGCTATTACGTTGTTGCCGCGGGCGATATGGCCCAGGGCTCGACCTTTACGGGCTCCAAGGGCGATTGCAAGGTCTATGACTCCGGCTGCGCTGCCGGAACCACCGACTACTACACCGGTTGGTAATTTTTCTGCATCACGGATATTTGGCGGACGGGTGTCTTTACCGAGCTTTAGGGCAACGTAAAGACGTCCGTTCTATGTATGCGCCTGAGCTAACAGAGCCCTTACCGTGACGGTACGTCGCGCATATGGGCGCGGGGCACACTAGTTCATGAGAAATAAGGTCTTTCTCTTGGAGGAAGTGGTCTTGTGAACGCTCGAGATATCGCCGTTGCCGCCATTGCATTGACGCTTGGTTGCCTTGGTCCTACGGCCGCGCTCGTCGCAGGTGTGCAGGGGTCTTGTGGGGCTGCCTCTATTGTGGTCGGCGCGTTGATCGCGGCCGCGCTGCTGGGAAGTGCGGGTGTAGTCCTTTGTCGCGACGATGAGGGGCAGGCGTCGGAGTCGCAGCTCTAACCGTTGTGAAGCTGATTTTTGGCCAAAGATGAAAAAGGAAGCCGCTGCGAGGGGAGTGCCCCTTGCGGCGGCTTTGCCATTGGATCTGTTGGCTGCAGTATGCCGAGCACTACCAGCTGCTTTCTATTTCGCGAATCCTCTGGTAGAGCCAATCGTTTTGCGGCACTTGGATATCGTGTTTGGCGGCCAGGCGGCAAATGGTGCCCGCGAACTCCTCGACTTCGGTTTTTCGTTGTGCGATGCGGTCCTGCGCCATCGAGGGCATACCGGCGGGGTCGATTCCCTCGATGAGGTGCACCATTTGCGTCAGGTCTGCCTCGGTCAGCTCAACGCCCTCGGCGTTGGCAACCGCAAGCGTCTCGCGCATGGCGGAGACAAAACAGCGGCGCTGCTCGGAGCCCGGCTCCGTGGCGCTTCCGTAGGTCCCGCCGTAGGCCATGCAGGTCTGGTTGATGCCGTCGTTGAGCATGAGTTTGGCCCACATGCGGTGCGCAATGTCGCTCTCGACGGTATGGGCGATGCCGCAGCGCGTGTAGAGCTCGTCGATAGCGGCGACGGTTGCGGGGTTCGTGCCGGCCGCCGCGCCAAAGCGGATCTCGCCCGCATTGGTAAAGGTGAGCGCGCCGTTGAGGAACACGGCGTCCATGCCCTGGCAGATACCAAGAACGGTATGCTCCCAGCCAAAGCGTTCGGCAATCTTTTGCTCGCTCGTAATGCCGTTGCATAGCGAGGCGATGAGCGTGTTGGGTCCCACGACACGCTCCATAGTCTTGAGTGCTTGGTCGAGACCGGTGGTCTTGACCGTCAGGATGACCAGATCGGCGGGCGCTGCCTCGCTGGCACGGACGGACGTGAGATCGCAGGGCTTGCCGTTGACGGTGAGCGCGTCGTTCGCATGGCGCTCAAAACGGGCATCATCCATGACGTATTCGACGGCGTCGTTGCCGAGCGCCCGGGCGATCATGCTGCCGTAGAGCAGGCCGACGCCGCCCTTGCCGATAAAGGCGACCTTGTTGATCTGCATGTGAATCATCTCCCCATATAAAAGGCGCCCGCGTAGGGGCGCCTGATGGATTGTAAGCCGCCGGAGCGCCTTGCATATGCGGGACGGCGAATATATAGAAGAACGGATGCGCTGTGCGCTTACGCCGCGGGGCAGACCGCAAAGACGCGCGCGGGGTATCCGACGCCATCGCGAACCTTGGGGAAGGTACAGAAGATGACGGCGCCTGTGGCGGGGAGCTCATCCAGATGGTCCATGACCTCGATCTGATAGCGGTCGACCGAGAGGATGTATTGCTCGCCGGGGTAGGGATAGGCGTCCTCGCGCGTGGTCACACTCGCCGGGTCGGTGTCTGCCGGCTCGTGGCCGATAGCGCCGATGTTGCGCTCTTCAACAAGCCACTTGATGGCGTCGAGGTTCCAACCGGGGTAGTGGGGCTGACCGTCCTCGTCCTTGTTCTCGAGGTCGGCCAGCTTGGACCAATCGGAGCGGAAGGCGACAAAGGCGTCCTCGGGAATACGGCCGTGCTCGTCCTCCCAGGCTTTAAGGTCCTCGACGGTCAGGATAAAGTCGGGGTTTGCGGCGCACTCCTCGTGCTTGTCAATCACGCAGAGCGGATGCATAAACTCAATGGGCTCGATCTCGCCGAGGGAGCGGCCGTCTGCATGAAAGTGGCGCGGCGCGTCGACGTGGGTGCCGTACTGTGAGGCGACCGAATACTGAAAGCAGCGCATGGGTGCGAGCATGTCCTCGGGCGTGTCGGGCAGGTAGTCGAAAAGCTTGGTGGACTCGAACGGTTTAAAACCAAACCAGTGCGGGGTGTCGCACGAGAGCGTGTGGGTGAGGTCGACCCAGCGATAATCGGTGCTTTTGAGCTGGGAAGTGAGGTTCCAAAGGTCGAGCGCGGGCATGGTTGGCTCCTTTCATCGGGCTTTTTGCTGATGTTAAAGCGGCGTCGTGACGGCTCGATTTCTGCTGCGTTACGATACGTTCTCAATTGCGATTCCAAGTTGTTTCGGCGGCGTGACCGTTGTGTTTCGCGTGACCGGGGCACCGATGGCGAAGGGAGGGGCCGTGCAATATCGCGTTGACCCCAAAAGCGGTAACCGTATCTCGGCGTTGGGGCTGGGATGCATGAGGTTTCCCGGTGCGCCGGGACGCCCCGATGCAAAGACGGCCGATGCCATCATTTCGCGTGCGGTGGAGCAGGGGATTAACTACCTGGACACGGCCTATCTCTATCCCGGCAACGAAGCCTGTGCGGGCGCTTCGCTTGAGCGCCTGGGCTTACGCGACCAGGTTTTGCTTGCGACCAAGTTGCCACACGCTTCGTGCAAATCTGCGGAGGATTTCGACCGCTTTTTTGACGAGCAACTGCGCCGCCTGCGGACCGACCATATCGACTACTACCTCATGCACAACATCACCTCGCCCGTGCAATGGGAGCGTGTGGCGGCATTGGGTATCGAGGACTGGATCGCGCATCAAAAGGCGGCGGGGCGCATTCGCCAGATTGGTTTTTCGTACCACGGCAGCGCGGCGGACTTCCTTACGATGCTTGACGCATATGACTGGGATTTTTGCCAGATCCAGTACAACTATGCCGGCGAGCATTACCAAGCGGGAACGGCGGGACTCATGGCCGCCGCCGAGCGAGGCCTCGCGGTGTTTGTGATGGAGCCGCTGCTGGGCGGGCGTTTAGCGGGCAAGCTGCCGCCACGGGCCCGCGCTGTGCTCGATAGTGCCCGTGACCCGCATTTGAGCACTCCTGCCGCCTGGGGTCTTTCGTGGGTGTGGAATCATCCTCAGGTGACGATGCTGCTTTCGGGTATGACCGATACCGCGCAGGTGGACGAGAATTCGTCACTGGCAGACCTCGTGTTGCCGAATTCGATGACTGCCAACCAGCTCGACACGATTGCGCGCGTGTTGATGGAGTTTGAGAAATCGAACCGTGTGCCCTGCACGGGATGCGGCTACTGCATGCCATGTCCCAAGGGTATCAACATTCCCGGCTGCTTTGCCGCCTACAACGCGAGTTATGCGCACAGCTGGTTTACGGGTCTATCGCAGTACTTTACGGCGAGCGCGGTGCGTACAAGCGAGGCCAAGCTGGTGAGCAATTGCGTCAAGTGCGGCAAATGCGCGCGCCACTGCCCACAGCATATCGATATCCCCGAGCGTCTCGATGACGTGCGCCGACGCTTCCAGCCGGGCCCCGTAACGGCCATGCTTAAAGTCTTCAGCAAAACGCGCTCCTGATGCCCCTTTTATAAGTTGCGGTGGAATAGTTCCTGTTTGCGGCAGAATAGGGCATCGACAGGAGCTATTTCACCGCAACTGATGAGAGGGAGCTGGAGATGCTGACGATTGGGTGTCATCTTTCGACGACGAAGGGCTATCGGGCGATGGGGGAGACGGCGCTATCCATTGGCGCCAATACCTTTGCATTCTTTACGCGCAACCCGCGCGGCGGCAAGGCGAAAGATCTTGACATGGATGACGTGGCGGCCCTGCGCGAGCTTATGGAGCAAAACGACTTCGGCCCACTCGTGGCGCATGCCCCCTATACCTACAACCCCTGTTCTGCCAAAGAGCGGGCGCGTGAGCTTGCCTTGGAGGCAATGGCCGAGGACTTGCAGCGTCTGGAAGCACTGCCCGGCAACTACTACAACTTTCACCCCGGCGCACATGTGGGGCAGGGGACTGATGCCGGCATTCAGATGATCGTCGACACCCTGTGCCAGGTGATGTTTGAGGGCCAGCAGACGACGGTGCTGCTCGAGACCATGGCCGGCAAGGGCACCGAGGTGGGCCGCAGCTTTGAGGAACTGGCGCGCATCATCGAGGGCGTTGCTGCCGAGCGCCCCGAGCTGTCGGCCAAGCTGGGCGTTTGCCTAGACACCTGCCATGTGAATGACGCCGGCTATGACATCGTCCACGATCTGGACGGCGTACTCGACGAGTTCGATCGTGTGGTGGGTATCGAGCGCTTGCGCGCCGTGCATATTAATGACTCCAAGAATCCCTGCGGCGCCCATAAGGACCGCCACGAATGCATCGGTAAGGGCTATCTGGGTAGTGAAGAGTTTGGCGGTGGTATGCAGGTTATGCAGAATATTGTATCGAATAGCCGCTTGCGCGCATTGCCATTCATTTTGGAGACACCGAACGAACTTGCAGGTTATGCGGCTGAAATCAAACTGTTAAGGTCATTGCAGCAGTAATAACTGTCACAAAGTGGAGTGTTCCATTCACGTTATGGGTTTGTTTCAATCAGTTTTCTAATTGCAGATTCTCCCAAGCGGGTGCATAATAGCCATCAGTTTTTGCAGACCTCTGAATCAAACGGGGTCACCGGAAGGAGACTGATTATGAAGCTCAAGAAGCTTGGCGCATTTGCCGCCACGGGCGCCATGGCGCTCGCCCTCGCACTGACGGGCTGTGGCTCGTCCAACGCCACCTCTGGTTCTGATGCCGGTTCCAGCAGCTCTGACGACGTGAAGGTCGAGAAGGTCGACGGCTCCAAGGAGTACGCGCTCGTCAAGGACGGTACGCTGACCGTCGGCACCTCTGCCGAGTACGCGCCGTTTGAGTACAAGGACGACAACGGCGATTATCAGGGCTTTGACCTGGAGCTCATTAAGGCTATCGGTGACAAGCTGGGCCTGGATGTCGAGTACGTGAACAACGATTTCGATACGCTGGTTCCCGGTGTCGCCTCGGGCGCCAAGTACGATGTTGCCATCGCTGCTATCACCGACACGCCCGAGCGTGAGAAGGAGGTCGCGTTCTCCGATTCGTACTACATGGACGATCAGGCTATCGTGACCAAGGTCGACAACGCCGATATCACGGCCGACAACTACAGCGAGAAGCTCAACAACGCCGACGCTACGATTATCGTCCAGTCCGGTTCTACCGCCGAGGCCTTTGCCCAGGAGAACTTCCCCAAGGCCAACATTGTCCCCTACAAGGATGCCACCGAGTGCTTCAGCGCCCTGCAGTCCGATAAGGGCGACGCCGTGGTCACCAACCGCTCCGTTGCCAGCCAGCTGACCGCCGAGCAGTTCAACACCTGCCAGACCATCAAGCAGATCAGCACCGGCGAGGAGTATGCCATCGCCGTCAATCAGGGCAACACCAAGCTCAAGGACGACATCAACCAGGCCATCAAGGACCTGACCGATGACGGTACCGTTGATGCCCTCATGGCTAAGTACAACATCAAGTAAAATAGCTACTTGATTGTGCGCAGGCCCTTTCCGTTTTGGCGGAGAGGGCCTTTGCGCTTCTCTTGACGGAGAACATTTCCGTCTCGTTTTGCCGGCAACTTCTACGATAGGAGCCACCTTGTCTCGACTGAACAAAGGGGCCGCGGAGCAGCGTTTTCCACTGCCCGCCTTGCTCCAAAAGCTAGCCTGCGTCATGGCCGTGGCGCTCGCGCTGGTGTGTGCGGGGGCATATGCGCCCACGACCGCCCAGGCGCTTGAGACCGCAAAGATTACCGCCCGACCCAATACCGGTTCGGGTAGCGCTGTGGTCGGCGGTACCGAGACGCGCATCACCTGGGAAGTTCAGGCCGATGCCGACGAGGAACTGAGCGGTCTTTCGCTGACGTTTGTCGACGGCACGACGTTTGGTACCGATGACACGCGATTGACGATGCTCTCGGGCGAGGACCTCATGGATCGTACGCCCATGAAGCCCACGTGCAAGGCTGACGGCCAGACGCTCAAGATCGACTTTGGCGAGACGGCGCCTGCCGGCGGCTTTTTCCGTGTCGAGGTCTACGGCGTGACCTTCCCCGTCGAGGGCGGCGATGAGGCCTTTAGCGGCACCTACACTTTGGCCGATGGTTCGACCAAGAAGATCTCCAAGATTCCTTCCGTCGAGATTAAGGGCGTGACGGCATTCGATAACTTCCTGGCCGACCTTAAGGAGCAGCCGTGGGTCGAGGCATGGAATTCCAACATGTTCCTTCGCCTGTTCCTGAACCCGGTCATTTTGGTCCAGAGCCTGCCGATCGTCTTCAAAGGCTTCCTCATGTCGCTCTCGATCGTGCTCGTGGCGTTTCCGCTGGCAATTCCCTTTGGCTTTGCCTTGTCGCTCATGCGCATCTCCAAGTCGCGCATCCTTCGTTGCCTTGCCGGCATCTATGTGAATATCATCCGTGGTACGCCGGCGTTCCTGCAGATCTACATCGCGTTCTTTGGCCTGCCGCTTGCCGGCGTCAAGGTGGACGACTATGTGTTGGGCGTCATCGTCATGGCCATGAACTCGTCCGCCTACCTGTGCGAGATCTTCCGCGCCGGTATTCAGTCGATCCCCAAGGGCCAAAACGAGGCCGCTCGCTCGCTGGGCATGAATGCCTTCCAGACGCTGCTCTACGTTATGATTCCGCAGACGTTCCGCAATGTCCTGCCTACGCTGACCAGCGAGTTTATCCTGCTTTACAAGGATACGTCGCTGCTCGCGGCCGTGGGCGTGGTCGAGATCGTCATGAACGCCCGCACCATCGTGGCCACGACGGGCTCCATCACGCCGTATGTGGTTGCCGCCCTGTTCTATCTGGTCATCACCCTGCCGCTTGCACGCTTGGTGAGCGGTCTTGAGGCGAGGCTTTTGGGCACGGCCGAAACCAAAAAGAAGCGTCCCACCAAGAGCGCCGGACAGGTTGTCGCGACGCCCGCCGACCATATCGCTGGTCTGTAAGGAGGTTCTATTATGAGCGAAACCAATAACTCGAACGAGGTCGTCGTCAGCATCAAGAATCTCCAGAAGGCCTTTGGCGATAACGTGGTCCTGCGCGATATCGATCTGGATGTGCACAAGGGCGAGGTCGTCGTAGTCCTGGGTCCTTCGGGCTCGGGCAAGTCGACGATGCTTCGCTGCATCAATCGTCTGGAGCATCCCACGAGCGGCTCGATCATCGTTGAGGGCGTGGATGTGTGCGCCAAGGGTGTCGACCTCAACAAGGTGCGCACGCATCTGGGCATGGTGTTCCAACAGTTCAATTTGTTCCCGCACCTGTCAGTCAAAAAGAATGTCATGCTTGCGCAGCAAAAGGTGCTCAAGCGCAGCAAGGAAGAGGCCGAAAAGATTGCCGTCGAGGAGCTGACCAAGGTCGGTCTTGCCGAGCGTATCGACTTTATGCCGAGCCAGCTTTCGGGCGGTCAGCAGCAGCGCGTGGCCATCGCCCGTGCCTTGTCGATGAACCCTCACGTCATGCTCTTTGACGAGGCTACGTCGGCGCTCGACCCCGAGCTCGTCCGCGACGTTCTGGGTGTCATGCGCGACCTGGCACGCGACGGCATGACCATGATCGTCGTGACGCACGAAATGGGCTTTGCCCGCGACGTCGCCGACCGCGTTGTCTTTATGGACGGCGGCGTTATCGTGGAGGAGGGCACGCCGAGCGAGGTTTTCGACCATCCCAAGAGCGAACGCACCAAGGCGTTCTTGGGCAATATCTCGTAGCGGCGCGTCGAGGTTATCGATATAACAAACGGGGACCGGATGTGAATATCCGGTCCCCGTTTTTGTTTGGGCATGAGCGACTGTTGTTGTACGGCACTCGGCTGTCAGTTGCCTTGCGACTTTCTGACGGCTTCGTTAGGCCAGCTCCGCTCCCAGGGCCTTGCAGGCCGCTTCGCCCTCGTCGTCGGGGGCGTCGTAGCAGATGACGGAATCGACGACGTTAACACCCGCCTCGTCGGCGTCCGCCTTCCAGTTGTCCATCCATTCGCCCTCGGCCCACGAATAGGAGCCAAAGAGGACGACCTTCTTGTCACCGAGGGTCTCCTTGACCTCGTCCCACATAGGCTGGAACTCGTCATACTCAAGCTCCTCGGAACCCATGGCGGGGCAGCCGAAGGCAATGGCGTCATAGCTAGCGGCCTTGTCTGCGGAGAAGTCGGCGCAGGAGATGACCTTTGCCTCGGCGCCGGCACCGCTTGCGCCCTCGGCGACGAGGTTTGCCATGGCCTCGGTGTTGCCCGTGCCGCTCCAGTAGACGACTGCGATCTTGCTCATATGTTTTCCTTTCGGTTGTGCGGCGTGCGGCCGCGTTTTGTATGCTCTATCGGGTTGCCTGGACAAGTTGTCCCAGGGTGCAGCCCTGTTGATAGATGTAGGTAAGGTATTGCGTGCATGCGCGATAGGAATCGAAGGTCGTGAGCGCCTGCTCAACGTTTGTGTATACCTTCCATGCGCCAAAGACCTTATAGTTTTCGCCGTGCTGGACGATAAACTGATGGACATCTTCGTAGGGATAGCCCAAAAAATAGCCAATTTCGTGGGGGAACTCGCACATGCACCCCGTATCGCAGTGCCTATTTCGCGCGAGTGCGCAGACGCTGCCGTCATAGGCGCTTTCTGCGGCATTTCTGCTTGCCAGCGTGATGCGCGCGGCGAGATGCACCAGTGATGCGGGCAGGTTGTGGACATCGTAACCTTCGGCGGCAAGCGCCGTCGTGGCGCGGGGGTCGGAGAGGTATCGCATGAGGTCCGCAGGGCGGTACACATAGATGAGCGCTCCGCAGGGGCGCCAGACCAAAACGCTCATATGGATCCCGAGTGGCTGGAGCTCGCGGTTGCATTGGGCTATGACGGCGAGCAGGCGAGAGCGTCGCCCTTCGATATGGGCGGCGCCGGGTTTTCCGTTTTGGTTGGCGTAAACGCCGGGATAGGTAAAGAGCGATGCCGGCTTGATGCTCGCGAGCGTGGGGGAGCAGTTGCGCACGACCGCTGCCTGAAACGTTGGAATGTCTATGGTTCGAGTCACGGCGCTCCTTCTGGTCCTCACTGTTAGCCTAGGAAAACTTATACACGAAAGTAAGCCCTGGTCAACTAAAAAGTTTGAACAGGGAAACTAATTGACCGAACGGACATGTTTTTGGGTTAAGATGGGGACACCCCATGGGGGTATCTAGATAGGGCTACTTGAAAGGGGAACGCATGAGTGACTTGCTCAACCCTGCGAATCTCATTGTGCTTGCCGTGATTGTCGTTGGCATGTTCTTTGGCCTGCGGCGCATTGTCGCTTCGACACACGGAAAGAGCTGCTGCAGCGATGGCGCGAGCGGTAAGAAGGCCAAGAAGGTAGTGGTTGCGGATACCGATCCGTCCCACTACCCCTATAGCGATGAGTTGCTCATCGGCGGCATGAGCTGCGATGGCTGTGCTCAAAACGTTGAGAATGCCCTCAATGCGCTGGATGACGTGTGGGCAACGGTGACGTATACGGACCACACGGCACGCGTACGCTCTAAGCAGCCGATCGACCGCGGCGCTCTCGTGGCGGCCGTGAGAGATGCGGGTTACTACGTTATGAAGCTGTAGGCCTTGCCTTGGATGCGCGTCCTTGTCTAGGCTCGTCCGCGTAGCTCGATGCCTTGGATATCGTCGAAGTTGATGGCGATATCCCTGAGTTTGAGCAGCTTGAATGCGGGTAACACTTCGTCGAGAATGCCCGTGCGGCTACGATAGCCGTACGTATCGTAATAGGTGACGCGCACCAGGTCGCCGCGTTTGAGGCCCTCGAGCTTTTTCGAAAGCTCGAGAGCTTTTTCTTCCGTGAGTTCGCATTTGGGCTCAACAGTGATCTCTTGTTTGCGCACGAGCTCGTAGTATCCCGTGAGGGCGGCAAAGGGCATAAACTGCGCGGCACGGCCGGCGCGGACGGCGCCGTTGGCGGTAAGTTTGGGGTCGGCGGAGCGACGTCTTCCCTCAGGGTCCGCTAGACGTTCAAAAGGTGTCGGTGGCCGCATCGGCTGTTGTTGGGACTTAGGCACGATGTCCTCCCACCTGATCGTTGCGTTCGCGTGCGGTGGCGCCAGCGGTAAAGCTTAATCCCTTGACGAGCGCGTTCTTGCCGTACTTGCCTTTCACAGCCAGGACGGCGCGCGCCAGGTCGCGCTCGCGCTCATCGGCCTTAACATCGCTAAACAGGTCGATGGTGGCAAATTCTTCGGGCATGAGGTTGCCAAAGCCCAGGTTGATGCGCTTGACCGGTCGTTTGGGATCGACAGTCTGCGCCCAGAGCTCATCGAAATAGCCCATGATCTTCTTAAACGAATTGGTGCGCTCGGGCAGCTTTCGCGAGGCGTTTGAGTGTGCAAAGAGCGCAGCATAGCCACCGCGCGGTTTGCCGCCGTGCTCTCCCACAAAGATGCCATCGATTGCCTGCGCCTCGCGCACCAGGCGGCGCCGTTCGTCATCGCGCTGGACGGGCTTGGGCGCACGGGGCGCGAGCTCGGGGCCGGCGGTTGCGGTGGGTTCGATACTCGACGTGCTCGAGCGTAGGTGTCCGCATCCGTCCACATATTGCGCTGTACCGCTGGCATCGAGCCGGCGTATGTCGGCTCGTTCGCTCGCGTAGCCCACAAAGAGCGAGATGCTGTCGCAGACCACGTGCTTATCGACTAAGTCCAACACGGCGTTGTCGACCATCTCGCGCAAGACGGTGTAGGCCTGCTCATAGGCATAGCCTTTCGATAGCACTTGCCCCGTGGTTGTTGAGGTTGCCTGTGGGCGATAGGCCTGAATATCGGCGATGGTTGTCGGCTCGCGCCCGAAGGCGTGGTCGATGAGATACTCGGCATTGACGCCGAGCTCGTCGTAAAGCAGGTTTTCGTCGAGCGCCGCGACGCCCATCAGATCGTAGACGCCGTATTTCTCGAGACGGGCCGCCACGCCGGGGCCGATGCCCCAGATGTCGGTGATGGGGCGATGGGGCCAGATCTCCTTGCGAAAGGTCTCGTCGTCGAGTTTGCCGATGCGACTGGGCACGTGCTTGGCGGTGATATCGAGTGCAACCTTGGCCTGGAATAGGTTAGGGCCGATGCCGACCGTCGCCGTGATGCCGGTACGCGCGAGGACTTCGTCGCGTAACATGCAGGCGAACCCCTCTGCATCGGTATGGTAGAGGTCTAGATAGGGCGTCACGTCGATAAAACACTCGTCGATTGAATAGACGTGAATGTCTTGCGGGCTCACGTATTCCAGATAGATGCCGTAGATTTGCGCCGACACCTCCATATAGTGCTGCATGCGCGGCACCGCCTTGATGTAGTCGATGCCATCGGGAATCTCGAACAGGCGGCAGCGGTTGTGTATCCCGAGGTCCTTCATGGATTGCGTGATGGCGAGGCAGATGGTCGTGCGTCCGCGCGATTCGTCGGCAACGACCAGGTTGGTGGTGAGCGGATCGAGCCCACGATCGACGCACTCGACGCTGGCATAAAACGTCTTGAGGTCGATGCAGATGTAGGTGTGCTGCTCGTGTGCCACGCTTCCTCCCATCAAACACATGTTCTTATCGAATACATGTTCGATAATACCCGCTTGCGCGGACATCGTCAAAACCTGTCCCTCTTTGGCGGGTATGGTCGTGCGGTTGCATCGGGTTTTTAACGCAGCTCTAAAGAGCGCGAAACAGCTCGGAAAACCTCGCTTCGTAGCATGAGCCTAACGATTGATACCGCCTATACGCACGGAAGGATTGTGGGGATAATGGTCAACTATGGGTTTGGTATGCCGACGCGCTTGGTTGCGGATGGGGATGTGGCTCGCTGGTGCGGGCGATTGGTTGCCCACTATGGCGGCACCAAGGCACTGGTCGTGCTGGGAGGCGACAAGCACACGCGTGATGAGCTCGTTTCGGCGGCGCTGAGCTCGCTCGATCGCGCCCTGCTCGAGCGCGTGCTTTTCCGCTGCGGTCTGGTCGGGGGCGACGGGGGAGACGAGCTGATCGACGAAGCCGTGGCCTTGGCGACCGACGAAGGCGTGGACTTTGTCCTGGCGATCGGCGATGCCGATACTGCCGGCTTTGCGCGCGAGCTCGCCCGTCGTATGGCGGCGCTCGATGCCGGTGAGGACGGCTTTGTGCCTTATGGATGCATCGTCTCCGAGGGAAAAGTGCCCGTCGTTGTGGGTGCCGGCGAGGTTCCCGTTTTCGCCATTATCGCGCCCGAACTGCTGGAGGGCATTGGGTCTCCTCTGCGTGAGTTGCTCGGCAGCGTGTGCGCCGCGGCCTAATATTTGGCATAAAGGGATAGGTTCTTTTTGATTGGTAAAGCGTTTGACCTGCCAAAATAAACCTGTCCCTTTTTGGTCGGTTGCCGTTTGGGGGCCGATTGGCAACGCTCGCTGATTATAGTCTTGACCTGCGCTAGAATAGTGGCATCTGAATGTCCGGGCGCATGGAGGTGTGCGCCCGTATGCTGAGGAGGACTTTATGGCAACTGTTGCCGCACCTATCGATGCTACGTCGACTGCCGCTTGGAAGGCGCTCGAGGCTCATCAGGAGAAGCTCGAGGCCGAGGGCATCGACCTCAAGGCCTGGTTCGCCGCTGACGCCGACCGCGTGAACAAGCTGAGCTTTGACGCCGGCGACCTTCACTTCGATCTGTCGAAGAACCTGGTGACCGATGAGACCGTCAAGCTGCTGTGCGATCTTGCCCGCGAGGTGAAGCTCGAGGAGCGCCGCGACGCCATGTTCTCCGGCGAGCACATCAACACCACCGAGGACCGCGCCGTGCTGCACACCGCGCTGCGCCGTCCGGCAAGCGAGAAGGGCCAGCTTATCGTCGACGGCCAGGACGTCGTCGCCGACGTGCACGAGGTCCTCGATCGCATGTATGCCTTTGCCGAGCGCGTGCGCTCCGGTGAGTGGAAGGGCGTTACCGGCAAGAAGATCGAGCATCTGGTGTCCATCGGCATCGGCGGCTCCGACCTGGGTCCGGTCATGGCCTACGAGGCCCTGCGTCCCTATGCCGACGCCGGTATCGATTGCCGCTACATCTCCAACATCGACCCCAACGACCAGGCCGAGAAGCTCAAGGGTCTGGATCCCGAGACCACGCTCGTGATCATCGTCTCCAAGACCTTCACCACGCTCGAGACCCTTACCAACGCTCGCGAGGTCAAGACCTGGATGCTCGAGCAGCTCAAGGCTCAGGGCGCCATCGACGGCTCCGATGAGCAGAATGCCGAGGCCGTGGCAAAGCACTTCGTTGCCGTTTCCACCGCTCTCGACAAGGTCGAGGCCTTCGGTATCGACCCTGCCAACGCCTTTGGTTTCTGGAACTGGGTCGGCGGTCGCTATTCTGTCGACTCCGCCGTGGGTCTGTCGCTGATCGTCGTGCTCGGTCCCGAGCGCTTCCAGCAGTTCCTTGAGGGCTTCCACGCCATCGACGAGTACTTCTGCAACACCCCGCTCGAGAACAACGCCGTCGCGCTGATGGGCCTGCTCAACGTCTGGTACGTCAACTTCTTCGGTTCCAAGAGCCACGCCGTGCTGCCGTACTGCCAGTACCTGCACCGTTTCCCAGCCTACCTGCAGCAGCTCACCATGGAGTCCAACGGCAAGCACGTCCGCTGGGACGGCAGCGCTGTGACCTCCGATACCGGTGAGATCTTCTGGGGCGAGCCCGGCACCAACGGTCAGCACGCCTTCTACCAGCTGCTGCACCAGGGCACCGTGGTGGTTCCGGCCGACTTTATCGCTTTCGCCAACACCGCCAACCCCGCAACCGACAGCGGTCAGGACGTGCACGAGCTGTTCCTGGGCAACTTCCTGGCCCAGACCAAGGCGCTCGCCTTTGGTAAGACGGCCGACGAGGTTCGTGCCGAGGGCACGCCCGAACAGATCGTCCCGGCTCGCTGCTTTGAGGGCAACCGTCCGACGACCTCGATCTTCGGCGACACGCTGACCCCGTTCGCACTCGGCGAGCTCATCGCCCTGTACGAGCACATCACGTTTGTCGAGGGCACGGTCTGGGGCATCGACTCCTACGACCAGTGGGGCGTCGAGCTGGGCAAGCAGCTTGCCAAGCAGATCACCCCGGCCTTCCACGACGACGCTGCCAAGGCCGAGCAGGACGCTTCGACCCAGGCGCTCATCGAGTTCTACCGCGCTCATCGCAAGTAGTTTTTACGGCCGAGTTGGCTTATGGCTGAAAGGGGCCCGTATCCGTTGGGATACGGGCCCTTTTGCTGTTTAGATGGGGTGGAGCGCATCGACATGGCGCTCGATGGCCGCTCTTGATTCACGACGCTCTTCGACGTTAGCAATATACTTCTACGGCTAATTTCATACCACTTACCGGAAGGCAAGTGCGCTACATGTTTTACGGGCGTACATTGAACGTGGTTTTTCGCGCGAAACCACGAATCGATTGCCAGTCCCGAACAGGGGAGGTCCAGCATGACCCTTGCCAAGCCCATCAATAAGCACATTGACTACATCGACGCGCCCGAGGACACGTTCGAACAATATGTCGAGAAGGCGCTGAAGTATGACTTCCGTTGCGTGTTTGCGAATCTGCAGGAATATGCGACGGGTCGCGCCATGCTCGAGGGTTCTGACATCATCCTTGCCGGCGCTATCGACTTTCCCCAGGGAACGATGACGCTTGAGGAAAAACTCGCGAGGTTCGAAGAGTATGCCGCATGCGGCTTTACCGAGATCGATTACGTGTTGAACCAGGAATCGGTTGAGAACCGTGACTTTGGCGCCATCGAGCACGAGATGACTGCGATCGCCGATTTTTGCCGTGAGCGCGGTATCACCGATAAGGTAATCGTCGAGATGTGCAAGCTGGATGGCGATGACGCCGCCAAGCGTCGCGTGTGCGAAATTGCCCTTGAGGCTAAGCCGGGCTTTCTTAAGACGTCGACCGGCAGAAGCTTTGGCGGCGCCAAACTCCAAGATGTGCAGCTGATGCGTGAGGTGCTTGGCGACGCCGTGGCAATCAAGGCGGCTGGCGGCATCCACAACTACGAGGAGGCTCTCGCATTTATCGAGGCGGGTGCCAGCGCGCTGGGCGCCTCGGCAGGCATCGCAATCGTCGAGGGCGCACCGGAAGACGAGCGCCGCTAGCGTGAGGGTTCAATCTGAGCGTTTTGGGCTTCGGGGAGTTCTACATAGAGCGGGTGGTCCTCGAGCCTAAAGCGCTCAACTTGTTGTGGGGCGTGGCCGCGGACGAAGAGCCAGGAACGGTCGACGGGCGTTGCCATGAGCGTACTGGGCAGCACGTCGGCACGCTCGGAAAAGACGCGGGCGCTCTCGGGGTCCTGAAAGGCTAGTACGAGCTGCGTGTCGCAGTTGCCCATGATGGAGCGGGCTCGTGCCTCGCCATAGAGTGCGTCGAGCTGGTTTGTTGACTGCAGCAGTAGGGTTGCCCAGATCTCGCGGCTGCGGATGATGGACAGAACGTTATCGATTTGCGGTATCTGCAGGTTGGCAAAGTCGTCGAGCATAAATCGAACCGGTATCGCAAGGCGACCGTCGGGCTGCGCGTCGGCGTAGCGGATGAGTCCCGCGAAGGCCTGCGTTACAAACAGGTTGGTGAGCGGATCGAGGCTACGGTCGAGATCGCTGACGGTGACGAAGAGCGCTCGACGCTCGCATCCCAGAGCCGCGAAATCGATCTGATTCGCATCGGTGTACAGACGGCGTGCACCATCAAAGCCCAGGCACATGACCTTTTCGGCAAGGATGCCCATGATGCTCGCATGCATCTTTTCGGCCGTGATGGTGGGGGAGTAGCGCCGCCAGAGCGAGAGCGCATAGCTTGTGGAGTCGGTGGTCTGCAGGTCGTCGAAGAGGCGTGCCGTGGCGCGGTCTTGGACATGTTCGCAAAGGTCGATCACCGATGAAAACGTCTGCTCCTCCACGGGCAGCTGCTCACACACATAGGCGATCAGGCAGGAAAGCAGGTTGGCTGCTGCATGGTCCCAAAACGGCTGGGTTTGGTCCTCGACGGGACAGATGGCCTTGGCGACCGAGATGATGTCCTGTTGGTTGGGCTTGCCGTCTTTGGTGCGGCGGATGTGGTTGAGCGGGTTGTAGCCGCATTGCTCGACGTCCTTGGGCATGGTGGCCGTATCGTCAAGATCGGCAAAGTTGAGGCGCTGCACACGATAGCCGTGCGCGGCAAGCACGGGTCCGACTTCGCGGCAAAGCGTCCCTTTAGTGTCGAGCACGATATAGCTCGCATTCATCTGCAGCAGGTTGGGCTTAAGAACGTTGCGGG
The DNA here is from genome assembly GCA_900542125.1 of uncultured Collinsella sp. Classification (GTDB taxonomy): domain Bacteria; phylum Actinomycetota; class Coriobacteriia; order Coriobacteriales; family Coriobacteriaceae; genus Collinsella. The sequence continues at coordinate 19,078 of UQMO01000007.1, read as the reverse complement.
TCTTGCCGGCGCCCGAAGGCCCGATTACGAGCATATTGTTGTTGAGGCCCGTTTGACGCGTATCACACGAGAGTGCGTGGGCTTGCGCAAGGATGGTGGGGGCCGGGGCATGCAGGGCTGTGTTGAGGTTAGACATGGGCGGTCTCCTTGGTGGAGGTGAGAATGCCGTGGGCAAAGCCGAGCTCGACGGCGCGCTCGGCCGAAAGGTACGTATCCTTTGCCGTGAGTGTTTGGATACGCTTGGCCGAAAGGCCGCTGCGATCAGACAGGATTTGCGTCAGGGCCTTGCGGGTCTGCATGAGACGCCGGCTTGTTTCCTGGAGTGCTAGGGCCGAGCCCCCAGCTCCTTGCGGGATGAGCGGGTCGTGAATCATGAGTTCTGCATGGGGCGCCATACGGCGCTCGTCGCCACCCATGAAGATGATGGCGCCCATAGAGGCCGCAAACTCCAGGCAGACGGTGTGGATGGGGCACGGCGAGAGGCGCATGGTGTCGTAGATGGCGAGGCCGGCGCGCACGCTGCCGCCGGGGCTGGCAACAAAGACCGTGATGGGGGCCGTGGGGTCTGCGGCCTCGAGCAGACGAATCTGCTGGCACAGATCGTGTGCCATCGCACTGTTGATGTCGCCCACGACGGAAAGCTCACGTCGGGCGAGCATCTCGTCGTAGACGGAAGTGAGCGTTATGCCACGAGCCGACTCGCGCATCGTGAGCGGGCTGATGACAGGGGTCTGAGTGGTGTCCATGAAGGTTCCTTTCTTAACGTAGGACGAGGTTCTATTAGGGTTGGTGAAGCTGGCGCTAAAGCTCAAAGGCTCGATCGAGCCTGCGCTCAAGCTCCGTTGTAACTTTGCGGTCGGCGGCTTTTGCCAGCGACTCGTCGAATGCGCCAAGTCGTATCAGCGTGGCAATGGGCGCGGTGTAGGCAAGGTGCAGCTGGCGCTCGAGATCATCGGGAAATTCGTTGGGGTCGTAGCGCTTCTGGTAGAAGTGAACGATGCTTCGGCTCATCTCCCATTCATCGCGGTAGCGCTCGAACTGCAGCTGCTGGATATCGATAATCCGGACTGTCTGGGTGCGAAGGCCAACAGGCGCCAATGCTCGATAACCGTCGAAGAGACGATTGAGGCTGAGTATGCGGAGCATGTCGATAAGGGTGCGAACCGTCGTCGGGCCGGCCTGGAATCGGGCGGTTGCGCGGTTGTAACGTTCGCGGTCGAGCACCATGATGCTGGGTGGTCCCGATGGGTCTGCCGTATCGTCCTGCCCGCAGTTTGCCTGCTGGTGCCGTGCCTCCAAGGCGTTGAGACCCATGGCGAGGTCGTGAATGGGGAGCGTCAGCGCGTTTTGTAGGTCGTATCGATGATCCATTAATGTCATCCGCGTCTCGTCGTCCATCTCGAGCCGAAGCTTAGTGTCGAGTGCGGTAACCATGTGCGCCAGATGGCCCATGGTATACGGGCCGTTGGTCTTGCCGTGGGGCCCGAGGTAAGGGTCGGTAAGTTTGTGGATGGCTGGATTGTTCATGATCTCGGCGCATCGATTTGCCGAAAACTCGTGGTTACTCAGGGCTTCGTCGATGGGCAGCAGGGCGAAGTTCGCGATCGTTGCGGCGGCGAAGTTGGCGTCGTAGCCGCCGTGCAGGGCGCGGTCGATGCGAGCCTGGAGAACGGTGCCGGCAGTTTGGAGATGGGTGGTGTTCATGGTGTTTCCAATCTGTGATGTGCTTGCTTGCGAGTAATGTGCTGGGTGTCGTTGGTGATGTGCTTGCCGAGTTTGATGTGCTGGATTGGGCGCTATGGGGTCAATATGCTCGAGGAACGTTTGCCGGCTGATGGGCGTGCTCCGTGCTTAGACGGAACAACTGGCGTTAACGAGCGCCTCGGGCGGTCTTGCTCCGCTATTTAGTTGTCGATAAAAGATGCTTAATGTTCATATGCCGATCTTCTTTCTCTTACACGCTGAAAACTGAAACTGAATATGCTCGATCAATTCGTGACCACCGGAGCGGTCGTCTTTAACTTAATCAGGCTCCAGCGATTTGGCAAGTATCTTTTTCAAAAATGTTCTTCGGGGGATGCTCGGCTCGGATATGATGGTGCGCGACAAACTCAACGCAGGGAGGCATATATGGCAATCAAGGCCATTGCAATGGATATCGACGGTACGCTCACCAACGACCAGAAGGTGATCAGCCCGCGCACGCGCGAGAAGCTGCTCGCGGCGCAGGAGTCGGGCATCAAGCTCATCTTGGCTTCGGGCCGTCCCGCATGGGGGCTTCATGCTCTGGCGCAGGAGCTCGATCTTCAGAACCACGATGGCCTGCTGGTGGCTTTTAATGGTGCGCACGTGGTCGATGCTCAGACCGACGAGGTGCTGTTTGACCAGGCTATGCCGGTCGACGAGCTGCACCGTCTGCTCGACCACCTGCGCAACTTTGACGTGATTCCCATGATCTCGCTCGGTCGCGACCTGCATGTCGTGGACTCGTATCGTTGCATGATCACGTTGCCGGACGGTTCGCAGAAGAACATCGTCAAGTATGAGCGCGACGCGTGCGATCTTAAGATTCGCGAGGTCGAGAGCCTTCATGAAGTCGCGGATGCCTATCCGGTGGACAAGCTGCTCACCGCGGGCGATCCGGCCTATCTGCAGGCGCATCACGAGGAGATGTACGCGCCCTTTACCGAGACGCTTTCGGGCATGTTCACGGCCGATTGGTACTTTGAGTTTACGGCGCCCGGTATCGATAAGGCCCGCGCGCTGCAGGGCGCTCTGCCCAAGCTGGGTATCGATGCCAGTGAGGTCGTTTCGTTTGGCGACGGTCAGAACGATAAGTCCATGATCGAGTGGGCCGGCACCGGTGTCGCCATGGGCAACGCCGTCGATGAGGTCAAGGCCGTGGCCCAGATGGTGACCGCCGATAACAACGAAGACGGCATCGCGGTGGCACTCGATAGGCTGCTGGGTTAGAATCGCCGATAGTGCATGGTTCGGGCGTCCGCTTGCGGGCGCCTTTTTGTTAGGGAGGGTGCCGTGTCCGCATTTCCGTTCGACGCCGTTATCTTTGACATGGACGGTGTCATCGTCGATACCGAGTATTATTACCTGGGGGAGACCGCTGCGTTTGCCAAAGAGCTTGGGCTGAACCTGACCCAAGAGGAGTTGAACGGGCAGGTTGGTACCTCGCACCAGTTCTTCTTGCATATGCTGGTCGATTGGTTTGAGCGCGCCGGAAAGGGACACTTGACCGGCGAGGAGGCGCTGGCCCGCTGGGATGAGTGGGCGCATAAACGCCCGCGCGATTATCAGACCTTGATCAATCCGGGCGCCGTGGAGACGATTCGCGAGCTCCCGCGTCGCGGCGTTCGCGTGGCGCTGGCCAGTTCGTCTCCCATGGACAGCATCGAGGAAGTGCTCGATGCGTGCGGCCTGTCGGATGCCTTTGAGTACGTGGTGAGCGGCGAGCAGTTTAAGGAGAGCAAGCCCGAACCCGATATTTACCTGCATGCGCTGGATCTGCTGGGATTGCCTGCGGACCGTTGCTGCTGCGTCGAGGACTCCGTCCCTGGCATCACTGCCGGCAAGCGAGCGGGTCTGACGGTGATCGCCAAGCGCGAGGAGCGCTTCGGCTTTAGCCAGGATGCCGCTGACAAGATCATCGACCAGCTGCCGGAGCTGCTGGAGCTTGCGTAGGACTGGCGATGCGTAATCCGCACCGATTATTGATTCCATATTTGCTAGGGGAGGGCAAATGCCATCGACTGAAGGGTTGACCGACGGAAAAGCGGCAATCCCGCTATATCAACAGGTTATCGATATCATCAAAAATGACATCAATTCTGGTACCTATAAGGCGGGCGCTCGGATACCGAATGAATTCGAATTGGCCGAAAGCTACAAAGTTGGTCGCGTTACCGTTCGGCGGGCCATTGAGGAGCTCGTGCAGCAGGGCTACCTAACCAAGCAGCAGGGGAGGGGCACGTTTGTAAACGCCCCCAAGCTCAAGCGTAAAATCCGCCAGAAGGACGACGTCCAGAGTTTTTCGGACGCCTGCCGCGTCAACGAGATGGAGCCCGGGGCGCGTATTGTCTCAAGAAAAGTGTTGCCGGCCGATGCTACCGAAGCGCAGTTTTTTGGCGTTCCCGCTGGGTCGGAGCTGATCTGCATCGAACGCGTGCGCACCGCCGATGGCATCCCCGTGATGCTCGAGAACAACACGTACGTTTATGAAGACAACGCCTTTTTGGCGAAGGCGGACCTTACCGATCAATCAATTTTCGAGGTCGTGCGCGAACAGACGGGTCGCGGGCCTGCTCGCACCGAGCCGTGCACGCTTGAGATCGCGTGTGCGTCACCCGAAGTCGCCCGGCTGCTGTCCGTTCCCACGGGAGAGCCTCTGTTTTATATGGAGGCATATTTCTATGACGAGCAGCAGCGGCCGTTTATCATCGGCCGACAGCGGATTGTAGGATCGCGCTACGTTTTTGATATTTAGGACGTTGATCAAGAGAACGCCCGGCAGGCTAAATTGCCTGCCGGGCGTTTTTGCCGTTCGCCGCCGTTGAACGACCGTTCACCCGAGTCCTCGTAATCTGTCCGAAATATCCTTGAAGTGCTAAAAACACGCTGATAATCTATAGAACGTCATAGGACGTTTGCATTGCGCGAACGTTAAAGCGAGACACGATAAGGTCTCGGGTTCTTTGGAGGTATCTATGTCAGATACGAAGGCGAAGAAGACAAACAGACGTTTCAAATTCAAATTACCGCACGTCTATACGATCATGTTCTTGCTGATCGTGGTTTTTGCAGTTTTAACCTGGGTCGTTCCTTCTGGCCAATACCAGCGCAAGACGATCTCGACTGCGGCAGGCGAGCGCGAAGTCGCCGTTGCCGGAACCTATGAACAGGTCGATAAGAACTATACCGATTCCGAGACCGGCGAGACCGTTAACCTGGGCCAAGATATCTTTGCGGTCCTGCAGGCGCCTACTAAGGGTATTCAAGAGGCCGCCGACGTCGTTGCGTTCGTCTTGCTGATCGGCGGCTCGTTCGCGATCATCACCAAGACCAACGCGCTTAACGCCGGTATGAGCCGCGTGATTAAAAAGCTCAAAAACAAAGACATCCTCATCATTCCTATTACCATGACGCTGTTGTCCATTTGCGGCACCACGTTTGGCATGTCTGAGGAAGCCCTGCCGTTCTATGCCATCTTCATCCCCATCATGATGGGCATCGGATATGACTCCATGACGGCATTTATCATCTGCTTCCTCGGTCCCAACTTGGGCTACTGCGCCTAGACGATTGACCCGTTCAACGTTTTGATCGCGCAGGGCATCATTGGCATCGAGGGCAACCCGCAGCTGTGGTTGCGTGCCGTTGCATGGGTTATTTTCACCGCCGCCGGCATCGCATGGGCCATGCGTTATGCCATGCGCGTCAAGAAGAACCCCAAGTCGTCCGTTACGTTCGAGGACGACAAACTCAAGCGCATTGAGTTCTCCGTGACCGATGCTTCCATCGAGGAAGAGTTCACCACTCGCCAGAAGCTCGTGCTGATTGATTTTGCCGGTGGTATGGCGCTTATCGTGTGGGGTCTTGTTACGCAGGGCTGGTATATGAACGAGATCTCTGCCGTGTTCCTTGGCATGGGGCTGCTCGCCGGTATCCTGGGCGGTCTTGACCAGCAGACCATCGCCGATGAGTTCGTTAAGGGCCTTGCCGACTTTGCCTACGCAGCCGTCGTTATCGGTATCGCTCGCGGCATTCTGGTCATCGCCGAGGGCGGCATGATTATCGACACCATCCTTCAGGCACTTGCCACTCTGCTTGCTGGAGCCCCTGCCGCCGTGTACACCACGTTCATGTACGTTGTCCTTGGCCTCCTGTCCTTCCTGGTTCCTTCGAGCTCCGGCCTGGCCGCGCTTACCATGCCTGTCATGGGTCCTTTGACCGAGCTTATGGGCCTCAACCCCGAAGCCGCCGTAACGGCGCTGCAGTTTGCCAACCAGACCATTAACACCATTAGCCCCGTGGCAGGTATGACGGTGGCGGGCCTTGCCGTGGCAAAGATCTCGTTTGGCCAATGGTGGAAGACCATCTGGAAGTTCTTCATTTTCATGGTCGTGTTTGGCTTGGTCATTACCGCCATCTCCGGCATGCTTCCGGCGTAAGGAGGTCGCGATGTCCGATCGTTTGACGGTGCTGACGTCCAAGAGCGTCTTCACCGGTACGGAAGACCAGCCGTTTGAAGGTTTTGTCGCGGTACGCGGCAATCGGATTGAAGCCGTCGGTAGCGCTGGCGAGGCAGACTCGTTTCTCGCCCAGGCAGATGAGGTGATCGATTGTGGCGACAGAACGGTCATGCCTGGCTTGGTCGATGTGCATACGTTCTATACGGGCTGGGCGTTGCGGAGCTTGGGAGCCGACTTATCCGAAGCCTCTGACGTCGACGAAGTGGTAGCGCTTCTGCGTTTGTGGAAGGATGCCCATCTCGATTGTGCCGCCGCCTTTGGGCACGACCTTCCCGCATCGCTCGCCGAAGGCGCCGAGAATGAAAAAACGGCGGCAGCGCTCGACGACGCCTTCGGAGACGTTCCTGTTGTTTGCTTTACTCCGGGTGCCGAGACGTGCGTTCTCAACGCCGCCGCCAGCGAGCGCTATGGTTTTACGCCCGAGGCCTGCTACGCCGAGAAGACCTGGCGTATGATGCGGGACTTCCCGGCGCTTCCCGAGGTACGCGCCGGGTATTCTGATTACATGGCGATGCTGAACGCTCGCGGTGTCACGGCTATCAAAGAGATGGCCTTCGACGACTATTACGGATTTGCCGACGAGATGGCGCGTCGTGAGGAATCTGGCGAGCTGACGGTTCGCGTCTCCATGATGTCGCAGCCGGTGGGCGCCGGGGCGAATCTGTCCTATGCTCGTGCGGCGCGCGATCGCTTCCAGGGACCGTTTGTTCGTTTCTCGGGCTTCAACCGTATGACCGATCGTGGCGTGTGGGCAGGACTTGCCGAGATGATCGATCCTTATGAGGAGACGGCCGATGCAGGGGCTGCCGGCAAGACGGTTGTCGAGGAGCCCGAGTGGGGTTTGATTGAGGACGAGCTGCGCGCGATTGATGCCGAGGGCTTCCGTTACTCGCTTCATTGTCAGGGTGACGGCGCCGTTCGCCACACCGTTGCGCTGTATGCTTCGCTGCCGCGAGATGAACACGGAGTCATGCTTCGACGCCATGCGATTACCGACCTCGAGAACTCTGATCCGGAAGACCTTGCCCTGTTTGGCAAGCTGGGCGGAATCTGCGAGGTCTACCCCCAGATCCTCACGCTCGATAAACGCGAGGACTGCCTGTCGATGATGCGTCGGCAGATCGGCGAGGTCCGACTGCTGCACAGCTGGAACCGTCGCGGTATGGAAGACGCGGGGTGCACGGTGTGCTGTGGCACCGACCTCCCGCTCTTGATTCCGAGCTTGGGCGAATCAGTATTTAGCGCATGCGGCGGTTTCTTTGCCGACGGTTTGTCCGTGAATGAGGGCAATACGCTGACGATTGCCGAGCTCCTTCGTGCGTGGACGGCAGGGGGCGCATATGACCTCATGCGCGAGGATGAGCTGGGGACGCTCGAGGCCGGTAAGCTTGCCGACATCTGTGTGCTCGATCGCGATGTGTTTGGCCTTGACTACCATGATGCTTGTGACCTTGCTGTTGATATGACCATGTCGGACGGACGTATCGTGTTCGACCGAAATAAGGAGGTTTAGCATGCCTGAAACCAAACCGACGCTGCGTCGCGAGCAGATCGCGGGCATGAACATCCACTACATCATGTGGTCGCTCGACTATTTTTTGGATACGCAACAGCGCCTGGGCTTTGAGTCCATCGAGCTGTGGTGCGCCGAGCCCCATGTGACGCTCGATCACACTGGGTATTTTGAGGCCGAGGTTCTGGCGAAAAAGGCCGCCGACCGTGGTCTGCGCTATCGGACGCTCTGTCCCGAGAACGTGGTCTACCCATGGCAGTATTGCGCTCGTAAGCCGCTCCATGAGCAGCGGAGCCTGGCGTACTTCAAGCATGGTATCGAGCTTGCCGAGGTGCTGGGATGCGACCGCATGTCCGTAAACTCGGGTTGGGGTGACTGGGACGAGGATCGCGAAGAGGCGTGGAAGCGCAGTCGCGAGCACCTATCCATCTTGGCGGAGTATGCCGGCGAGCACGGTCTGGTGCTAACGATGGAGAGCCTGCGTCCCGAGGAGAGCAACCTTGTGACGACCGTCGCCGATGCTAAGCGCATGATTGATGAGGTCGCGAGTCCGTACCTGCAGCCTATGGTCGATACGACCGCAATGGGCGTTGCGGGTGAGTCGCTCGAGGACTGGTTTGCCGCATTTGGCGACGGTGCGATCCACGAGATGCACTTTATCGACGGCGATCCCTATGGCCATCTGGTCTGGGGTGACGGCAAGCACGATATGGATGCCTTCGTCGCCACGCTCAACGCCCATGGTTTCGATGGCATGTTGGGCCAGGAAATCACGGACGGTCGCTACTTCGATGATCCGGCGGCGGCAGATGCCAAGAACATGGCCGCCTTCGAGAAGTATCTGATTGACTAGATAAGATTTTGCTCGGCCATGCAAGACACGTCCTGCATGGCCGGCCAAGCTGGAAAGGAACTAAACATGAACGCACATGATCTGATTAAGGAAGCAATTGCCGAGAAGGGCAAGTTCGACAGCGTCTACTGGATCGCCTGCGGTGGCTCCATGATCGATCTGATCCCGGCCCATGAGCTCTTGCAGCGCGAGGCGACGACGTTCACCTCGTATATCTATACGGCCCGTGAGTTCGACATCATGCGTCCCCGTCGCCTGGGCGAGAAGTCTCTGGTCATTGCCTGTAGTCACAGCGGCAATACCCCCGAGGTCGTCGAGGGCTGCGAGATTGCCCTTGCCGCGGGCGCGACGGTGATCGCGCAGACCGATAACGCCGGTTCCAAGATCGATAATGGCAAGTGGGTCACCTGGGTGTACCCGTGGGGCGAGGGCGTTCCGCAGGCCGAAGTTCCTGCCGGTATCTCGCTGTCGCTCGCGGCCGAGCTGCTCGACCAGCAGGAGGGCTACGCCGATCTCGCCGACATGTATGCCGGTATTGCCGAAATGGATAAGATTCTGCCTCCCGCACGCGAAAAGGTAAATGCCGAGCTGGGCGATCGCTTCGCCAAGCTTTGCCAGGAGCATGAGTTCTTCTATATCCTGGGCAGCGGTCCCAACTTTAGCCAGACGTACGGCTTCGCTATCTGCTCGCTGATGGAGATGCAGTGGCAGCACTGCAGCTATATCCACTCCGCCGAGTACTTCCATGGCCCCTTTGAGGCTACCCAGGATGGCGTCTTCTACTTCTTGCAGATGGGCTCGAGCGAGTGCCGTCCTATGGACGAGCGCGCCCTGGCGTTCCTCGAGACCCATACCGACACGCTGATGGTGCTTGATGCCAAGGAGTACGGTATGGAGGCCGTGCCGGCGAGCGTTCGTGCCTATCTGGATCCGGTGCTGTTCTACGCTATGAACTGCGAGCTGCGTGCAGCGCGCGGCAAGGTGTTCGATCACGACCCCGACTTCCGCCGCTACATGGGCGTTGTTGAGTACTAGGAAGGATGGATACCATGGCTTTTAACGTGAACGCGCTCGGGTTCGGTGACAACGTCGTCGATCGCTATGAGCATATCCATACCATGTATCCCGGCGGCAATGCGGTGAATTTTGCCGTTTACGCCAAGAAGTGCGGCGCCGCGCGCTCCGCGTACATGGGCATCTTTGGTAACGACGCCGCTGCCGAGCATGTGATTGCAAGTCTCGAGGATGAGGGCATCGAGCTCGCTAAGTGCGAGCAGCTTATTGGCGAGAACGGCGCGGCGCGTGTGACCGTGGTCGATGGCGACCGCGTATTCCTCGGCTCCAACGAGGGCGGCATCCGTGGCGATGCGCGCTATGTGCTCGATCGCTTCGATCTGGCATACATGAAGCAGTTCGACGTAGTCCACTCGGGCAACTACTGCTTTACCGAGCGCGAGCTCCCCAAGCTGAAGGCTGCAGGCATCACCGTATCGTTTGACTTCTCGGACGATTCCACCGATGAATACTATGAGCAGATTGCCCCGTTTGTCGACTTCGCCTTCTTTAGCGCTGCCGATGCTGCAAGTGAGGATGAGATTCGCGAGCGCCTCGCTTGGGTTAAGAATTTGGGCCCGCGCTTTGTGTCCGCAACGGCGGGCGCCGAGGGCTGCATCGCCTATGACGGCGAGCGCTACTATCGCCAGCTGGCAAAGCCCGTAACGGACATGAAGGACACCATGGGAGCCGGTGACTCGTTCCTGACCTCATTCCTGATGTGCTATCTCGATTCCGCCAAGCGCGGCGAGGACGGACCTGAGGCCATTGAGCGTGCGCTCGATTTTGCGGCAGGTTTTGCCTCGACCGTGTGCGGCATGGAGGGCTCTTGGGGCCACGGAGCTCCGATCACCGAGTAGCCTGAGAAAGCGCTGGGAGGCTTGGGGCTGAAGCCTTGGCTGACTGACGCTAGATTACATCGGAATTCGGATAGGGGCTCGCCTTGGGTGGGCCCCTTTTTGATTGCTGGAGAAGACTATGGATATCAAAGCATGTGCAGCTGGCTTTTGCTGTGCGGACGTGTACCAAAACATCGGCGTGTTCTATCCGACTGGCAATGGCATCGACTGGGGTATCCACCTGGCGCGAATGGGCATATCGGTATCTGCGGTGTCGGTCGTCGGAAAGGACGAGTACGGAGACAAAATGCGCGAGGCGCTGGCTGCCGAGGGGTTCGACATCTCGCATCTTCGCGTGGAGGACGGCGATACCTCGGTGATGCTCATGGCGTTGAAGGACGGCGTCGACCGCGTGCATCTCGAAGCGATTGACGGTGTCATGGAAACGTACCGACCAAACGATGATGACCGGGCATTTATCCTGGAGCACGATGTCATCCATACCGACCTGTTTGGAAACTGCTTAGACCTGCTGCCCGAATGGCACGAGGCAGGCAAGACCGTCGTCATGGACTTTTCGGTGTTCAGTCAAGATCCCGAATACGCCTGTGAGAACCATTTTCCTTACGTTGACTATGCCTTTATGTCGTTTGAGGAGGATAGCGCGGATCTGCGCGACTGGGTGCGCCATGTGCAGGAGCTGGGCCCGCGCGTGGCAGTCGCCACACTTGGCGAGAAGGGAAGCATCGCCTATGACGGTGAGCGCTTCTATGAATGTGGGATCGTGCCGGCCGAGAAGGTTGTCAATACCGTGGGCGCCGGCGACTCGTATATCGCCGGATTCACCAAGGGTGTACTGGATGGGCTTGACGTGCCGGCGTGCATGCATGCCGGTGCCGAGCTTTCGTCCCGAGTCATTGGGTCGTTCGAACCGTACTAGGAATAAAAGCGTGGAAAGGAGTGCAAGATGGTAATCGATATGCTGGTCCAGCCCATGCTCTACGGCGAGATCTATACGCCAGGCGACGAGCCAGACGGCTTTGGTTTTTGGGAGCGTGAGTTTGGCATGGGGCACATGGGCCCCATGGACTGGGATGAGCTCGTGGCCGAAATGGATGTCTGCGATGTGCGGAAAAGCGTGCTCATGCCGCTCGATGTGACCACGGCGTGCGGCGGGCACTTTGGCACCAACGACCAGGTTGCCGCGCTTGTTGCCGCGCACCCCGATCGCCTATGGGGATTCGCGAGCGTGGACCCGCAAGTGAGTGGCGCCGCCGATGAGCTGGAGCGTGCCTTTACCGAGCTGGGGGCCAAGGGGCTCTGCCTGCATCCGGCAAAGCAAGGTTTTGCGCCCGATGATGCCGTGGCCGAGCCGCTCTACAAGCTCTGTGAGCGCTACAACAAGCCGGTGGTTTTCCATGCCGGTATGTCCTGGGAGCCGGGTGCGGAGCTTTCGCGAAGCCACCCGCTTGCGTTTGAGCACACCATCGCAACGCATCCGGATGTGCGCTTTAACCTGACGCACTTTGGCTGGCCCTGGGTGCGCGAGACCGTGGCGATGCTGCTCAAGTATCCCAATTGCTATACGGATGCCTCTATTACCTATATCGATTTGCCCGAAGAAATGATGCAGCGGCTCTTCACCGTCGATATGGGACCGCTGTGGTATGAGCGTGCCCTGTCTCATCAGGTGATGTTTGCCAGCAATACGCCACGCTTCCGCGCCTTCAAGCTCAAGCGGGCGCTTGATACTGTGCCCATGCGCGATGAGGCGCGGGAGAATCTGTATTCCGGTACGGCGCTGCGTTTTCTGAAAGGTGATGAGTGACATGGTGACACTCGAGACATTGAGCTATCTATCGACGGCGCCCGACCAGTTCATCGATATCACAGAAGATGTGCATGCCGCCATCGAGCGTAGTGCGGTGACCGATGGACTGGCAGCGATTATTTTGTCGCATACGACTTGCGGCATCGTGGTGAACGAGGGGCTTCCGTGCGTGGAGACCGATCTCATGGAGACGCTCGATCGCATTGCCCCGCCCGATGCCCCCTATGCGCATGCTCATTTCTTGCCGAGCTATGGTGCCACGGGCAATAACTCCTGTGGTCATATCAAGAGCATGATTTGCGGCAATAGCTGCTTCTTCCCCGTTCAAGACGGCCACATTGTATGTGGCGGGGCCCAGAACATCTACCTTGCGGAGTTCGATGGACCTCAGAAGCGAAAAGTGTTCGTTGAGGTGCTGGGCGAGTAGCAGTTGATGTCTGTGAGTCGGCGAGCTAAAGGAGATTGACCATGTCGTTTATGGCTTCGATGTTTGGGACCGAGAAACCGGTAATTGGCATGCTGCATCTGCAGCCGCTGCCTGGCGATCCTCTGTATTATCCGGGCGGCAGCGTTTCGCGCGTGATCGATGCCGCCAAGCGCGATCTCGAAGCGCTGCAGTCGGGTGGCGTGGACGGCATTCTGATCACCAATGAGCTATCGATGCCCTACGAGCAGCATGTGTCGGCAGTGACCCTTGCCGCTATGGGGCATGTCATCGGAGCTCTTGCCGCAGATTTCTCGACCCCTTGGGGTGCAGAGGCTATTTATGACGGCGATGCCACGATTGAGCTGTGCGCCGCCGTCGAGGCGCAGTTTACGCGCTGCAATTTCTGCGGTGCCTGGGCTGGCGACCTTGGCCTGATCAATCGTGACTTTGCGCGCACCATGCGCCGCCGCGCCGCCCTGCGTCTGGATGACCTAAAGATGTTCCATTTCATCACAAGCGAGGGCGAGGTGTACCTTAACGACCGATCGACTCCCGATATTGCCGATTCGCTGGTATTCAACTGCCTGCCGGACGCCCTTGTTATTGGTGGGTCTGCTGCCGGGCGTGGCGCTTCGGGCGAACTTGCCGACGAGGTGCGCGCCCGTGTTGGCGATGTGCCGGTGGTATGTGGAACGGGATGCCGCGAGAATACCGTTGCAGACGTGTTTTCGCATTATGATGGCGCGTTTGTCGGTACCTGCCTCAAGCGAGACGGCAAGCTCGACGCCCCTGCCGAAGCCGAACGGGTCGCGCGGTTCATGGCTGCCGCCCGTGCCGCGAGAGGGGAGTGAGCGGCATGCCGTACTATCTTGGCATCGACATTGGAACGAGTGCGTCCAAGGGCGTGTTAATTGATGCGGAGTGTCGAATTGTGGCGCAGGCATCTTGCCAACATGAAACCGAGAACCCTCAGGATGGTTGGTATCAGCACGATGCAGAAGCGATTTGGTGGGGTGATTTTTGCCGGCTGTCTCGCGAGCTTATCGAGCGCGCGGGCATCGAGGCGAACCAGATCCGCTGCGTAGGGTTGTCGGCTTTGGGCTGTGATTGCGTGCCGGTCGATGAAGATTGCCACGCCTTGGCTCCGGCAATTCTCTACGGGGTTGATGCTCGCTCGAAGCCGCAGATTGACGAGCTTCTTTCCGAATATGGCCCCGATCGCGCTCGCGAGCTCTTTGGACACGATCCGTGTTCGTCGGATATCGCCCCTAAGGTCCTTTGGTTTAAGGAGAATATGCCTGAGGTCCATGAGCGGGCGGCGAAGTTTCTTACGGCTTCGTCCTATCTATGCGCCAAGCTTACCGGCAGGTTTACGATCGACCGTTACCTTGCCGAGGATTTCCTTCCCTTATACGATCGTGAGACGTGGCAGGTTAATGAGCGCGGGTGCGCGCGGTTCTGCCGTCCCGACCAGATGGCCGAAGTCATGGCGGCGACCGATATCGCCGGCGTAATCACGGATCGGGCGGCGGTTGAAACCGGTCTTGCGAGGGATACGCCGGTGCTTGTCGGAACAGGCGATTCGGGCGCCGAGGCGATTTCTACTGGAGTGTTCTGCCCCGGGGACATGATGGTGCAACTCGGGAGCACGGCCTACTTTATCTATTTGGCGGACCATATGGTCGATGACGCTCGTCTATGGCCAGGGACATTCATCATCCCCGGAACCTACAGCATCTGCGCCGGGACCAATACAGCAGGTGCGTTGACGGCGTGGTTGCGACGCGAGTTGTACCGCGATGTCATGGATGCCGAACACTCCGGCGGCCCCGATGCCTATGAGGTCATGGCGCACGATGCCGGGCAGGTAGGTCCTGGAGCAGATGGCCTGCTGTGTCTTCCATACTTTGCGGGCGAGCGCACCCCGCTCAACGATCCCGAGGCGCGTGGCGTGTTCTTCGGTCTGACCGAAAGGCATACCCGGGGCCATATGGTCCGCGCGGCTTTGGAAGGGATCGCCTACACTGTTGCGGCTCATGTCGACATCATCGAGCGCGAGCACGGGCTTCCCATCGAGCGCATCATGCTCGTGGGCGGCGGAACTAAGAATCCGGTATGGATGCAGGCGATTGCCGATGTCTGCGGTCGTGAGGTCTCGGTTGCGAAGGTTACGGTGGGCGCATGTTTTGGCGATGCTCTTATGGCGGCACTTGCTGGCGGCGCCTATTCATCATGGGGTGAGCTTGCCCGGGTTCTTGGCGTTGCGCAAACAATCGTGCCCGATATGGCTGCCCGCGAGTTATATGCGTCGCGCCGTCATATCTTTGACAAATTGTATGCGCGCAACCGTGATCTCATGCACGAATTGGTGTAATGCTGCCGAATTGTACTGCCTTCCAATAGGGACTGCGTGGTGCGATTCGCATGTCCCTTGGCATTTTTTCCCACAGGGGTTAGCGAAGGTCAAAAACAGAGTGCGCATTTGCTAAAACTGCCGACTCGATGCGCTTTGCGTCACAGTCTTTGAGCGAGGCGATGCGTTCTGAGGTTCTTGTGAGCGATTTGATGAGCGATTGCGCGCTTGTTTCTGCGTTTGGCTCGGCCGGCGCGTCGGTTTCGAGTAGCAAGCGATCAAGTGGAATCTGTCGCGCGTATTCGCGCCCACGTTTGGTCGCAAGCATGCGTTCATTCACGGAAAAGTAGCAGCCCGCAATGCGTGCGCGGACAAACTCATCTGAGGTGCCGCTAAACCAGTGGAAGATAATGGTGGGGGAGTTGGGGACGTCCTTTAGAAGGTCGTTCGACTCCAAAGTGTCCAAAGTTGCTCCCGCCGCGCGAACGGCGTGAATGGATAGAACGCGTCCAGGTAGCGGGGACTGCGATAACGTTCGGCATAGCCGTTCAAATGCCTGCGTCTGGTTTCCCTCGGTGCCTGCAAAGCGTGGCGAGAAATCGAGCCCGACCTCGCCGATAAGCCGTTCCCGGATGGCGAGTTCACAAAGCAGGCCGACCTCGGCGGTTCCGCATCGGCCGTCGGCAATCCACCAGGGGTGGAGGCCCACCCCTGCAATAACGTTGGGACTACTGCTGGCGCGTTCGGATGCTGACGCGAAATCGCGTGGATCGACGCCGCAATCAAAGAGCTCCAGCCCCATCGCTACGGCTTCGTGGGCAACGGTGTTCGGGCTGGCCATCAGGTCGAGGTGACAGTGAGCATCAAAGGACTGCAGCTCCATCGCGGTGTGCCTTGCTAGTCCAGGCGCTGGCCGTCGGCGCGAACGCGCTCGGTACCGCGTCCACTGATCTTGCGAATAACCTCGCCGGCAATCATCTGGCCCATGATGGGCGGCATAAAGCTGGCGGTTCCGAGCTCGGTGCGCTCGTGGATGTTGGAGGGGTCACGGCGCTGAGTCTTGACCGACTCCTCGCAGCTAAATAGAACGTGCAGGCTCTTGATGCCACGTTTTTTGCACTCTTTGCGCATGATACGGCTCATGGGGTCGCGCACCGTGTCAAAGATATCGGCGAAGCGCAGGCATTCGGGATGCAGCTTGTTGCCGCCGCCCATAGAGCTCACCAGGCGAATGCCCTGGTCTTGGGCGTATTTGGCAACGGTGAGTTTGGCCGAGATCGTATCGATGGCATCGATGACGTAGTCGAGCTTGCCGCCCGTCTGCTCCAGAACGCTCGCGAAGAACTCGTCGATGTTATCGCTCAGCAGGTATTCGGTGCGCTTGATGACGGTGGCGGCAGGGTTGATGTCATGGATCATGGCCTCCATGACGTCGACTTTACGCTTGCCGATGGTGCTGTGAAACGCGATGGCCTGACGGTTGATATTGCTGGGCGCAATGATGTCTTTATCCAGAATTACGAAATGGCCGATGCCGCCGCGGGCGAGCGCTTCGCAGCAGTTAGAGCCCACGCCGCCGCAGCCGAGCACCAACACCGTGGCGTCGGCGAGCTTGTCGAGCGCCTCGCGCCCCATGATGATCTCGAGCTTGGTGTCGCGCGTCTCGACGGGAGCGGCGGCTGCGGTTTCGGTCATAGATATCCTCCGATGGGGAAGTAATTAACGTAATTGGCTATCGCCATTATAGGTATTATTCTGCCTCCATTTGAGGCCTTGGGGCATGTTGAAATGAAGCGGGGATTCGCATAAGATTGAAGCAGATGGCACCCGTGGCCGCGGGTTGGCCAACTCCGAAACACGTTTATGGCGTGAGAAGTGGCCGTCTTCGCATTACGCGGGGGCGGCTATTTCATTCGACCTCCAATGTGGATGCCGAGCTCCACAGCCGCGATTACAAGCAATAACAACGTCAGGACATCGTCAATACTCATAGTCCATCTCCTTCTCTGGTAGAGGGGAGCTGGCCCATCTGCTTCTAACGGTATTGTAACTAAAAGCGAACGAGTGTTCTATGACTATTGCTGAATTAGATAATTAGACAAACATCTAAATATCGAGTATAGTGTGCGCGTCGAACGAACTGGTGAGAGGAGGTTCTATGCCGGGAGAGGGTTTTAAGGCACTGGCCGATCCGACGCGGCGGCGTATTTTGGAGCTGCTGCGCGAGGGCAATTGCACGGCGGGGGAGCTTGCCGAGCATTTTGACATCAGCAAGCCTTCGCTGAGCCACCATTTGGCGACGCTTAAAAATGCCGGGCTGGTGACCGACGAACGTCATGGCCAAAACATCGTATACAGCTTAAACACCACCGTCATGCAGGATTTGATTGGCTGGTTTATGGGCTTTACAAACACTGAAGGTGATAAGGATGAATAACGAAAACAAGGGCATTCACCCCACGGGGGTATCGTCGCGCGTGTGGATTGCGCTGGTCGCTCTGTGCGCCGCCAATGTCGTAGCGCACCTCATGGTGATGCCGAGCTTGCCTGCGCAGATTCCCACGCACTGGGGCGCGAATGGCGCCGTCGACGGTTGGGGTCCTAGCTGGATGGCCTCCGCGCTCGGCGCGCTGCCTCTGGCGCTTCTCGCAATGTTCTGCGTGGTGCCGCGCATCGATCCCAAAGGTGAGGCATATCGAACCTCGGGCAAGTTCTATCAGGGCTTCGTAATCGCCTTTACCTTGTTCATGTGTGCCGTAAGCTGGCTGGGAGAGCTTACGGTCTGGGGCGTGGTGCCGGCGGTCGGCTCGGTCAACGTGCTGATTTCCGGTGCTATCGGTTTGCTGTTCATCGGCGTAGGCAACTACTTGCCGCGTGTGAAGCAGAACTATACGCTCGGTATCAAGACGCCTTGGGCGCTTGCCGATCCCGAGAACTGGCGCCGTACGCAGCGCTTTGGCGGTGCCTGCTTTATGGTGCTGGGTGTTGGCCTGATTGCGATGGGCGTGGCAGGTGCGGTGCTTTCGAGTGAAGTTGTCGCCGCGGTGATTGCGGTGCTGGCGTTTGGTTCGGTCGGAGCCGTCTACGTCTACTCGTATCTGCTGTGGCGCAAATCGCAGCGAGTCGTTCGCTAAGGTTGCGGAAAACTAGCGTACGCAGTTCATAGTGTGTTCCGGGGGACTTTTCCCAGGTAGTATTAGGGGGTGTGGGCGACCATGCCCCTTTTTCGTTACGTTTCAGAGCTGATTTTCTCATTTCGTTTCCACTAAAGCGAAACAAGAATAGGGAAGCAGCAGGTAGAAAGGATAGAACAGGCAAATGGCAGAGTTTATCTACCAGATGTATCAGGCTCGTAAGGCCCATGGCGACAAGGTAATCCTTGACGACGTGACCCTGAGCTTCTACCCCGGTGCCAAGATCGGCGTCGTGGGCCCCAACGGTATGGGCAAGTCGACCCTGCTCAAGATCATGGCCGGCATCGAGGAGGTCTCCAACGGCGATGCCAGGCTCACCCCCGGCTACACCGTGGGCATCCTGCAGCAGGAGCCGCCGCTCGACGACAACAAGACCGTTATCGAGAACGTGCGCATGGCGTTTGGCGATATGATCGCCAAGGTCGATCGCTTCAATAAGATCGGCGAGGAGATGTGCGACCCGGATTGCGACATGGACGCCCTCATGGCCGAGATGGGCAAGCTCCAGGACGAGATTGATGCCGCCGACGGCTGGGATATCGATTCCAAGCTCGGCCAGGCCATGGACGCCCTGCAGCTGCCCGATTCCGACATGCCGGTCAACGTGCTTTCCGGCGGCGAGCGCCGCCGCGTGGCCCTGTGCAAGCTGCTGCTCGAGGCTCCCGACCTGCTGCTGCTCGACGAGCCCACGAACCACCTGGACGCCTAGTCGATCCCTGTCTCTTATACACATCTCAGAGCCCACGAGACGC
>UQMO01000006.1 GCA_900542125.1 uncultured Collinsella sp. | reverse complement strand
TGTCCATCCTCGCAGTATCCGGTTCTCAAGGTGCACGCCTGCGCTGGTTCCCGGTTCCACCGGGCCGCGCGGCAAGGAGATATATTGCCAGACCGGAGGGGCGCCGTGGGCGGGAATCTGGCACTCCATATTTTGTTCACAAACGAATATGTCCCTCAGTCGCGTCCCTGAGGTTATAACTGAAGCATTGGCTTCTGATATTGGCGATGACCAGCTGGTTTATAGGTGTTAAGGCATCGGTCATCTCTGGAGCGCTACTTTACTCCAAAGGCATCAGCTATTTGTTTCCCATCGGTAAAAGGCGGGTTTTGTTCGCCAAGCGTTCTTATATATAGATAGATACGGGTTCGAAGCCGTGCACCGGCAACAAAAAAGACGGCCAACCGAAGTTGACCGTCTCAACAATCTTTGGGTGGGCCGTCAGGGGTTCGAACCCTGGACCTTGGGATTAAAAGTCCCCTGCTCTGCCAGCTGAGCTAACGGCCCGCGGGTGGCATTGTACCACGGTCTGGGACTATTCCCAACTCCATTGGCCGTTCTGGAAAATCACAACTTCACGTCCATCAGGCGTAATGCCCGTAATATCGATGTCATCCGTGCCGATCATAAAATCGACGTGCGTGCTCGAGACGTTAACGCCATGCTCCAGGAGCTCCTCCTTGGACATGTCATACCCACCCTCAATGCATTCGGGGAAACCGACACCCAGCGCGAGATGGCAGCTAGCGTTCTCGTCATAGAGCGTGTCATAGAACAGAACGCCGCTTTCGCGGATCGGAGTGTTCTTGGAAATGAGCGCGACCTCGCCCAGATGAGCGGCACCTTCATCGGTGTCAATAATGCTCGCAAGCGTCGCCTTGCCCACACGGGCATCGTAGTCCACTACGCGGCCGGCCTTGAACTTAATCCAAAAATCGTCAACCTTGTTACCGTGGTGAATGAGCGGCATAGCCGAATACACGATACCGTCGGCACGCATACGATCAGGCGAGGTGAAGACCTCCTCGGTGGGGATGTTGGGGAAGAAGGGATGTCCATCGGGCGTCTTACCCTTGCCGCCGGCCCACTCGTGACCCTTCGTCATGCCAATCGTCAGATCGGTTCCATTTGGCGAGGCGTAATGTAGACGGTCAAAACGATTGTCGTTCAGGAAGCGTAAGTTCTTTTCGAACGCCGCGTCATGAAGCTCCCAGTCGCTCTCCGGGTCCTGGCCATCGGCGCGAGCGGTGTGCAGAATCGCATTCCACAGCTTATAGATTGCAACCTCATCGGCGTCTCCCGGGAACACCTCGCGCGCCCAAGCCACGACCGGAGCGCCGGCGATGCACCACGGATTGATGTTGTAATCCAGTCCACGGCGGAAAACTTTGCACTGCGTATTCCTCGCCTTGGATGCCGCGGCCGGCTTGGCTGGATCGATGCCCTTAAGGGCTGCAGGATCCGCACCCTCGATAAAGATAAAGCAGGCACCATCCTGGGCCAAGGAATCCAGCTGCATGCGCTTCCACTCGGGTGTCTGCTCAAAATAGCTTTTATCGACATGCTCGTACGTGAGCCTCGTCACGGCATCATCGGCCCAAATGACCGTCACGTGGCCAGCGCCGGCGGCATAAGCCTCCGCGACCACCACGCGGGCAAAGGGCGCGCACTCGACCGGAGACTGAACGACAACCTCCTGTCCGGGCTTGACGTTTACGCCCTTGCGGACAACCAGGCGCGCATAGTTTTTAATCTTGGGCTCCAGGGCCTTCATGCCCTCCAGAGCTTCTTCGACCGTCAGGGCAGCTCGAATCATGTGCCACTCCATCTATCTATAGAACAGTAAAAAGGCGCGCCGCTAAAACGACGCGCCTTATATCTTAGCGATATGTATGAATACAAACGCTACTTCTTCTTGGAGTCCTTCTTGTCCTCCTCGGCAGCCGCGCGCTCGATAAGAGCGTTGAGCTTGTTCTCGGACATGCCCTCGGCCTGCGTGCGGTACATGTTGCGCAGGGGACGGATACGAACGAAGTCGTAGATAAAGTCACCCAGAATGATGACATAGGACAAAACGATGCCGACCATCTGGACGGGGCTGGACACCGTGCCGCCGGGAGCGAAGTAGAGCGAAGCCCAAATTGCCACGACGAGTACCATGCCGATGGCGAGCACGGCCCACCAGATACGGCGGCGCTTGGTGTAGTCCTCATCCTGCTTGAGGAGAATATTCGACACCGTATAGATACGATCCTCGCGAGCACGCTGCTTGGCCTTGCGGGCGCGCTTCTCCTCCTTGGAAAGGCCTTCCAGGTTTTCGCCCTTCTCGAGCTCCTTGCGGCGTGCCTTGGATGATGCCGGCACGACGCGAACGGAGCTCGCTGCCTGGCGGGCGGGCTTAGCAGATGCGGCGGACTTGCGCGCAACCCCGGTAACTTCGTGGGATTGCGTGCGCTTGTTCGTGGCGCTACGGGTACTCACTTATGCGTTCTCCTTCATGCTTGTGAACTGGGAGCCCGTGATGATCTGGAAGGCCTCGCGATAGCGCTCGGACGTGCCATCGATGACCTCGGCGGGCAGGTGCGGGGTCTCCCCCGTCATATCCCAGTTGGCTTTGAGCCAATTGCGGACGAATTGCTTGTCGTAGCTAGGCTGGATCTTGCCCTCCTCGTAGCTGGCAGCAGGCCAGAAACGGCTGGAGTCGGGCGTGAGGCACTCGTCGATCAGCGTGACCTTGTCATCGATGACACCAAACTCGAACTTGGTGTCGGCAATGATGATGCCACGGGTCGCGGCGTACTCGGCAGCGGCCTTGTAAATCTTGAGGGACAGGTCGCGAATCTGCGTGGCGATATCCTCACCCACGATCTCGCAGCAACGCTCGAACGAAATGTTCTCGTCGTGGTCGCCGATCTCGGCCTTCGTGGACGGCGTGAACAGCGGCTCGGGAAGCTTGGAGGCCTCGGTCAGACCCTCGGGCAGCTGAATGCCGCAGACGGTGCCGTTCTCGTCATAGGTCTTCTTGCCCGAACCGGTCAGATAGCCGCGGACGATGCACTCGATAGGAATCGTCTGGGCCTTCTTGACCAGCATGGCGCGGCCTGCGAGGTAGTCACGATACTCGGCAAACTCCTCGGGGAAATCCGCCGGATCGATGGAGACGAGATGGTTGGGGACGATGTCGGCAAACTTATCGAACCAGAATGCCGAGATGCGGTTGAGCACCTCTCCCTTAAACGGAATCTCGTCGGGAAGAATGAAGTCGAACGCAGAAATGCGGTCGGTGGCGACCATCAGCAGGTTTTCACCGGCATCATAGATATCACGAACCTTGCCACGGGAATCCGGACGACGCTCCATCGTTGTCACGTGAGTCACTCCTTACCTAAATACGACAGAAATGCGGGTTCTTTCCCGCATGTTTTCGCAAACTCGGAGCGGCAGGGACGCGGCCCTCCTTCACCGAATAGCGAAAAGCTAGTGCTCCATTGTAGTAGATGCCGCGTCCGCCGTGTGCTCGCGAGGCAGATGAATTGTAAAAGTCGTACCCTTTCCAAGCTCCGACTCCACGGATATGTAGCCGTGGTGACGCTCGACGATCTGCTTGGTCACGGCGAGGCCAACGCCCAGGCCGCCAGCTTCGCGGGCGCGGCTGGCATCGGCGCGCCAAAACCGCCCGAAGATGCGCGACAGATCGTCCTTGGCAATACCGATACCGGTATCCGAAACGGCAATACTGACATGTTTGCGGTCACTGAGCACCGACACCACGACCCAACCGCCCTCGGGGGTGTAGCGCATGGCGTTACTCATGAGATTGATGACGCATTGTGTGATCATGTCGGGATCGGCTTCGACGACATCGTCGTGACCTTGGGTCTCGTCAGCAAAGCGCAAGCGCAGATCGCGGTCGACAAACAGGCGCTCCTGGGCATTGACGATGGAACGCACGAAAGGAACCATGTCCACCGGCTCAAGGTTGAGCGGAGCCGTGCTGTTTTCCATGCGCGACAGGTCGAGCATCTGCTGCACCAGACGAGCCAGGCGACGCGTCTCGGAAGCAACAGTCTCCAAGTGCTCATCGTCGGTAGGATATACGCCATCCTGCATGGCCTCGACCGTTGCGAGCATGGCCATAAGCGGAGTACGAAGTTCGTGAGCCACGTCCGAGGTCAAACGTTTCTCGTGTTTCATATCCTTCTCGAGCGAAGTGGCCATCTCATCGAAGGTCTCACCCAGCTGATCAATCTCGTCATCGCCGCGCAAGCCCGTACGAGCAGACAGATCGCCATCGCGAATTTGCTTGGCCGTGCTGGTAATACGGTGAATCGGCTTGGTGAGCATGCGCGACACGAGTGATCCGATAACGACCGAAATGCAAACTGCAACAACCGCAGCAAGGGCCATGGCGTTAAAGGTCTTCTCCCTAAACGCAGAATCTGCCTTGGTGAGCAAGGCATCGGAGCCGATGGCCCACAGCTTTACTTGTCCGACATGCTCGCCGGAAGACGTTATGATTTCGACGTTTGCAACGCTATCGGAGCCGGTGGGAGCCGACGAGACCGGACTATGCGATGCTTTTTTCCCGCTCGAGCTGCTCGACGGCGATTCGTTCTCGCGCACATCGGCGGTCGCGCTTGCCGAAGGCCATGAGTCATCATAAACGACAACGCCTTTCTTGTTGACGACCTGCATACTCAGGTCGTCGGACACCAAACTCGATGTCGCGACCGTACGTAGCTCGCCCGCAGTCCAATTGCCGTTTTCCTCATACGACGTCGCAAGCTTTTCGGCAGCGGAATTTGCGATTTCGACGATATTGGAGCGCGTGTAATCCGAAAAGACCGTGCCCCACACAACAGAGACCACGCCCACCAGCACCAATACCGTCATGAGCGATGTCAGAGCAAAAGCAAGTGCCATGCGCGAGGGATAGCTCATCGTTGGCCGTGAATCGGAACGAGGCGTGTTCCAACTAGCCTTGGAACCCGCCTCGCTCTCCTGCTTGTGCTTTTGTCCGATTTCAAAGCGCGCAGGTGTCATATGTGATTTCCCTATTTCTCGTCCGACTTATCGGTCTTGGCCGGAGCCTCGAAGCGATAGCCGACACCGTGGACGGTGTAGAGCCACTTGGGCTTCTTGGGATCATCGCCCAGCTTGGCGCGAAGGTTCTTCACGTGGCTATCGATGGTGCGCTCATAGCCCTCAAAGTCGTAGCCGAGCACCTTCTCGACCAGCTCCATGCGGTTGTAGACGCGACCGGGGTGACGGGCAAGCGTGGTGAGCAGCTTAAACTCGGAAGCCGTCAGGTCGACTTCCTTGCCCTCGACCAAAATCTTGTGGCCCGAGATATCGATGACCAGATCGCCGAAGTCGAGTACCTCGACGGCTGGCTCGTCGGCCTGATGGGCACGGCGGAACAAGGCGCGTACGCGCGCGACAAGCTCGCGCGGCGAGAACGGCTTGATCAGGTAGTCGTCGGCGCCGAGCTCAAGACCGATAATACGGTCCTCGATCTCGCCCTTGGCAGTCAGCATGATGATGGGGACATCCGAGGTATCGCGAATGGTGCGGCAAACGCGCTCGCCGGGGATCTTGGGGAGCATAAGGTCGAGCACGACCAGGTCGAACTGATGCTTCTCGAACTCCTCGATCGCGGACTGGCCGTCGCCGACGCCCACAACCCAGTAGCCTTCGCGCTCGAGATAGGCAGCGACGGCGTCACGGATTGCCTTCTCATCCTCGACCAGCAGAATCTTTTTTGCATCTGAAGCCATAACACGGCCCCCCTGTCTCAATTAGCTAAGAACAAGCCCATTTTAACGCACCTGAGCCCGCCGGATGCCGCTATGACGCGGCAGCTCGGCGGGCGGTACTCACAATTACAACGCGTTTATTCCCCTGTTGGCGCCTTTTTAACCCCTCTAAGCTTAAAGAGAGAATAGGCGTGCGGTGACCGTCTCGGGTATACCCTGGCTGTTGCGCACTGTGGCGTACGTAAGGAATGAGTCCGATTTTCCCGCCGTAGCTGGATAATCGCCATACTCCAAAGCGCGGTCGGGCGACAGCAGCGAGCCATAGGTCTTGGCAGAGGTGTCGATGAGAAAATGCGATGCTTGCACCTTAACGAGATATTTATTCTTCTTGCCGGCAGCACATGCGAGCGGCTCGCGTGACAGAAAGAGGTACGGCCCTCCCTCATTACCGATATACGTGCCCATGTTGCCCAGGCTGCCCACGCCACTATAGGTCGCCTCGATAGAAAACACGAAGGTATCGCCCATATATACGGCCTCGAATGGCGAGACTGACGAGGGAAGGACTAGCTGGGCACGTTTGGTGTTGTTGCCATCGGTCAGATCGATTGCCGTTATGCCGTAGTAGACGCCCTCGTCGTTGCGGACACGCGGCGAGATGGTCAAAATGCCGTCGCTCGCGCGTGGGGCCGACGCAAAGCGGCCCGTCGATTTCCAAATTGTCTCGGCCTTAGATTCATCAAGCGAGCGACGATAGCAAAACGAATCGTTACTCGTTTTATTGCCGCCTGCCGAAGGCATTTTATACCAGATGACTGATGACCCGAACGCCGTAAACAGTGGCGGATCGTAGTCCTTGCCACCTCGATCGAGCTCAACCACGTCGCCAGAGAGCGAAGCGCCCGACAGATTTTGAGCGTAGAGCTTCCACGATGAATTGGCAAAGTTCATCTCAACCCACGCAAACACGCCATCGCCGGCACGGACATCGTAAAAAGCATATCCCGTGCCCTCGATAGGATCCTCAATTAATGTGGTAAGTGAGCCATCGCCCAGGTTGAGCACACCGAGTGTGTTGGCGTGCAGTGCCGATGCGGGCGCCATCATTGCCGCAGCATAGTCACCCTCGCAGTAGTACAGCAATGTGCCCAGCGGCAGCGTCCACGATGCCACCGGCTCAAGATCGATGTCGACTGCCTCGTACTCATCCGTAATCGAGATGATCTTGGAATCGTCCTTGATAACCTGCGGCTCGCCAGCGGCATCATCACTGGTGCCTGTTTTTTTCGAACATCCGGCAAGCACCGTGGCAGCGCCCGCGGCAGCTCCACCGAGCACAAAGCCGCGGCGCGATATTCCGTTCTTGATGTGGTCGGCGATACCCATTAGGCGATCTCGGCGCGGGCGGCCTCGATAGCGCGCGTAAGCTGATCGGCGCAAGAGGTCTTCTTCATGCCGCAGGTATTGCCGGCAAGAACCTCGATCACACGGTCGGCAGGAGCGCCCTCGACCAGTTTGGAGATGGCCTTGAGGTTGCCATCGCAGCCGCCGGTAAACTCGACGCCCAGTACCTTGCTGCCGTCGTCGGAAAGGTCAAGGTGAATATTGCGAGCACACACGCCCTGAGGCTTGTAATCAAACGAAATCATGCGATCCCCTCTCAGAATGTTATTCGAGACGACTATTATCCCCGTCTTTCCCTAAATGCAACGAGGCGCTTTGCCGGCAACACACATTACCAGCAAAGCGCCCTAAAAAGCTAACGTTATGCCCGAACCTACTCGAAGCTCAGCTGCTCCAGACGATCAAAGACCGTGTCGATACGGGTGAGGAAGTCCCACGGATCAAAGATCTCGTCGAGCTTCTCCTGACTGACGGTGCAGCGCGGGTCGGCCTCGAGACGTTCCTTAAAGGTGGGGCCGGAGACACAATCCTGTACCTCATGCCAGGTTGCCATGGCGTTCTCCTGCACAATGGCGTACGCGTCCTCGCGGGTGATGCCCGTATCGACGAGGGCCAGCAGAACCTTGGAGGAGAAGATGAGACCACGGGTCTTGTTGAGGTTGGCCATCATGCGGGCAGGGTACAGCTGCAGGCCGTCGATAACGCGGATGAGGCACTGGAACATGTGGTCGAGCGCGATGAAGCTGTCGGCCTGGGCGACGCGCTCGGCAGAGGAGTGCGAAATGTCACGCTCGTGCCACAGGGCGACGTTATCGAAGGCAACCTGAGCGTTGGACTTCACGACGCGCGACAGACCGCAGACCTTCTCCATGGTGATCGGGTTGCGCTTGTGCGGCATGGCGGAGCTGCCCTTTTGACCCTTGCGGAACGGCTCCTCGGCCTCGAGGGTATCAGTCTTCTGCAGATTGCGAACCTCGGTAGCGATGCGCTCGCAGGTGGCCGCTGTAGTGGCAAGCACGCCGGCAAGATAGGCGTGGTGATCGCGGCTGATGACCTGCGTGGACAGCGGGTCGTGAACCAGACCCAGGTGCTCGCAGACATATTCCTCGACAAACGGCTCGATGGAGCTGTACGTGCCGACAGCGCCCGAGATAGCACCGAAGGCAACATTCTTGCGGGCATCCTCAAGACGGTCCAGATCGCGCTTGAGCTCCCAGGCCCAAGAGCCAAACTTCATGCCGAAGGTCATCGGCTCGGCATGGATGCCATGAGTACGTCCGGCGCAGAGCGTGTTGCGCTCCTCGAAGGCACGACGCTTGCAGATCTCGCCGAGTTTCTTAACGTCCTCGATGATCAGGTCGCAGGCCTGGGTGAGCTGGTAGCACAGGGCCGTGTCGCCCAGATCGGAGCTGGTCATGCCATAGTGAACCCAGCGGCTGGGCTTGGGGTCGCCCTCGGGAACATCGGCATCGATGTATTCCTTCATGTTGGTCAGGAAGGCAATGACGTCGTGGCGCGTGACTTCCTCGATCTCATCGACTTTCGCCTTCTCAAAGTTGGCATGGTCGCGGATCCACTGGGCCTCGTCTTTGGAAATACCGATCTTGCCGAGCTCCGCCTGGGCCTCGCAGGCCAGAACCTCGATCTCCTGCCAAATGGCGTACTTGTTCTCGAGGGAGAAGATGTGTCCCATCTCCGGGCGGGTATAGCGATCGATCATAGCGGCTCCTTTTTGGTTATTGGCACGTTGGTCGTAACTCAACCATTGTACCGTGCGCAGGTGCAAGTATGGGCAGTAGGCATTAACCTAACATTTTGCCGCAAGAGCGGCCATGGGGACATCCGCGTATTTGCTTCGCAAATACGCACCGGCTTCAGGCGAGCCCCTCAGCTTCACGAAGCCGAAGGGGAAGACTCCGCCGAATTGTCCGTCCCCACGTCTTCCTTTGCTGATGGAGCGGGCAACGGGACGTCCGCGTGTTTGCTTCGCAAATCCGCACCGGCTGCGGCCGCCTATCGGCGACCTTGCCTGCTCGCTATAAACGCTTCGCGTTTATTTAACGCTCGCACCCTGTCGGGTTCGAGTCCCGGCACTTTATTGAAAAAGGCACGGTAACGAAACGTTACCGTGCCTGAAATTCGAATGGAGCGGGCAACGGGACTCGAACCCGCGAGTGTCAGCTTGGGAAGCTGATGCCTTACCACTTGGCGATGCCCGCATATGTGGGGGATAGTATAACGCGGTTGTCTTGTTCGATACAAGGGTGGCAATGCTTGTTTTAGCTGTGGAGATTCGTTTGAAAATCGCGTCAATTGTGGAGACGAGGACCTTTGACTTCCTGTTCCCCTTATCTTCTACCTGCGCTTTTGCTTGATTGTTGTATTTGAGCTCAATTTGTCAGGAATTGGGCAAGCTTTTGGTCAGGCTCCGGTACTTACCCGCATGAACCTCGGGGGTAGCCTCATCCTACGCGTCGCAGCCTCCCCGTGCGACGCACGAGGGATAAGGAGCAGCCATGTCCAACGCACCCACGCACTCTGTCCACAGCGCAATCGCAACAGGTCCGCTGCTCCTGCTCCTCTTCCTGCTTTTCGGCTGCCTGGCACCGGGAGCCGCATTTGCCGTCGATGGCTACGACCAGCTCGGCTTCCGCACTATTAGCGATGATTGTGGACCCTTCTTCATCGGCAAGTATGAAGCTCAAGACACCTCGATTGCCTACTGTATGAACCAGGAGCGCCCCGGCCCCACCAAACCGGGCGGCCCATGGCTCAACTTTGATCAAGGCTGGGTGTGGCTCGACGACGAGTTCGCGGCAATCGTTTGTCACGGATATCCCACCACCACGTCGTTTGGCGGTTACCATCTTTCACCCGATCGCGCCCGCGCCGCCACCCAGCTTGCCGTATGGATGCTCAACGGCACTACCCATGTCGACGGCACCTACTCCTACACGACCGCTCAGGGTAAAACCAAGAGCGGACACTTTACCGCCGACAATGAAGTCGTGGCGGCTGCGCGGTGGCTCCACGACAGCGCAAAATCAGGAAGCATCAAAGCCGCTCCGCACCGCGCGCGACGCTATCTAGGGGCCGTATCGGGCGGCAGCAAACGTCAAGACATGCTCTATGTACTGCCGGCGCTGTCTGTTTCCTTCCAAAAGCAGTCTGCTAACACCGTTATTACCAGCGGAAACAATACCTATCAGTTTACCGGGGCAACATTCGATATTTTTGAAAGCGCCAGCGGCGCGCGCGTCGGCACCATCAAGATGGACAGCAACGGTCGAGCGCAAGCAACACTTCTGCCCAACACGGCATACTACCTAGTTGAAACGAAGGCGCCGGCCGGCTATGTCCCCCGCCACGATCGTATTGCCTTTACCACGGGGAATGACGGCGGGCGGGTCGCCATTGATGAACAGCCCGGCACCATCAACCTGCGTATCGTAAAACTCGATGCCGCGACGAATGCCGGCCACCAGGTGGGAGCTTCGCTCGCAGGAGCAGAGTTCACGTGTGTGTCGCAATCAACCCCTGGATGGGCACAAATCCTCACGACCGACGAAAGCGGTCGGGCCACCCTCGCCGATGTCCCCTTAGGAACCTTTACCATCTACGAATCAAAAGCCCCCGAGGGCTACCTGCCATCCAACGACAGCTGGACCTATACCGTTGGAGCCGACCAGCTCGGCGATTCAGGCGTGGTCGAGATCGAATCTCGCGTTTCCGATATCCCCATTGCGTTTAACCTTGAGATTTCCAAATTCAAGGATTACGGCAATAGCGACCAATCCGGCCTGGAGCAGCCGGCGGGTGGTGTTGTCTTTGAGGTTGTCAGCAACAGCTCTCAGCAGGTTGTTGGCACACTGACCACAAACATCTATGGCTTTGCCTCCACCGAAGATCAGCCCGAAGCATGGTTCGGCACAGGCAAGCGACCCGCCGGTGTCCACGGAGCCGTCCCATACGACCGTGCCGGCTACACGGTTCGCGAGGTTCCGGAAACCGTCCCCGAGGGTTTTAAACGTGCAGGGGAATGGACCGTCGGGGCAAATCAGATTTCCGACGGCGCCGAGCTTCAATATATCGTGGACAACCACGCTCTGTCGACGCATCTCCAGATTGTAAAACGCGATGCCCAAACAGGCGCTTCTGTTCCCCTAGCCGGATTCACCTTCCAACTCCTCGACAGCAATCACGAACCTGTCTCACAAACTTGCTGGTATCCAGCACATAACGTAATGGACACCTTTACGACTGACGCGACCGGGACCGTCACACTGCCCGAATCGCTCGTGCCGGGCACCTATTATGTACGCGAAACCTCGGCAAAAGAGCCCTATCTTGTCAGCGAAGAAATCGAGGTAAACATACCCGCCGACATGAACCTAACGCCCGTTGCAATCGCCTCGTATTATGACCGCGCCGCGACCGGAAATATCAGGATCGTTAAAACCGATGCCGTAGACGGCAGCAGCCTCGCGGGCGCCATCTTTGAGATCCGTGCCTCGGGTGATATCGTGCGCCCCGACGGTAGCATTGCCGCACTCGACGGTGAGACTGTCGCGACCGTCACGACGGATGAAACTGGAGAAGCACGCGCGGACAACCTCCCACTGGGATCTGGCACCGCACGATACGAGGTTGTCGAGACTCAAGCGCCGGCAGGCTTCTTGCTCGATCAGACAACCCATATTGTCGACCTTACTTATGCCGACCAGAAAACACCCGTTGTAGAAGCACGGCTTAACGTATCCGACGATTACACCAAGGTTGATATCTCTAAGGTCGATGCAAGCGGTGAGCAGGAAGTGGAAGGCGCACAGCTCACCTTATATGGTCCCGATAAAACCGAAATAGACTCCTGGACCTCATCCGACAAGCCACACCGCGTCGAACATCTTGCACCCGGCACCTACTCGTTGCGCGAAATGATGTCTCCGCGGACCTATGACCTTGCCGAGGAGATAACGTTTGAAATAAAGGATACGGGAGAAGTCCAATCCGTCGCGATGAAGGATGCGCCCATCGAGATCAAAGGACAGGTCGACAAGCGTCAGGAACTTGTCCAACCTATCGGGAAGGGCCTGTTGGCTAACGGCGATGGTAAAAACCGTGCCGCAATGCAAACCAATAAGGATGGGCTTTTCTCCTATACCATCGACGCTCGAAACGATTCAACTACCTGGGTTGATGAGTTCACGGTCACCGATGATCTTGAGTGTGCCGAGGACGATACGGCGAGATTCGTCTCAATCGAAACCCCCGTCGCCATCGGCGACCTCAATGGTCTGTGCAACGTGTGGTATCGCACGACGCCGTTGGACTCGACAGACGTCGATGAGCCGGCAAACGCGACACTTGACGATGGGCACGAAAATCCTTGGCTTGAGTCCGACGAAGTAAAAGAGAGCCTGGGTGAGGATCGCCGCCTCGTCGATTACGACGGCTGGCACCTGTGGAAGGCGGATGTCTCGACCACGGAATCCACCACACTCGAGGCGAAAGAACTTGACCTTGCGTCCAATACCGTCGTAACGGGCATTCGCATTGAATACGGTGCGGTAGCCGCCGACTTTACGACTCGAAGCGATGCGGATTCTTGGACCCGCGATGATCTCAAAGATGAGCACGACGACCTTGACGATGCCAAAGCAATCCTTGGCACAGACGCTCGGGGCGCAGTCGTACACATGCAGGCAACGTCGGCTTATATGCCCCAAACCGCACTCACCAACAGCGCACGCGTCGATCTTTGCCGCAACGGTGGCGGCGATAAACTTGAGTCGCATGACGAGGACAGCGTCATTCAACGCTGTACCCTACCGCAGGACCTACCGGCAACAGGATCAGTTCCCATCGCCGCTTGCATCACCGCGCTCCTGACCTCGGGTGCCGCAGCCCTATGGTTCGCTCGCCTTAGGTCGATCCCAAAGAAGCGCTAGCGCGATGAAAAAGCGGGCGAGCCAGTCCCCTGGCTCGCCCGCTTTCAATCATGTAAATCGCCGTATCTACTCTGCAGACGAAGATCCACCATCAACGATTGCCTGCTCGGACTCAGGAATCCCATCGGCACCCGTACTCTGTTCTTGCTCCACCTCTTCGCTGATTGCGGAGGCGGGGGTCGAGCCCTTTGCACCCACGATGTAGGCAGCCCCAAATCCTAACGCAATGGCAATCAAGGTCAAAATCACGTAGACAGGCCAATGGCGCTTAATATACGAAAACACGTTGACTCCTTAGAGCTCCGTCTACGAACGACGGATAACCTCGGTCACGACCTCGGATACCGTGGCAATGTTCGTCGGGTTGACATTGTGGGGCAGGTCGTCCTCGGTACGAGCGCAAGCCAGACGCGTGCCGTCCACGCCGGCGATGGTGAGGGCTCGGCGGCTCGCCTCGAGCGCGGCATAGGCATCGGTCTTGGCATAGGGCATCTCGAGCGCACCACAATCGACATGGAACGATTTGCACACCTTGCTGACCAGGTTCATGATGCGGCGATCTCCCTTGAACAGCTGCTGTTCGCCCTCGACCGTCACCACCGAAAGCCTACCGGCGCCGACGGATTCAAGATTGATGAAGAATACGCCGCGGAGCTTGTCGCGATGCGAAGCCAAGAAGGCCTTCATACCGGCGCCATCACAATCCGAGGCGCCCGTTGCCACAAACCAGATATCGTGACCGAGCAGCTCATCATCGCCCATAGAGGCGACAGCCGAGAGCATATCTTCGGAAGAAGCGCCGTCGGAAGACGTAGCGCCGCCCTTCCAGCCATCGTTATCGTCCTCGAAGTTATCCCACGAACCGATACCGCGACCGGACTTCTTGGCATCGTAATCGTCTTCGACGCCCAGCCAGTCGCTCATGCTATCCTGCTCGTTTTTCTTTTTACGACCGAACAGGCCACCCAGGCCGCGCTTACGAGACTTGGGTGCCGCCGGGGCGGGAGCCGAAATGGTCTCGATCGGCTGCGCGACCGACGCAACGGGCATAGGAGGCGCAACGGGTGCCGATGTGGGTTCGGGACCCTGGGCAGTAGCAAAGGGGTCGTTGACTTGGGCAGAGGGATCGGGAAGGTCGAACAGCGACGTACGAGACGCAACGTTTGCCTGCTTCATAGACGGCAGCGACGGATCGGGGACCGAAGCCAGCGGAGACGAGGAAGGTGCAGGCGACGGTGCCGACGCCGGATCGGGAACATTCATCTGCGGACGCGGCGATGACTGGGAGGAAATCTGGGCCATAAGGGAATCGACTGTTTCGTCCTGGGTGGGAGCGACATTGGCAACCGTGGCACCGGAACCACTCGGAGTCGGCATGGTGAAAATCTGCGTGGAGTAAGGCCTCGACTCATCCGTCTCGGGAGTCTCGGAAACCGCAGGCACTTCCTCCTGCTCGACCTCGGTCGAATCACCTTGATCGGCTGCCGCGTATTGCTCTTCGTCAGAGTTGGCCTCGACGGACTCGTCCTCGGCGGCATCTTGGATTTCGGCAGCATCAATGGGCTCGTCATCGTCTGCCACGTCGCCCTGCTCATCGGAAACAGGAAGGGGCTCGGCAATTGCGGTGCCTTGCTTTTCAAACGTTATCGTGGAATCGAACTGCGCGGCATCAAACGACATGGTGCTATCGACGTGCTGCTGAGCCTCGAAAGACGTTGTTGCCTCAACAACATCCGCTGACGTCGGTTGCTGGGACTCAAAGGACGTCGTAGCTTCGGCAGCGGCGACGGGCCCGGACTGCATAGCCTCGTTCTGCTCGAACTCTTGCGCCGCGCGCTCATGTGCCGCCTCGGCTGCCTGCTGCTGAGCGATAGCCTCCTGCTCGGCAGCCTCGCGTGCGGCAGCGCGCTTCTCCTCGAAATCGTCGACAAATTTCTTGCCCTTTGCAAGCGCACCCTTAAAGAAGTTGGAAGCGCTGGCGCCAATCGACGAGAACGCGGATGCAATGTCGGCATGGGGCGTTGCCGCGGGAATCTCGGCCGAGAAATCAGTATCGCTCTCGTAAGACACGCGCCTCGGCTGTTCAACGTAATCGTCGTCAGACTCGTCCGCAACGTCTTGCGCCGGCGCGGCGGGAGCCAAAACGTCCAGTCCTGCCGCGGAATCGATCGCGGACACCGCCTCGGGCTCGGCAACGGCAGCGGTAACCGCGGCAGACTCATCATCCGCAGCGACAACGGGCGCAGGCGCAGCCACGACGGGGGCAGGCTCGGGCTCAAACGTCGGCTCCTCGCCCTCCTCGTAATCGAGCGCGCAGGACTCGGGAAGCATTCCGAGCGCACGGATGGCATCCGAACCAAAGCGGATGTTGCCGGCGGCGTTGCGATAGAGCTTGGGCTCGGGCTCGGCCGCGGCAGGCTCCTCCGCCGGCTCAGCAGCGGGAACCTCGTCATTGAACTCTTCGGCCTGGACAGCCTGATTCTGATCCTCGGGCACGATGGCGCCAATCAGCGTCTCGTCGGCAGACGCACCCTCAAAGCCCTCGATCTGCTCGTCAAAAGCCTCGCCCTGTTCGGGCTCGGTTTGAGCGTCGGGAGCAATCGGCTGACCGAACTCGTCCTCGGCGTAGGTAGGCTCTTCGTACTCGATGGTGTTGCCGTAGTCGTTTTGCTGCTGGGCCGCGGCATACTCCGCCGCCGCGCGCGCCATTTCCTCGGCACGACGTTTCTGCTCCCCAAAATAGGTATCGAACGGAACATCGTCGGGAAACTCGTTCTCGCCCTGGAAGGGAGCAACGTTGTCCATAACGCCGAGCATAGCGGCGACAGAAGACTTGTTGCACACCGCGCCGGACGTATAGGGAAGAACGTGGCGGTTAGAGATGATGTTTGCCGCGTTGGCAAGTGCAACGAGGGAAGCGAGGATCGCGACAATCCACAGCAGAACCTTGAGCGCGCCGGGGAGCGGCAGGATACGCAGGATGGCAACGGCAGCAGGGGCAACCGTGGCAACGGGCAACAGCTTGGCGATGAGCGCACGATACGAAGCATAGGGCTCGCGGGCGAGCAGCTCAGCACGGGGAGAGTCGTAGTGTGCGACAACGACCACCGGGCGGTTGCGCGGAGACGCGAGCGGGCCCGAGGCCTTGTGGTAGGCGATGACATTTTGGCTCACGCCCGTCTTGCCCAGGCGCGAAACCACGGGGTGGCCCGTGCGCTCGAGCACGTAAAGAACGGCGCCGACAATGGCCAGCAAGGTGCCGACCAAGCCGATACCGCCGCCGATGCCCATCAGCAGGGCGCCGGCAAACGCAAGAATACCGGTAACGGCAAATGCCAATCTACTGGGCGCCGGGGCATTGAACTCCTGAACCTCGGGGTCAAAGCCGTGGTTGCGGAAGATCTGAGCGATATCCTCGGCAGCCAAGCGCTCTTCTTCGCTGCATGCCGGCGTAATGCCGGTGTTCTGCAGCAGGTGGTTAATATAGTTCTGGGTGTTCGCCATGTGCGCTCCACATCCATAATCCGACAAATAGGCCCAATGCATGCACATTAGAACCGTATATAGTCGAAAGTATACCCCGAGCGAGCGCAAACGACCGAATTCGGGCCATCTTAACGCCTCGAGCGGACAAGGATATAGCCTAATCTCCATATCGGACTAAAATCATGGCAGCAAACTACCTTCTCATGCGAGGATTCTATGACGGCAAGCGACGCGACCGCGACAATTAAAAAGGGAAGTTCGGAGCCCGGTTTCGATAAAACGGCTCAGCGCATCCTCAATCTTTTCTTTGTGCTCAACAGCTCCCCCGAACCGCTGACGACCGAGCAGATCGTCTTGGATTCTGACCTGGGATATGGCTCGGGCAGTATCGACTCGGATAAGCGCAAGTTTCGGCGCGATCGTGACAAACTGCTCGAGCGTGGCATCTTAATCAAGGAGGTTCGCCCCGCCGGTGCGCAGGAGACCGAGGAAAGCTCGTGGACAATCGACCGCGAGCACACGTTTGCTGCAGGCGGCCTCATCACCGCAGACGACGCCGATATCCTACTCAACGCCATCGACCAGACGCTAGCGGCCGGCTCTTCCACCTTTGCCGCGCCGCTTGCCGATATTCGCTCCAAAATTGCCTACCTCACCGGCATGTCGGCGATGGACGAAGTACCGATCCGCCGCTCTCCCACCGTCGATGCGGTATGGAGCGCCTTTGCCGAGCGATGCGCGCTGCGATTTTTATATCAGAACGGACGCGGCGAGCAGAAAGAACGTACCGTCTGTGTCTACGGCATGTTCGAACGCGAGGGCGTGGCGTACTTCTGCGGCCTCGACAATGTCACCGACGACATCAGGACATTCCGCTGCGACCGTATCGTTCGCGCATGGCGTCCTTCGAAGGCCTACGCCATCCCTGCGGACTTCAATCTCAACGACTATCTGTTCTTTGAATTCGATTTCGCCGACCGACCGCCCGTTGCAGCCACGTTCTCGTTCGCCCCTCAGACGCAGATCGATATGATCAACGGCCTCACGCGCGGGCGAGGTGAGCTCACACACACCGATGCGGGATGGATCTGGACCGTTGACGTGCGCGACCTTGAAGCCGCCGCCTCATTTTGCATGGCCCACGCCATGGACGGCATGAGGCCCATGGCCCCCAAATCGCTCAAGCAGGCGTGGAACCACCTCATAGA
This sequence comes from uncultured Collinsella sp., assembly GCA_900542125.1. Lineage (GTDB taxonomy): Bacteria > Actinomycetota > Coriobacteriia > Coriobacteriales > Coriobacteriaceae > Collinsella. The sequence continues at coordinate 35,037 of UQMO01000006.1, read as the reverse complement.
AAGGACGGTGCACGAGCATGCCCGTGCGTAAACTCACCAGCGAGCAGAGACTCTCGCGCGCCATCGACATCATGGAGTCCCTCTACGCCGCCAGCGATGGCGGCATGACACGAACCGAGATTTGCAGCCGCTTTGACATCACGGGGGCGTCGCTCGACGAGATTCTCGAGATCGTCTCGACGCTCGCGGACCGAGAATCGGGCGCGCGCATCATCTGCGAATGCCGCGGCGAGCGCGTGGCCCTCACTGGTGACGCCGGGCGCGTGCTACCGTTGCGCCTGAGTGCCGCCGAGGGCGCCGTGCTCAACCATGAACTTGAATCGTTGGGGATCGAGCCGCAGACGGCAGCTCGGATTCGACATGCCCTTCTGCCCGAAGAGCTCGGCTATAACCAGCGCGTCTTTGACACCGTCAACCACGGGTCGCACTGGCAGCAGCTGAGCTGCGCCATTCAGGACGGTGTTCGTTGCCGCATCTCGTATCGCTCGATGGACGATGCGCGGCCACGCGAGCGTCTGGTCGACCCCTTGCGCATTACGGCAAACGGCGACCAAACATACCTGATTGCCTGGGACATCGCGATCGATGAGCAGCGCACCTATCGCATGGATAAAATCGAGGGACTCACCTTGACGGAAGACTCCGTCGTGCCTCACACACCGGGCGTCGCATCCCTCCACGATTCCCTTGCCCGGACGCAGCGTAGCGCAAAGCTCTTGATGCCATTCGATATGGCGGAGCATCTGGACTGGGCCGGCATCACCCTAATCGAGCGCAGCGGGGCAGACATGGCAACGGTAACCGTGCATTACGGCTCCGAGCGTTGGCTACTGAGCCAGGTAATCGCAGCGGGCGGAGCCATCCGCATCTTGGATGACCCCGCCCTGTCAAAGCGTCTGTGCGATATGGCAAAAACCCTCGTCTGTCCGCTTTAGCGCCGCCGCTCGTGACGTGCGCGCCACAGTTGCAGATAGTGACCGATCTGCGCCGATTCGATGCGCTGGTAGGAGCTCGTGGGCAGCGACGTTAAGAACTTCTTTCCGTAGCCCTTCGTCACCAGGCGCGGGTCGGCCAGAATCAGCACGCCGCAATCGGTCGACGAGCGGATAAGGCGGCCGGCCGCCTGCTTGACCTCGAGCACCGCCTCGGGCAGCGAATAGCGCGCCCAAGCGCGGTCTTCGCGCAGGTTGCGCTCGCACGAGAGCGGGTCCGTGGGACTCGAGAACGGCAGCTTGGGAATGATGACGCAGCGCAGCGTCTCGCCGCTGGCGTCGAACCCCTCCCAGAAGGCCTTAAGCGCAAAAAGCGATGAAGTCGGCTCGTTGATAAACCGATCGCGCAGGCGACGAGGAGATGAGTTGCGCTGCTGGCAGTTGAGCTCCAGACCCGCACGGGCCATCTTGGGCTCAACGCGGGCGTACAGGTCTTCCATGTCGCGCCGATTGGTGAACAGTGTGAGCACCGATCCGTCCATGGCAAGATGGGCGTCGACCAGCACGCGCTCGAGCGCCGTAAGATAGCTCTCGCGATCGCGCGGATCGGGGATATCGCCCGCAACGACTACAGCCATGTTCGAATCGAAGTCGTAGCTCGAGTCCAAGTGCAGCGATGAGGATGTTGAAGCGCCGATGCGATCGAGGCCGACCGCGTGGTTAAAGTGTTCGAAGCTTTTGGACACCGTCATGGTCGCCGAGGCAAAGATAGCCGTGTGAACCTCGGGCAGCCACTCGGTTGCCAAGGCCTCGCCAATGTCGATGCGCTCTGCGGTCATTGACTCTCCGCCGGCACGCAGCCTGCGATTGACCTGCAGCGAATACACGTAGTGTTCATCGGTGCCATCAATGATGAGTTTGAGGTTCTCGGCCAGCTCGTGCAGGCGGCGCGAGATATCACCCAGGTCGACAACAACCTCGGGCTTGTCGGCGGCGACGGCTTGCACCAGCGCGTCGACGCTCTTGTCAGCCTGTTCCAATACGTCGATGGCAGCGTAGGCCGACTGTAAGAAATCATGCCAGTCGTCAGATTCGCGCAGCTCGGGGCCAATCCATAGATTGGCATTGTCATAACCCCCACGGGCACGGCGGCCGAGCTCGCGAACGCCATCGAACACGTCGGCGATTGCCATGCTCGCGCGCGCAACCGTCGACGTCGCCTTGGCAGTAAGGCCCAGATAGAGCGTAGAGCCCTCGGAGGTTGCCAAATCACGGGAGACCTGGCTTAGCGCACCGGTGCTCGAGCCACCCAGGCGCTCAAACAGAACGCGTGATTCGTCCGCCGACACCACGCGCGCCCACTGACGGCGCGCCTCGCGCTCGATGGAATGGGCCTCGTCGATTACCCAATGACGAATCGGAGGTAAAATCCTGCCCTCGGCCGCGACATTGCGGAACAGCAGGGAATGGTTGGTGACCACCACGTCGGCATGCGCTGCACGACGGCGAGCGCCGTGGACCAAACATTTATCAGGGAAAAACGGGCAGAGGCGACGAGCACACTCGCGCGAGGCCGTCGTAAAGTCGGGGCGGTTGACGCTGCGCCACCGAATGCCGAGCGAGTCGAGGTCGCCATCGGCTGATTGGCAGACGTACGCCATAATGACCGCGACCGCCGTGAGCGTGTCCGCCGGATCGCGCTTGGTGGTAATCTCGACCTGGCCGCGGCTCATGCGCTCAAGCTTGCGCAGGCATGGATAGTGGTCATACCCCTTGAGAGCGCAAAATGACAGACCACCGTCCAGTTGCTCGGCAAGTTTTGGCAGCTCATGGTACATGAGCTGGTCGGCAAGATTGTTCGATTTGGTCGCAATACCAACCGTGATGTTGTTACGGCGCGCTGCCTCGGCAAAAGGCACCAGATAGGCCATCGATTTGCCGACGCCCGTGCCCGCCTCAATTACACGATGAGTGCCCGTGACCAGCGCATCGCGGACCTCGAGCGCCATCGCGATCTGCTCATCACGCGGCTCGTAGGTGGGATACATGCGATTGACCAGGCCACCTGGCGCATAGTCTGCCTCAATCTCCTCACGACTCGGCATCTTGAGGACCGGCAGTTCGTCGGCGTCCACCCGATCGTCGGCGCGATCGGCCTTGAGAACGTCAGCACGAGCGGCGCTGAGAGAGAAGATAGAACCAGGGTTCTGCCCTGCCAAGAATGAGAAGATAGGACGATAGGACCAAGGCACATCCGGATGCATGTCGGCTAGGCGCGCCATGAGGCCCTGAGGCAAGTCGGTGAGCGCCACGAGCAACACGCGCCATACGCCACACAGGGCGTCGACGTCGGCATTGGCACGGTGTGATACCGAGTCACAGCCAAACAGATCGGCCATAAAAGACAACTTGTGCGATGCCAGGCGCGGAAGCGCGATGCGCGACAGCGCCAGCGAATCGATCCAGATATCGCTCACGTTGACGCCGCCTTTGACCGACTCGATAAACGAGCGGTCGAACGTGGCGTTATGTGCGATTACCGGGCAACCACCGACAAAATCGGCGAGAGCGGCTACGGCCTCAACGGCCGACGGGGCATCTGCCACATCGGCATTTGTAATGCTCGTGAGCTCGGTGATCTCGGCGGGAATCAGCTGCTTGGGATGCACGAAGGTATCGAAGCGGTCGACGACCTCGCGGCCCGAAAGACGGGCCGCCGAGATCTCGATCAGCTCATTGTCCTGCACCGAAAGACCTGTGGTCTCGGTATCGAGGACAATCACATCTTCCTCGATAAGGCCGAAGGACTGCGTTTTGGCGCGTTCGGCAAGCGTGGCATAGGAGTCGATGACAAACTGCGGCGTTCCTGACGAAACCGCGTCCTCGATTAGCATGCAATGCCCGCTCGACGAAGGCCCATACGAATCAGGCTGTCACAGACCTGCGGGAACGTCATGTCGTCGGTGTGGCGGATCTCGTCCGGATACAGCGACGTATCGGTCATGCCGGGAATGGTATTGGTCTCGAGGATAACGGGGCCGTCCTCACTCACGATAAAGTCGCTGCGCGAGATACCCAGGCAACCGAGGGCCTTGTGAGCAGCACAGGCAAGCTCCTGAGCGCGAGCGTAATTCTCGGGTGAAATCTGCGCCGGAATGCGATGGATGTCCGTAGGGTCGACATATTTCACGTCCAGATCGTAGAACTCGCAGTCCTCGGGTTTGCGAATCTCGACAATCGGCAGAGCGCGCACGTCGTCCTCGCCGTACACACCGACGGTGATCTCGGTACCCTCGATGCACTTCTCGACCAGCACTTTGTCGCCGTACGCAAACGCCTTGGCGATTGCCGCGGGCAGCTCGGAGGGCTCATGGACCAGGGAAATGCCATAGCTGGAACCGTTGACGGCCGGCTTCACAAAGCAGCGCTCGCCACAAACCTCGACGATATGATCGATATCGACTTCATCGCCCACCTCGAGCGCGAGGCCGGGGGCAATGGGAATGCCCGCCTTGGCGTACAGGAGCTTAGAGACCTCCTTGTCGGCACCGCAGGCGCTGGCAAGCACGCCCGAGGCCGTGTAGGGGATACCCAGGGTCTCCATGGCGCCCTGCATGGCGCCATCCTCGCCGCCGGCACCGTGCATGGCGATAAACGCCACGTCAAAGCCGCCGGTCGCCATGGTTACCATAAAATCATCGACAGCCGTGTCGAGCAGCTCCACCGAAGTGTAGCCGGCCTCCTTCAAGGCAACCACGACGTTCTTTCCCGAATTGAGCGAGATCTCGCGCTCAGCGGAATGACCGCCCGCCAAGACCGCTACGTGCATGTTCTCTAGGCTTTTACCCGGCATGGGCAGACTCCTCCTCTATAATTTCTGCAGCTGATACCATATTGTAGCGATACCCTCTACGTTTCCCCAAAATCGAAAGGCTTCCATGAATCCCAGGACTAAATCTCAGGACATTCGCGACTTGAGCCAAAACGATATTCGCGAGCTCGTGGCCGAGCTTGGCCAGCCCGCCTTCCGCGCGAAGCAGCTCATCGAATGGGTCTTTGAGAAGAACGTTTGTTCGTTTGACGATATGACCAACCTTCCCAAGGCTTTCCGCGAGCAGCTTAAAGAGGCTTTTGCCTTTGACACGCCGACTGAACTCACCAAGCAGGTTTCCAAAGATGGCTCTCGCAAGTATCTGCTCGAGTACCACGACGGCGTTTCCGTCGAGACCGTCGGCATGCCCCGTCGTAACAAGCTTTCCGTCTGCGTTTCCACCCAGGCAGGCTGTGGCATGGGCTGTGCCTTTTGCGCTACCGGTCTCAACGGCCTCAAGCGCTCTCTGACCGCTCAAGAGATCGTCGACCAGGTACTTCATGTATCCAACGACTTTGGCGAGCGCGCCACGAGCGTTGTCTTCATGGGCCAGGGCGAGCCGTTTGCCAACTACGACGAGGTTCTCAAGGCGCTGCGAATCCTCAACGACCCCGATGGCATCGGTATCGGCGCTCGTCACCTCACCGTCTCTACCAGCGGCGTTATTCCCGGTATTCGCAAATTTGCCGACATCCCCGAGCAGTTCACGCTTGCCGTTTCCCTGCATTCCGCCATCCAGTCGACGCGCAATAAGCTCATGCCCGGTGTTAAGAAGTACACGCTGCTTCGCCTTCACGAAGCGCTTCAGCTCTACACCGAGAAGACCGGCCGCCGCCCGACCTATGAGTATGCCATGATCGAAGGCGTCAACGATACGAATCCCGAAATGCAGGCGCTCTGCGACTTCTGCGAGGGAACGCTGTGCCACGTTAACCTCATTCAGCTTAACGACATCGAGGGTAGCCCGCTCAAGCCGTCGCCGATTCATAAGGTTGAGGATCTTCAGCGTCGTCTTGAGTCCCGTGGCATCGAGACCACGATTCGTAACTCCCGTGGTAACGATATTGACGCCGCTTGCGGACAGCTGAAGCAGCGCTTCAAAGTTCAGAAGAACGCATAGGGGAGTCGCATCCCAAAACGTTTCATGTGAAACATCGAACGACCCCGGTTACAGAATATGCAACCGGGGTCGTTTCATTTATTGACCTTAATTTTGAATCAGCTGCTACCTGTCCCATTTTTACGGCCAAAATAAGGGGTCCTTGTCTCATGAATCAGACAAGGACCCCTCAAAATATGCTGAGTAATTGTTAGGTACCTAATAGCCTACATTTTCCCATTGGTTGCTGACCCAACCTTGATTAATCTTGGGATTCTTCGTTACCTGAGCAGTACGCATGGCAACATCTTCTGTCATAACATCCATTTTCTTTTTGGAAGTATCGACGATATCTTGCGCGCTACGAAGCAAACGACCTCGAAGTTCATCGTCTGTCGCGATCCTATAGCCAGCAAAGGCACCAGCCGCGACAGTCGTCACCAATGCAATCGCTGTTAAAATCTTATTCCTCATCTTGGCCTCCTTGATCAAACTGAATCATTTCGCCAAGAATACGAGAGAGCTCTTCCTCGTCTTTAAACTCAATCTCAATCTTATTCTTTCCACGCGAGCTCTTCACACGCACGTTGGTATTAAAAACCTGACGAAGCACGCGGGCAGCCTTTTTAAAAGACTGAGGCGTTGCAGGCCTCGGCGTCTTAGGTGTCTCTCCGGCAGAAAACAACGGAGCAAGATTTTCTGTCGCTCTTACGGAAAGGCCCTCTGTAACAACTTTCTCTGCAAGTCGAACACGCGCGTCCTCATAGGGAACTGCAAGAATCGCACGTGCATGACCAGCAGTAAGTTTGCCCTCAAAAATCATCTGCTGAACTACTTCGGGGAGATCGAGAAGACGCAGCGAGTTTGTAATTGCAGAGCGTGACTTGCTTACTGCCTTCGACAATGCCTCCTGGGTCATCCCGCTGGCATCAATGAGTTGGCGATAGCCCTTAGCCTCTTCGACGGGATTCAGATCAGAACGCTGAAGGTTTTCGATAAGAGCAAGAGCCAGCATCTCTTCATCATTTACCTCTTTAATGATGACTGGCAATTCTTCAAGGCCAGCAAGCTTTGACGCCTGGTAACGACGCTCACCAGCGATGATCTCATAGCCGTTTCCATGCTTGCGAACCAAAAGCGGCTGCAAAACGCCATGTTCTTGGATTGACTCGCTCAACTCGCGAAGTTCAGTTTCGTTAAAGTGAATTCGCGGCTGATTAGGGTTGGGAACGATATCCTCAATAGGTAGTTTTGTTTCAGATGTGGCATTTGAAGCCGATGCAGCCGAACCGCCGGTCTCATACTCGGCCTCTGAGACCAAAGCATTGAGTCCACGTCCCAATCCGCCACGTTTCTTTACACTAGGCACGCTTGATCACCTCTTTTGCAAGGTTCATATATGCTTTTGCACCCTTATTTTGAGGTGCATAGGTAATTACCGGTTCTCCAAAAGACGGAGCTTCGGAGATTTTAACCGTACGGGGGATTAGCGTCTTAAACGCCTTATCACCAAAGTACGATTGAACCTCCTCAACAACCTGATTCGATAGTGAAGTACGCGAGTCATACATGGTCATAAGCACACCATAGGTGTCTAAGCCCTTGTTCAGCCGTGATTTGACCATCTTCATTGACTCAAGCAGCTTCGTAACGCCCTCGAGTGCGTAATATTCGCACTGGATCGGAATCAAAACGCTGTCTGCTGCGGTCAAAGCGTTGATAGTAAGCAGGCCGAGCGAAGGAGGACAGTCAATGAAAATAAAGTCAAACTCGTCCTGAATCGGCTCAAGCAAATCTTTGAGGCGGGTTTCACGAGCAATTGCGCTTACGAGCTCAATTTCCGCGCCTGCAAGTTGAATTGTAGCCGGAATAACGAATACCTTTTTACAATTTGTATCAAGAACAAGCGATTCTGCCGGCACATCATTCAACAATGCATCATAGATGCAGTGATCAAGGTCTTCTTTTTCAATTCCGAATCCACTGGTGCTGTTTCCCTGCGGATCAAAATCGACAATCAGTGTCTTACGACCCTGCTCACCCAGTGCTGCTGCAAGGTTTACAGCCGTCGTTGACTTACCGACGCCGCCTTTTTGATTGATGATTGCAATGATACGCGTGTCTTTTGCGCTCTTAGAACGCTTAACGTCGCGAAATCCCACGGTCCCTCCTGGTGTGTATTAAAGCTGTCAAACGGAGGATGTTTCACGTGAAACATTCCGAATCGATATCAACCGCCATGTTTCACGTGAAACACTGCAAGTTGTTAGTATCCATTATGTTTCACGTGAAACATCTAGGCAAGCGGATTCTTCTTTGCCACGCCATTTGCACGAGGCAATGAGACAGATGCTGGATGACTCTTCTTAAGAACAATGAACTCCCTGTGACCCAAGCCTTCAGGCAAATCAATTGCGTCATTCAGAAGCAAAGTGAAGCCGCAAATCTTAGCTGCTGACATGCCGGAAGCAAGCTCCTCATCCGAAGGATTGCCCTTGGTTATAACAAATAGCCCTCCATCCTTCAGATACGGAGCCGCATACTCAACAAGAATCGGTAGAGGGGCCAGTGCGCGGGCGGTTACAACAGAGAACTGCTTCTTATGGCTTCGAGCATATTCTTCAAGACGATCATGAACCGCATGAGCATGTTTCAATCCAAGAGCATGGACAAAGGAATTAACCGCATCAACCTTCTTGCCAACAGAGTCAATATAAGTAGCTTTACGATGCGTGGTTATGGTTAATGGAATACCAGGGAAGCCCGCACCTGTTCCCATATCGAGCAAAGCTCCCTCAGGAGCCTTGTTGATATAGGGGAGCAAAACAAGTGAGTCGAGGATATGAAGTACTGCAGCATCTTCTACGTTAAGAATACGGGTGAGATTGGTTGTCTTATTTGTTTCTAGAACCAAATCCAAATGCTGAATACATTTCCTCAGCTCAACATCAGTTACGCTCAAGGAATACTCTTTGCAATAGGAAGTTAGACGACTCAACATCTCGTCAGCCTGCTGATCAGTAAGTACTAACAACGAAAGCTCCTTTCTGACAAAAATCAGTGTATCGAGAACTTTTGACAAAAAAAGGGGACGTGGAAACCACGTCCCCTTAGCATAAGCTCGAGAAGATTATCGAGCAACAATCACCACATGGCGATCAGGGTCAGAACCCTCAGAATGAGTATCGACGGCATCATTGCCACGAAGTGCAATGTGAACCAGTCGACGCTCGTAGGCATTCATGGGCGGAAGCGAAACACTCTTATGAGTGCGGATGGCACGCTCGGCAGCAGACTGAGCCATGGAAGCAACCTTGTCCTGACGGCGACTCTTGTATCCCTCTACGTCCACTAAAACCGGATACCTAAAGCCAAGTTTGCGGCTCACCAGCAAAGAGAACATAACCTGAAGGGCATCAAGGGTGCGACCATGACGGCCAATGAGAACAGCAAGGTCGGGAGCCGTTACATCCAAAATCAGCTCACCCCCGTCGCCCTCATACTCATCGATAGGAGAGTTGGCGGCATCGAAGTGCGAAAGGATGGAACGCAGGATGGAAATCGCAACATCGGCAATGGTGTCGAGCTCCTCATCGGTCAGCTCTTCACCAGCCTTGTAGCGCTGTGCAATCTCGGGATAATCGCCCGCGACCTGCGGGGCAACCTCCTCAAGCATATCCTCGATGATCTCTTTAGACATAACGTACTCCAAAGGTTAGGTACCTAAATAAGATTGATATCCCGTTACTTCTTCTTGTGCGGGCGCGGCTTCTTCTCTCGACGAGTGACCTCAACCTGCAGCGGAGCGTTCTTAAGACGCTCCTCCTCATCGGCCTTCGCCTTGTCGATGACCTTCTGCGTCACAAAAATCTGCTGGATAACCTGCCAAGCAGACGAGACGTCATAGTACAGCAGAACACCAACGGGAAGGCTCCGGCCCATCCAAAGCATCATGACCGTCATGACAACGGCCATCATACGCATGCTCTGAGCCTGCTGGCCGGTCTGGTTGCGCGACATATAGAGCTGCGGAATCAGGGTCAGGACGGCGAACAGGATCAGGCAAACCAGCGCAGGCAGTGCAACCATAAAGCCATCGGCAAAGGAAGCGCTCGGCGTGGTGGTCAGGTCGGGCAGGATGTTGAAGAACGAGAACGTGCCGTCGTTAAAGTACTGCGGCAGGTTGCGCAGCAATGTAAACAGGGCGAACAGGATAGGCATCTGAATCAGCAGCGGCAGACAGCCAGCCATGGGGTTGAACTTGTTCTCGCTGTAGAACTTCTGCATCTCCTCGGCCTGACGCTGGGGATCGTCGGCATAGCGCTCCTGGATCTCGAGCATCTTGGGCTGCAGCACCTGCATGCGAGCCGTCGACTTGGTCGACTTGAGCATGAGCGGCGTCAGCAGCAGACGGATGATGACCACCAGGATGATGATGGACAGGCCCCAGTCGACCGCAAAGGTCTGGATGAGCTTGAGCAGCTCGAAAAGGATGTTAACGATCCAATCCCACATGTAAGTTTTCCTCCGATAGCGAGTGCCCGCTAGGGCACAGGGTCATAACCGCCGACGTGCAGGGGATTGCAGCGAGCGATGCGCCTCACGGCAAGCCAGCAGCCTCTCAAAACACCGTGCTTCTCAATCGCCTGGACGGCGTATTGCGAGCACGTTGGGTAATAAATGCAGGCGTCAGGCAATAAGGGCGAAATAACCTGTTGATATATGCGAATAGGAGCGATGGCAACACGTCGCAAAACGTGATTGCTCATCGCTCCTCCCCGGCAACGCCGGCGCGCTTCATAAGCGAACGCAACGCCTTGTCCATCTCCTGCGGCGAGGAAACCCTCGTCTTGGGAGTTGCAAACAAGATGATGTCATAACCCGCAACGGGAAATCCGCAGCTGCGGGCGGCCTCGCGCATCACACGCTTAGATCGGTTGCGCACGACGGCACAACCGAGTCGCTTAGCACCAACGAAGGCGACCCTTCCGGAGTCGCCTTCGCCAACCGATTCACATATGGTCATTCGAATCAGAGGGTGATTGAAACGACGCCCCTGACTGAACACATGCTCGAAATCTTGCCGAGACTTAATAGTCTTCATGCGAGATGTGTGTATCGCTGCTAGACAGTGAGACGCTTGCGGCCCTTGGCACGACGACGGGCGAGCACGGCACGACCACCCTTAGTGGCCATACGGGCACGGAAGCCATGGGTCTTGGCACGCTTACGCTTATTAGGCTGATACGTACGCTTCATCTTAAGTTCCTCCTGCTGCATTTCGAGTGTCCGCGGGGACGCGGACGCAGATATAGACACGTGAGCTTGAAGATTGTAGGGAAATCAATGTTCAAATGTCAAGAAATCAAAGGTAAAAGGTTGCGCAGTTCACACGGTTCCCCCATAAGCCAAGCTCGATTTAGCGGTGCATGGCAACTTTTCACGATATTTCATCGAGTTTTCAACAGGTCATGTTGGCAATGTTGAGAACTTTTCGTCCGTTTTCCAAAGTTTTCAACAGGTTTTGAAAGTTTGTCGAAAGATGAGAAACATTGCACGGTGAGCTACTATTTGTTCGAAACCTTTTGGAAGATTGCGAGCGGCATGTCTGACGACTTTTACACCATGGTCGATTCCGGAGACCCGGCACCCGACAACGAGCACATCACCGGCGTGCGCGAAGAGCGTGACGAAGGTGAACAGACGACAACGCAGGCGCCAAAAGCCATGTACGCCGCGCGCATCGCCGTCTATGACGACATGCTGTCGACACCGCGTGTGATCGTCATTGATCCGCAAGATGTCCGCACGTATTTGGAAGAGACGACCAACACCGTCTACCAGTGCATGAAAGAACAAGGTGGCCATATCTCGCTCATGGTCATCCGCGAGATTGTCGAAAACTTTATCCACGCACACTTTGCAGAGCCCATCATCTCGATTCTGGACGGCGGAGACACCATCCGCTTTGCTGACCAAGGACCCGGCATCGACGACAAGGAACGCGCTTTCGACTTTGGCGTTACCAGCGCAAACAGCAAGATGAAGCGCTATATCCGTGGAACCGGAGCAGGGTTTCCCATGGTGCAAGAGTATTTGGAAAACGCCGGCGGTGCCGTATCCATCGAGGACAACATGGGCAACGGCACCGTGGTTACGGTAAGCCTGGACCCTAAACGCGTGCAGGAAATCGAGCGCGCCGGCGGACGCGGTGCTACCGTGCGGCCCGAGACGGAGCAGCCCACATATCCCCTGCCGGGAGCTTTTGCGCAGCAGCCCATGGCAACGCAGCAGATGCAGCCCCCCGTGGGGCAGATGCAGCATCCCGGAATGCTTCCCACACAAGAGCCCCAGGCGGCATCTATGTCGATGCCGCCAAACATGCCAGAGGCCATGCCGCTGGCTGATCAGGATGCAGCAGCAATGCAGCAGGCGACGGGGGCGCCGGGTGGCCAGCAAATGGGCTATCAGCCGTACCAACAGGGATATCCATATCAGCAGATGCCGCCACTGGGGTATGGCCAGCAGTTCCCGCAGCAGTACCAGCAGGGATATCAGCAGCCGTACCAGCAGATGCCGCAGCAGCAGTACAACCCCTGGGCCCAGCAGACGCCTCCGCAGCCTTACCAACAGTGGCCTCAAAGTTTTCAACAGCAAATGCCGCCAATGCAGAGTTCTCAACAACCAGCAGCTCAAATGATGTATCCTAATGCAGCAAATCAGTATGCACAGCCACAACCGGACGTGTTCGTAAGCGATCGCGGCAACGCCGCGCTGGGCTATCTGGCGCAAAATCAAGCGTGCGGTGCAACCGATCTGGCGAGGGCATTTGGAAACTCGGCCCCCACTTGGTCACGCACGCTCAATGGCTTGGCGCAGGCCGGCTTGGTCATCAAGCATGGCCAGAAATACCATCTGACCGAACTCGGCGCCGCTCGCGTGCGAGCTCAGAGCTAAAGAACGGGAGAGACAGTGGACGAGGAAGCAAGCATCATCCTGGGGGATGCCATCGCCTTTTGCCAGCGCGACGGCCAAGATGCACGCCTCATCAACATGCTGGGGCAATCGCGCGCCATAAGCCTGACCGAAGATACGCTCACGATCGAGGCCCCCTCGCGCTTTGCCATCGCGCAGCTCAAAAAGCATCAGCCGACTATTGAGGCTTATCTGGAAGAAATCGCCTTTGCACCGATTGCGCTCGACATCGTGGCACCGCAAGGCGCCGCGACGGAATCCACTGCCGCGACGGCGCCCGCCACGGCTCCCGCCGCTTCCCCGTCGGTGCCGGCCTCCGCAGACGACGTGCCGACAATCGAGCACCAGCACAGCGATGTTTCCCGTGAAACCATGGCACCGTTGCCGACCGCGGCGGCGACGTCAACGAGCGCACCCGTCACGCACATGCCCATCGCTCACGACGCAGCGGCGGGCGCGGATTCGGGCATTGCAATCAAGAACACGCTCTCGGCCGACGATTTTCGTCGCATGATGAACCAGATGAAGGGCGGAGCGCCGACCAAATCCACGCAAGCTGCGACCCCCGCTTCACCCATGCCAGCACCAACCGTGCCGGCCGAGCAGAATACGGATGGAGCCCCGCTCGCCGCGAACTCAAAATTTACCTTTGAGAACTTTGTCTACGGCCCCGAGAACAGCCATGCCTATCGCTCGGCGCTCAAGTTTGCCGCCCTCGCGGACGAGCGCGGCACATGCACATCACTGTTCATCTACGGCAAATCGGGCCTGGGCAAGACGCACCTGCTGCTTGCCATCAAAAACGAGCTCGCCGAGAAGTCGCCCGAGATCAAGGTCAAGTATGCCAACTCCCAGGCATATCTGGACGACCTGATGACCGAGTTCGACCGCCAAAAGAAGAGCAACGCCCCCATCATGCAGGCGTACCACGGTGTGGACGTGCTCATCATCGATGACATCCAAAACATCATCGGCAAGCGCGCGAGCGTGGACTACTTTTTCCAGCTCATGGACGAGTTCATCCGCAACAACAAGAAAGTCGTCATCGCGGCAGACCGCGCCCCCAAGGACCTGAGCATGGACGAGCGTCTGACCAGCCGCTTCAACGCCGGCATGCTCTGCCTAGTCGCAGAGCCCAGCTACGAGATGAAATACAAGATCTTGCAGCGCTATTACGAGAACACCATCGTCGCCGCTCCCGAGGCAGGCGACGACTCGCTGCTGGCGGCCTATGGGGGCGACGGCGGGCACCTGACCGATGAGCACTTTAAGCACATGGCAGAGGTGTCGGGCACCAACATCCGCGAACTCGAGAGCTTTTGCGAGCGCTGCGCCGGCGAGGCGGGCGACCGCGAGCGCGAGGGCGGAGAGCTCACCTTTGACGATATCGACGCCATCGCCAGCCAGTACTTCGACACATCGGCCAAAAAGATCAACGTCCAGACGGTTCAGTCCGTCATCGAAGAGCAGTACGGCGTGACACACGAGGAGCTCATCGGCCCGCGTCGCAACGCCAATATCGCCAAAGCACGCCATATCGCCATCTATCTGGCCATCGAGATGTGCGAGATGACGACCACGGCGGTGGGCGCCGAATTTGGCAACCGCAACCACTCGACCGTCAGCACGAGCTACAAAAAGGTCCAGAAGATGATCCAGGAAGACCGCACCGTCACCGAAGACCTCAAGTCGCTGCGCGATAAAATAACACTGCGCTCGTAGGGAAATAGAGACACCTGTTGAAAACTTGTCGAAACCACGGGCATAAGGTGTCTAAAACCCAACCCGCGGTGATGAAAAGTTTTGCGCAGGTTTTGAACGTGGAAAACCACCCCTGTTGCACACAGGTTGCTGTCGATTCTCTTTCTGGGTCTGACCTGCGTCTTTGGGAATAATCAACAGTTTCGTCAGTGCTATTACTATTATTAAGATATTTATATCTATAGAAAGGTATTAAAAGATGAAGTTCACCGTCAGCCAGAGCTCGCTCACACAAGCCATCGGCGTCGTTATGAAGGGTGTCGCTTCGGCATCCACCCTTCCCATCCTGTCGGGCGTGCTCGTCAAGGCGCAAGACGGCATCTTGGAATTCCAGACCTCTAACTACACCATCTCGATCCGTCATCGCATCGCGGCGCATGTCGAAGAAGAGGGCGAGATGGTTATCCCCTGTAAGATGCTCTCCAATATCACCAAGACCCTCCCCGATGCCCCGGTCACCTTTGAGCTGTCCGAGCGCCAGGTGCTGATTGGTTGCGAGAAAAGCTCTTTTAGGCTGAACACGCTCGATGCCAATGACTTCCCCGAGTTTCCGGCCTATGCCATCGAGAGTGCCGTGGAACTGCCGACCGATATCTTGTCCGAGATGGTCGGCCGCGTATGGCGCGTCACCTCGACCGACAAGGCCCGCCCCATCCTGGGCGGCGTGCACATGAAGGTCGAGAACAACACCGTGCGCCTGGTGGCGACCGATTCCTTCCGCTTGGCCGTGTGCGATACGCAGGTCGAGACCTCGACCCTCGAGGGTTCCTTTGAGCTCAACGTTCCGGCTGACGCTTTTAACGACGCACTGAACATCATGGCCAGCCAGGCGACCATCATGATCGGGGCTACCGACACCCAGGTCGTCTTTGAGGCCGGCAACACCACCTACGTGTCGCGCCGCATCGAGGGCGTGTACCCCAATTACAAGCAGCTCATCCCCGATTCGTGCGTGACGAGCGTCAAGATCGACGTCGCCGCCTTTAACGCCGCCCTCAAGCGCGTGGCCGTTATCGCGAGCGCCAACCCCGCCGTCAAGTTCGAGATTGATGTCGAGAACGGGCAGATGGGCCTGTCCTCCATCTCCAATGACCAGGACCTTGCGCAGGAGACGATCGATGTCGAGGCCGAGGGCGAGTCGGGTACCATCGCCTTCAACTACCACTACATCTTCGGCTGCCTCAATGCCCTGTCCAAGGAGAAGGAGATTACGCTGGAGCTCAAGAGCTACTCGCAGGCGGGCATCTTCAAGTCCTACGACAAGATCAACTACCTGTACCTGGTCATGCCGGTTCGCATCTAGCGCTGCGCCATGACCATGTTCGCCCGCGATCTTTCCGTCGCGCACTACCGCAGTTTCGAGAGCTATCGTCTTGCCCTGGACGAGGGCGTGACGATACTTGCGGGACCCAACGCGGCGGGAAAGACCAATCTCATAGAGGCGCTGCAGCTGCTGACGAGCGGCGCCTCGTTTAGGCATCCGACCGCAGCCGAGCTCGTCCATGATGGCGTGGGCTCGTGCAAGATCGAGCTGAGGCTCGAGGGCGACGGCCGCGTACTTGATATGGGATTGAGCGCGGAGGACGGTAAACGCTCGTTTAGCCGCAACGGCAAGAGATGCTCTGCCGCCGGTGTGCGCGGGGTTCTGCCGAGCGTGCTGTTTTGCCCCGACCATCTGGACATGGTTAAGCGAGGCGCCAGTGTGCGCCGCGCCGCCCTCGATGACTTTGGCATGCAACTGAGCGCACGCTATGCCGATCTTGCGAGCACCTATGGTCGCTGCGTGACCCAGCGTAACGCCTTGCTCAAGGAGGCCTGGTGTTGCCGCGAGATGCTCGGCGCGTGGAACGATTCGATTGCCCGCGCGGGCGCGGCTCTGCTCGTGCACCGGTTGGCCCTGCTCGACCGGCTAGCGGGCCATGTGCGTGCTGCCTACGGGCAAGTGGCGTCCGGTGAAGCCGCCAACGTGTCCTATGCGTCCACGCTGGGGGATTTGCCCCAGGTCGAGGATCGCGAAGAGCTGAAGGGCTGGGCGTACGAGCGCATGCTGGCTGCCCTTGATGGGCACGCCGACGAGGAAATTCGCCGCGGCGTGACGCTGGTGGGACCGCATCGCGACGAGATTGAGTTTACCGTTGCGGGTCGCTCCGCCCGTTCATTTGCCAGCCAAGGACAGCAGCGAACGTTGGTACTGTCCTGGAAGGTGGCCGAGGTGGCCGTGGCTCGCGATGTCCTGGGCACCGCCCCGCTGCTGCTTTTAGACGACGTGATGAGCGAGCTCGACGGCGAGCGTCGCGGTGCTTTCCTGCGGCTGATCGGCGATGATATCCAAACGGTCATAACCACGACCAACCTGGGGTACTTTACCGATGACCTGCTTGATCGAGCCAAGGTGGTGAGCATGGGTGATGCGTGCTAATTACGAGCGCGAGAGCGAAACGGTCGCCTTCAGTGGCTTTTTGAACGCAGAGCGCCAGCGCATCCTGGCGGCTGCGACCCCTGAGCGCCGTGCGCAGATGGAGGCCGCCGAGGAGTCGCGCGCGGTCTATCGCGCGTGGAACGCGGTGTGCTCGGGCACGCGCGAGGGGCGGCATGTGACGGGCCTGCGCTACCTGCCCGAGTCCAATGAGCTGCTGGTATATCTCGACTCGCCCTCGTGGACGCAGGAAATGACGTTGTTGCGCGAGATCATCCGCGCGCGCATGGAGCGCGCCGGTGCGCATGTGGACGGCCTGGTGTTCAAAACCACCGCGCCCGGTCACACGCCGCCCGCCGCCAAGGAGCGCCTTCGCCCAGCGACGACCGAGCGCCCGCCGGCCCCACACGCCGACCTCAGCGATGCCGAGCGCACCGAGATTGAGCGCCAAGTGGCGCCCATCGAAGACCAAAAACTGCGCGAGGCCCTCGAGAACGCCATGAGAGCCAGTGCCGAGTGGGCCAAGGGCGTGCAAAGCAAAAAAGAGCCTTAAATCGCATCTGGTGGCCTTGTAGAGCCAAATACCCTCGTTCCCGAGGGTATTTTTTTACGATAGACTAGTAAGGCTGTACACATTTTCTTGACTGAAGGAGGACGTGTGGCAAACGAAAACGATTACGATGGCGGCGAGATTAAGATTCTCGAAGGTCTCGAGGCCGTTCGTAAGCGCCCGGGCATGTATATCGGCTCGACGAGCGCCAGCGGTCTACATCACCTGGTGTGGGAGATCGTTGACAACTCCGTCGACGAGGCCATGGCCGGTTTCTGCACCGAGATCCAGGTGACGGTCCACGCCGACAACTCCATCACGGTCGTCGACAACGGGCGCGGCATCCCCGTCGACGAGCACCCTGTTAAAAAGATCCCGACGCTCGAGGTCGTCATGACGATTTTGCACGCCGGCGGTAAGTTCGATAACTCGGCCTATAAGGTCTCGGGCGGTCTGCACGGCGTTGGCATCTCCGTCGTCAACGCCCTGTCCAAGCGTGTGGTCGTGCAGGTATGCCGCGATGGCAACATCTACGAGATGGAGTTTTCGCGCGGCAAGACCGTCAAGAAAATGGAGGTCGTGGGCACTTCGGAGACGACGGGCACCACTGTCAGCTTCTGGCCCGACGACGAGATCTTCGAGACCTGCATCTACGATTTCGACACGCTGCACAACCGTCTGCAGGAGACGGCATTCCTCAACAAGAACCTCAAGATCGTGCTGACCGACGAGCGCGAGGCGACTCCCCATGTGGAGGAGTTTTGCTATGCGGGCGGCATCATCGACTTCGTCAAGTTCCTCAACGAGGGCAAGGATGTCCCCGAGGCCTTTAAGGAGCCCATCTATATTGAGGGCAAATCGGACCCGGACGCGCCTGTGGCCAAGATGGGCGAGGTCGAGGTTTCCCTGCAGTGGAATAGCGGCTACGGCGAGAACGTCATGTCGTTTGCCAACGACATCTACACCCCCGAAGGCGGCATGCACCTTGAGGGCTTCCGTACCGCGCTCACCCGCGTGATCAACGATTACGCGCGCAAGCAGAACCTGCTCAAGGAAAAAGACGCCAACCTGACCGGCGACGATGTGCGCGAGGGCCTTTCGGCCGTTATCTCGGTCAAGCTGCCCGACCCGCAATTTGAGGGCCAGACCAAGGCCAAGCTCGGCAGCTCCTATATGCGCGCGCTGACGCTCAAGATCGTGACCGACGGCCTCGCCGATTACCTCGAGGAGCATCCCAAGCCCGCTCGCGAGATCGTCAAGAAGGCCCAACAGGCATGCAAGGCCCGCAACGCCGCTCGCAAGGCGCGCGAAGCGACCCGTCGCAAGAGCCTGCTCGAGACGGCGTCCCTGCCCGGTAAGCTCGCCGACTGCTCGGTGCGCGATGCCGAGCTGACCGAGCTCTTCATCGTAGAGGGCGACTCGGCAGGCGGTTCAGCCAAGGACGGCCGTCGCCGAGACATCCAGGCGATTCTGCCCCTGCGCGGCAAGATTTTGAACGTCGAACGCGTTGGTGACCATCGCGCGTTCTCGAGTGACACCATCCAGTCATTGATTACCGCGATCGGCTGCGGCGTCACGACGAGTGCCGGCGACGGCGGCGACTTCGATATCACCAAGGCGCGCTACCACAAGATCATCATCATGACCGATGCAGACGTCGACGGCGCGCATATCCGCATCCTGCTGCTGACGTTCTTCTACAAGTACATGCGTCCGCTGATCGATGCCGGCTACGTCTATGTTGCCTGCCCGCCCATCTTTGGCATTAAGGTGCGCAACAAGATCCACTACGTGTATCCCAACGGCCGCCAGCCCGAAGACGAGATCCTGCGCGATACCATCCAGAGTCTGGGCCTGAACCCCGACGATAACGACGAGGACGGCAAGGCCAAGGACGGCAAGATCACCAAGAAGCGCAAGGGCTATACCGTCCAGCGCTACAAGGGCCTGGGCGAGATGGACCCCAAGCAGCTTGCCTCGACGACGATGGACCCCAAGACCCGCATCCTGCAGCGCGTGTCGATCGAGGACGCCGTGGTGGCGGACCGCGCCGTGCGCGAGCTCATGGGTTCCGAGGTCGGCTATCGCCGCGAGTACATTGAAAAACATGCGCATGACGCGCGTTTCCTTGACGCTTAAGAGGAGATAACGTGGCAGACGATATCAACAATAACGAGGGTATGGACGAGGCCGGCGATGCCGGCATGCCCGACGATCTGAAGCGCCTGCTTGCCCGTGCTGAGCAGGGCGAGGACGGCGACCCGGACGCCTATAACCCCGATGCCGATGATGATGAGGAAGAAGACGACGACGGCGAGCTCGAGGAGAGCTTTGGCGAAGTCGACCGTGGTGCCTCGGCCGGCGAGGATATCAACGGTGGCCAGCTCCAGATTTCGGAGTTCGGCCGTGAGATGAAGCAGTCGTTCATCGAGTACTCGATGTCGGTCATCACGGCGCGCGCCCTGCCGGACGTGCGCGATGGCTTAAAGCCGGTGCACCGTCGCATCCTGTACGCAATGAACGAGAGCGGCATCTACCCCAACCGTCCGCACAAGAAGTCGGCCTGGACGGTCGGCGAAGTTATCGGTAAGTACCATCCGCACGGCGACTTCGCGGTCTATGAGGCCATGGTCCGCCTGGCACAGTGGTTCTCCATGCGCACGCCGCTCATTGACGGTCACGGCAACTTCGGCAACATCGACGGCGACGGCGCCGCCGCCATGCGTTACACCGAGAGCCGCCTGGCTAAGCCCGCCATGGAGCTCCTGCGTGACCTGCAGAAGGACACCGTCGACTGGCAGCCCAACTACGACGAGTCGCTCGCCGAGCCCGTGGCACTGCCCGCGCGTTTCCCCAACCTGCTGGTCAACGGCAGCCAGGGCATCGCCGTCGGCATGGCCACCAACATCGCCCCGCATAACCTCACCGAGGCGATCGAGGCCACGTGCTACCTGATCGACAACCCCGACGCCACCGTCGACGAGCTCATGCAGATCATGCCCGGTCCGGACTTCCCCACCGGTGCCATCATCATGGGCAGCGCCGGCATTAAGCAGAGCTACGAGACCGGCCGCGGCTCCATCACCGTGCGCGCCAAGGCCCATGTGGAGTCCACCAAGACCGGCCGTAGCCGCCTGGTCTTTACTGAGATTCCCTACATGGTCAACAAGGGCACCCTTCAGGAGAAGATTGCCCAGCTCGTCAACGACAAGCGCATCGAGGGTATCTCGGATATGCGCGATGAGTCCAACCAGAAGGGTATCCGTCTGGTCATCGAACTCAAGAAGGGCGTCATCCCGCAGGTCGTACTCAACAACCTGTACAAGTACACCTCGTTGCAGACGACCTTTGGCGCCAACAACCTGGCGCTTGTCAACGGCGTTCCCAAATGCCTGAGCCTGCGCGAGATGCTGCAGCACTACATCGACCACCAGGTCGACGTCGTCACCCGCCGTACCCGCTTTGACCTCAAGAAGGCCCAGGCGCGTGCCCATATCCTCGAGGGCTACCTGATGGCTCTCGACCATATCGACGAGGTCATCAGCATCATCCGCTCCTCGCAGACCGATTCCGAGGCCAGCAGTCGCCTGATCGAGCGCTTTGGCTTTACGCCCGAGCAGACTACGGCCATCCTCGAGATGAAGCTGCGCCGCCTGACCGGCCTGGAGCGCGACAAGATTCAGGAAGAGCTGGACGGCTTGCGCCGTGCTATCGCCTACTACGAGGACCTGTTGGCGCACGAGGAGAAAATCCTGGGCGTCATCAAGGAAGAGATGCGCGAGATTTCCAAGAAGTTCGGCGACAAGCGCCGCACCGAGATCAGCCATGTCGAGAAGGACCTGGACGTCGAAGATCTGATTGCCGACGAGGACATGGTCGTGACCATCACCCACACCGGCTACGTCAAGCGCATCCCGGTGGCCGCCTATCGCGCCCAAAAGCGCGGCGGCAAGGGCGTGTCGGGTGTCAATCTCAAAGAGGACGACGTTATCGACGAGATGTTTATCGCATCCACGCACGAGTACGTGCTGTTCTTCTCGAGCAAGGGCAAAGTCTATCGCCTGAAGGTGCACGAGCTGCCGGTTGGCACGCGCCAGGCGCGCGGCACCGCGATCGTCAACCTGCTGCCTTTCGAGGAGGGCGAGAAGATCGCGAGCGTCATCAGCTGCCGCGAGTTCCCCGCCGACGAGTACCTGATGTTTGCCACCAAGAGTGGCATGGTCAAGAAGACCGTGATGAGCGCCTACGACCGTAGCCGCCGCGACGGCCTGATCGCCATCAACCTGAGGGACGACGACGCGCTGCTCGCTGTGCGTCGCGTGCGCGAGGGTGACAAGATCATCATGGCAACCACCGCGGGCAAGGCGATTATGTTCCCCGAGGACCAGGTGCGCGCCACCGGTCGCGATACCAGCGGTGTCCGCGGCATTGGCATGAAGGAAGGCGTGAGCGTTCTTGGTATGGAGATTACCAACGGTAACGGCGACCTGTTTGTCATTACCGAGCGCGGTTACGGCAAACGCACGCCTGTCTCGGATTACCCGGAGCAGAACCGCGGCGGTCAGGGTGTCTATACCATCCAGATGACCGAGCGCAAGGGTAACCTCGCAGCCATGAAGACGGTGGGCCCGCAGCATGAGCTGTTCATCGTGACGGAGGGCGCGACGGTCATTCGCGTCAAGACCGACGAGATCAGCCAAACCGGTCGCGCCACCCAGGGCGTCAAGATGATGACCGTCGACGACAACGACCGCATCTGCGCTGTAGCCCGCATGACAGCGGCCAAAGAGAAGCCCGAAGGTGAAGGCACCGAGGCCGCAGCCGACACCGAAGAGGCCCCAGTCGACCTAGGCGACGGCAACGACATGCCAGAAGATCTCCTCGACGAGTAAGAGGAACTAGCTGGTAGAAAATATCAGACCCCATATATCGGCGGTCGGCGCACCTGCGCGTCGACCGCTTTTTTGAAAACCTTGGGACTCGTGTTCGCCCCGGTCGCACGGCGGCATGTGAAGTCGATCGCGAGTTCCGCACGAGCCAGAGAACACTTAATGTGCTCTCTGCGCGAGTCAGGACTGTCCGAGCAGGCGACTTCACATGCCGCCGTGCGACCGGGGTCGACACCACCCAAAGTTTTTCAAAAAAGTTGTTGACGCGCGCGTAACGACTCGTCTAATATATCCCTTGCGCGATGGACCTGTAGCTCAGTTGGTTAGAGCGTCCGGCTGATAACCGGGAGGTCACAAGTTCGAATCTTGTCAGGTCCACCATCAAAACGTGAAGAGCCCTGAGGCATTGCCTCGGGGCTTTTTTTCTTACCTACTGAAAGTAGTCAAAAAAGCCCCGTCCCAAATTAACTACTTTGATTTTGTGTGCTGGGCGAAAGATTGGGTAGTATAGCTATTCAATGCGGCGACCCTGCCGTGTGTTAACCGCTACGTACCGGAGGTGTTCCATGGTTCGTGTCGACATAGAGACCATCGTCATGGCCACCGGTCCCGTGCCATCGCTTATCGTGCTTCGTGAGCGCTGCGGCAAGTCGGATTCGACGGCGCCCCTGCGTTCGCTTTCCATTCAGACCGGCTCGTTTGAGGCCGCGGCCATTAGCCGTGGTATCGATAGCGGTCGCGCCGAGCGCCCGATAACGCATGACCTGCTGCTTGACACCGTCGATGCCCTGGGCGCCAAGCTCGAGCGCATCGAGATCGTTCGTGCCGAGCCGCCGGTGTTCTATGCGACGATTGTCGTGCTGGTCGATGGTGACGAGCGCAAGATTGACGCCCGCCCCAGTGACGCCATTGCCCTTGCCGTGCGCAGTAATGCCCCCATGTTCGTGGAGGACGACATCATGAATCGCCTGGGTACCGTTTCTGCCCATGCCGAGGAAGTTGACGACGAGCAGGAGTTCGAGAAGTTCGACGAGTTCGTCCATACGCTCTCCCCCGATGATTTCTAAATGTCTGGCACGCGAGCGGAGAGGTCGCTGATGGGTGCCCGCGTATCGGCCGAAGCGGCCGCCATCGCGCGTGAAGCCCAGATGCGCTCGGAGGCATCCGAGGCGGCTCGCATCGCCTATGTGACGCAGGCCCGCACGCTTCGCGAGCGCCGCGGCTCCTATATCAAGATGGTTATCATCTCCGCCCTTGTCGCGGTAATCTGTTCTCGTCTTCGTGGTACAGTTGGTGCGCTTGGGTTTTCGATTTCAACAGGCTTGGTAATCTGGGGTGTGGTCGATGCGGTAATGCTGACCAACCAGATCAAGGTACTCGACAAGCGCGCGATGGATATGACGCGCGCCCGCGACGCTGCCGCCAAGATCGCTGCCGAGGCACAAGAACTGTAACGACGCCGGATTCGATGGGAAGGTCTAGAGATGGCACAGGATATGCAGGACGCCGGTAACGTCTCCGCCGAGCTCGACGCCATGGTGTGTGACCTGATTGGTGCGTTCTTGGACGACCTTGCCGCCGGCGAGAATCCGGGCGTAGTTGTGGCGATCGAGGACGCTGCTTCCAACCGCTATCTGGCCGCGCTCGACGAGGATGGCGAGGAGGCATGCCTGGAGGCTGCCACCAACTTTATCTCCGAGCACAAGATGGGCCTTAAGGACGAGGGCCTGGGCCGCATCGCCCGCTATGCCATCGGCTACACCGGCTGTGTTGAGATTGACGGTGGCTATCACGACGCTCTGCTCGTGAGCTTCTTTGAGACGACGCTCGAGAGCGGCTTTTCGGCATATGTGCTGTATGAGGGCATGGGCGCCGGCGATGGTTTTATGTGGAGCGACCCTGAACCTGCAGGTGAGGAAACCCCTCTCATCTAAAATCGCTAAAATAAACGAGTTTTCGGTAAAAGGCTCAATATTCCCGCTGAGCGTTGTATCGCTGGGCGGGCCGCATACGTGTGCCGTTTGTATATGGATAGAAGATAGGGGAACTACATGCGCGTAGACAATCTGAGGAACATCGCCATCATCGCCCACGTCGACCACGGCAAGACGACGATGGTCGATAAGCTCCTGCGTGCCACGGACGCCTTCCGTGCCAACCAGCAGGTCGAGGACCGCGTCCTGGACTCTAACGACCAGGAGCGCGAGCGCGGCATCACGATTCTCGCCAAGAACATCTCTATCGAGTACAAGGACGTCAAGATCAACGTCATCGACACCCCGGGCCACGCCGACTTTGGCGGCGAGGTCGAGCGCGTGCTGCGTATGGCCGACGGCGCCCTGCTGCTGGTCGACGCCTTTGAGGGTCCCATGCCCCAGACCCGCTTCGTGCTGCGTCACGCTATCGACACCGGCCTCAAGATCATGATCGTCATCAACAAGATCGATCGTCCGGGTGCCAACCCCGAGAAGGCCTACAACGACTGCCTGGACCTTATGGCCGACCTGGGCGCCACCGACGACCAGCTTGAGTTCGCCATGGAGCACGTGGTCTACGCCAGCGCCATGAATGGCTTTGCCCGCCTTGACCCCAACGACGGCAACATGGACATGTATCCGCTGCTCGATATGATCATCGACGACATGCCCGCGCCCGAGGTTGACGAGAATGCCCCGCTGGCCATGCAGTGCGTGACCATCGACCACTCCAACTTCGTTGGCCGCATCGGTATCGGTCGCGTGTACTCCGGCGCCATTCACCAGGGCGATCAGATTCTGGTCGTCAAGAACGACGGCTCCAGCGCCACCGCTACCGTCAAGCAGCTCTTTACCTTCGACTACCTGGGCCGCACCGAGTGCCAGGAAGTCGGCGCCGGCGATATCGCCGCCGTCGTGGGCATTGACCGCACCGATATCGGCGATGTCTACACCGACCCCGAGAACCCCGTCGAGCTCGAGCCCATCGAGATCGACCCGCCGACCCTGTCCATCGTCTTTGAGGCTTCGACCTCCCCGCTCGTCGGCCGTGACGGCGACATCGTGGGCGCCCGCCAGCTTAAGGAGCGCCTGTTCAACGAGGCCGAGAACAACGTGACCATGAAGATCGAGGAGCTCGAGGACAAGAGCGGCGTCGAGGTCTCTGGCCGCGGCATTCTGCACCTGTCCGTCCTGATGGAGTCCATGCGCCGCGAGGGCTTTGAGTTCCAGGTCGGTCGTCCCCGCGTTCTGTTTAAGAAGGACGAGAACGGTAACAAGCTGGAGCCTGTCGAGCAGGCCGTCGTCGAGTGCCCGGACGAGTACTCGGGCAAGGTCGTCGAGGTCTTCGGCACCTCCGGCGGCATCATGACGAGCATGGACACCTCGGGCATCGTGACGCACCTCGAGTTCAAGATCCCGACGCGCGGCATCATGGGTCTTAAGAACCGCATTATGAACGTCACCCACGGCGAGGGCGTGTTCTACCACACCTTCCTGGAGTACGGCCCCTACGCTGGCGAGATTGGCAACCGCCAGAACGGCGCCATGATCTCCATGACCACCGAGAAGGCCGTTGCCTACGCTCTGGGTACGCTGCAGGAGCGCGGCCAGCTGTTTGTCGAGCCGGGTACCGAGTGCTACGAGGGCATGATCGTGGGCGAGCGCAGCAAGGCCGGCGACATGGTCGTCAACATCGCCCGTACCAAGAACCTGGGCAACCAGCGTTCCTCGACCTCCGACATCTCCGTCCAGCTGGTGCCGCCTCGCACCTTCTCGCTGGAAGAGGCGCTGGAGTATATCGCCGACGACGAGCTGGTGGAGATTACTCCCAAGAACATCCGCCTGCGCAAGCGTCTGCTCAACGCCACCGACCGCAAGAAGGCTGCCGTCCGCGCCGGCCAGGTCAACAAATAAGCGCTGGGGCTTATAACCGCCAATAAGAAAGGGCGCCGACCGCAATGGTCGGCGCCCTTTTTGGTGCAATGGGGTCAGGATGCTTTGCACCACCACAAAGGTGCCCGTCCCCTTTGTGGTGGTTGGCGGCTAGGCGGTGGGGAGTCCTGGCGTGTTGGAGGCTTGTTGGGGCTTGAGGCGAGCGTTGCGCCAGATGATTTGGATAACGTAGCCGAGCATAAAGACAAAGGCCACGCCGCTGATGAAGCCGCCGATGAGGGGAAGTCCTGTGAGGGCGCCTGCGGCCACACCGCCGACGGCTGCCATGGCGTAGCGGTTCTGGTTATGTCCGACCATGCGAGCGATCGCGCAGCCCGCAAAAGCGGTGGAGACCAGCGCGACGCCGATCACGGCGCACATGAGGGCTCCAGCAAGCGACAGGCCGGCAATCGAGATAATCAGCAACAATACGGCAGGGACAATGGCTACCGTACCCAGAAGACCGCTCATCCACAGGGGTGTGGGGCGCTGGTGGAGCATTCCGGCGGCGCTGGCGGTCGCACGCGGAAAGACGAGCTCGAGCAACAGAGCGATAAAGCAGGTCGACAGGGCTGCGGCCACGATGCCGCCGATGATATCGTTAACCGTCGTGGCGGCGCTTTCGTTTTCGGTACGGTCGATCTTGAGCGCGCCGACCTCGGCTCCTGCGGCGCGCTTGGGGTCCTCGGAAACATGGGCGTTCACCGTGCCGGTGATGTGAGCGTTTTTGCCCAGGATGAGTTTGTCGGCCCAGACCTCGACATCGCCGTCGACGATGCCGTCGATGGTTACCGTACTGCCCGCGAGTGCTGCCGACTTGGCAGAGCCGCGCAGGGCAACCGTCTCGCCCATCGCGTAAAAACAGTTGGCGGCGCTACCGGTGTTGAGCACGACATGCTGACCGGCTACCGTCACGCTGCCATTGATTGCGGTTTTGGAGATATCGATGGTACGCGCCGCCAGGCGAACGGCTCCGCCTACAGTGCAGTCGCGAATCGACAAGCTCTCGCCCGCCGCGATAATATCGCGGCCGATGGAAGCGTCGTCTAGGTTAAGGCTTTGGCCGGCCCAGTACAGGTCGCCCTCGACGCCGGACGGATTTGAGTCAACCTCGGTTGCGAGCACGTTGCCCGCGGTGTCTGTGCCGGCGAACGACGTCGTGGGAAGCGCGGTCAGCGCAAGTGCAATCAGTGCGAATAGGAGGGCGATGCGGCCACGCGTTTTGCGGCACCGGGACGACGGTTCTGGGTTGCAAGGCATAGTGAATCCTTCGTTAGATACTCGACATGTATCTAACAGGGTACCCAACGCGCGGGCGCTCTAAAAGAACCTCTCGGTTGCATTTCGAAGGATGAGCCCGCGCCACCTACTTTTTGCGGTGCAAAAAGCGTGCGATGTCATCCTCGGTGGGGCTTTTGATATCAAAGCGCAGCGACAGCCAGCGTAGTCCCATGGTCACCACGACGCAAACGACCAGTGCGACGACATTGCTGACCAAGCCGCTCATGACAAGGCAAACATAGCTTGCCGATCCGGCGATGGCCGCGATGGCATAGAAGTTGGTGCGCTGGAAGATACCCGGCACCACACCCATAAAACCATCTCGCAGCATGCCGCCGCCCACCGCGGTAAAAAAGCCCATCATGATGCACACCGCCGGCGCAAAGCCGTAGACCAGCGCCTTGTCTGCGCCGGTTGCCGCATAAATACCCACCGAGATGATATCGAGCAGGGGAATGAGCTTTTCGGGCTTGTCGACGATTGCCGGGAAGATGTAGATGATGGCCGCGGTGGCGATGGAGAGCGGGAGCGCCATCGGTTGGTTGAGGATGTAGACGTTGCCCACCTGCAGCGTCATATCGCGCAAAAGACCGCCGCCCAGTCCACAGACCACGGCGAGCGCGACGGCGCCCACCAGGTCGAGTTTGTGCTCGCGTGCGACCAACACGCCCGAGATCGATGCCGCGACGACGGCGAACATCTCGAGCCAAAACGGGATGGCAACCATGGCATCCGAGGCGTGTGCGGTAACGATCATAGCGGCGGCAACGGGCAAGATGGGGTCCTTTGAGTTACGGGTTTAGACAATGCCCGTACATAGTACATGTTCGGCGCCGATTGCGACCCTATTGCTCGGCAAACGGTCGGGACTGGGTACGGTCATAGGTTCCATGTTTAGGGATCCGGGTTGATGCTGAACGCGATGGGGGCGTGGTCGAATAGGAGGGATGTCCAAATTTTGAGCTCCGCTCAAAATTTATCCGGTCGGCTTGCGCCGACCGCGCTGCGCTAAAAACGCGCCACGGGCGCGTTTTCTTTACGCTCCGGGCCCTGGCGGGTTCGAATCCCTCCTCCTGCGCCGTATTTGCTTGTTAGGGACTCAAAACAAAAAAGCTCCCATTCCCGGGAGCTTTCTCAACCAAAATGGCGGAGGAGGAGGGATTCGAACCCTCGTGACCTTATACAGGCCAAACGGTTTTCGAGACCGCCGCATTCAACCACTCTGCCACCCCTCCGCGTGGGGTAAAAACAAAGCAGGCTCAAAGGCCTGCTTTGGAATTAACTGGCGGAGAGTCAGGGATTTGAACCCTGGAGACGCTTTTGACGCCTACACGATTTCCAATCGTGCTCCTTCGGCCACTCGGACAACTCTCCGTTAAATGCGAAAGTCAGTATACACGAGGAATCGCAAAGTGCAAACAGAAAAGTTGGCATTTTTTGAAACGCTTGGCTTCGTGACGGGATCTAGAAGGCCAAAAACGGGCTCTGACCAGCATGGCTGCATGCAGCAAATTGTTCAAAATAGGTATTTATAGACGACGTGTCAGCAATTTTAAAAATCTTTGAACGGTGTTGTGAGCCACTGGTATGCATTTCGCGACCACAGCCTTGCACTTGCTGACCTGCGGTTCGATTTGGTTTGTCCCCGCAGCGCCGTATCTTGTCCACAGACCCGTCAAGCATTTGGTCAGCATTTGGTTGGAAGACGCATGAAGTGCCGTGTGAGTATGGACATATGTGGAGGTCATGAGGTTGTAGCTGCACATTCTTGCAGCCTGGGAGGTTGAAAGATATTATTACCAAGTCTTTTCCTGCTTCAGGCGCACCTTCACGACCTGAAGCCACATTTGCCCAGAGGAGGTGACAATATGAAGGCTTATGAACTGCTGTTCTTTGTTGACCCGTCGCTCGACCCCGAGACTCGTCTCGCTGTTATGAAGCGTATCGATACCACGATCGCTGAGGGCGCTGGCAAGGTCGACTCCGTTGACGAGTGGGGCAAGCGCAAGCTCGCCTACGAGATCAACGACCTCACCGATGGTGACTACACCCTCATCAACTTCCACGCAGATCCTACCCAGATCGCCGAGCTTGATCGCGTCCTGCGCATCACCGACGCCGTGGTCCGCCACATGATCGTCCGTCGCGACGACCAGGAGTAAGACTGTCGTTTTGGACTGGGCTTGTGCCCCAAGAGGAAGTAGTGAGTTATGAGCATCAATCGAGTGAACATCACCGGTAACCTCACGCGTGATCCCGAGCTGCGCGCCACCGCCGGCGGAACCCAGGTTCTGTCCTTTGGCGTCGCCGTGAACGATCGTCGCCGCAACCCGCAGACTGGCGAGTGGGAGGACTATCCCAACTTTGTCGACTGCACCATGTTCGGCACGCGCGCCGAGGCCGTGAGCCGTTTCCTGGCAAAGGGAAACAAGGTCGCGATCGAGGGCAAGCTGCGCTACAGCTCTTGGGAGCGCGACGGCCAGCGCCGGAGCAAGCTTGAAGTCATCGTCGATGAGATCGAGTTTATGAGCTCCCGTGGTGGCCAGGGTGGCTACGATCAGGGCGGTTACGCCCCCGCAGCTCCCGCGCCCGCACCGCGTCCTGCCGTACCGGTGGCTACGCCGCCCGCGGTCGACGTCTACGATGAGGACATCCCGTTTTAAGGGCTGTTCACCTATTTTTGAGTGAGAGGCGGCTTCGGTTCGCCGAAGTTGCCAAACGAAAGGTATTTTGACATGGCTAATGATTTTTCTGCACGTCAGCCGCGTCGTAAGTACTGCCAGTTCTGCAAGGAGAACACTGAGTTCATCGACTATAAGGATACTCAGCTTCTCCGTAAGTACATGACCGACCGTGGCAAGATCAAGCCCCGTCGCGTCACTGGCGCTTGCACGCAGCATCAGCATGACATCGCCAACGCCATCAAGCGCGCCCGCGAGATGGCTCTCCTGCCGTACACCGTCCCCGTGGTTTCCTCTCGTGGCAACCGCGACCGCGGCTAAGAAGGGAGACGCATCATGAAGGTTATTCTTCTCGATGAGATCAAGGGCAAGGGCGGCGAGGGTGACGTCGTAGAGGTCGCTCAGGGTTACGCTGAGAACTTCCTGTTCCCCAAGAAGCTCGCTGTTGCCGCCACCAAGGGCAACCTCAAGCAGCTTGACGAGCGTCGCAACAACATCGCCAAGCGCGAGGCCGTCCGTCTGGCTACCGCCAACGAGACCAAGGCTGCCTTCGAGGGCAAGACGGTCACCGTTGACGTCAAGGTCGGCGACGAGGGCATCCTCTTTGGCTCCGTTACCGCCGCTATGATCGCTGACGCCATCAAGGCTCAGCTCGGTATGGACATCGACCGCAAGCGCGTCGAGCTCGGTAAGCCCATCAAGGTTGCCGGTGCCCACACCGTTGCCATCTCGCTGTACCGCGAGATCAAGGCCGAGGTTGTCGTTCTCGTTGGCGTTACCGCCGAGGAGCTCGCTGCCGAGGCTGAGGCTGAGGAGACCGCTGAGGTCGCCGAGGCCGAGACCGCCGAGGTCGAGACTGAGGCTGCTGCCGAGTAGCATTTGCTGCAACGCAACAATCTTGTTCTAAGAAGGGCGCTCTGGGAGACCAGGGCGCCCTTTTGTTTTCTACGCTCGGCGAGCGCCATGGCAGGCGTTGTGGTGAAGTCCCACATGCGGGACCGTTCATCCGTTTCGTTCGGTGATGATTGCCGGGGCGCGGCCCGTTTTGGGGCTGTGGCTGATACTATGGATGCTCGCAAGCGATATGAATGAGGATGCTCATGGCATATGACGAAAGGGAGGCGGGGCTGACGGTCGAGGACCGTGGCTCCAAGTTGGGTCTCCCTCAAAACCAAGATGCAGAGGCCAATGTACTGGCCGCCATGCTGCTGTCGCCCGAGGTGGTCGAGGAGGCCCAGGTCGAGCTGCAGCCCGATGACTTCTACCGGCCCATTCATAAGACCATCTACACCGCGATGGTCGATATGTACAACAGCCGCATTCCCATCGACTCCATATCGCTGATCGATTACCTGCGCAGCATCAACAAGCTTGATGCCGTGGGCGGCGAGGCCTACATTTTGGAGCTGATGGGTCAGACCCTGTCGCTCGTGAACTGGCAGCACCATGCCGCCATCGTCCGTCGCGACTCGATGCTGCGCGAGCTGATCGGTGCCACCAACGAGATCAATGCGCTGGCCTATAACGCCCCTACCGACACCAAAGAGGTCGTGGAACTGGCCGAGAGTAAACTGCTCAAGGTCACGGCGCGCGAGGTCAAGTCGAGCTATAAGACACTGACCGAGTTTATGGTCGAGGCCTATAACGAGGCCGAGGAAGTGTGCAAGGCCGGCGGACAGGCCGCGGGCGTGCCCACCGGCTTCCCGTCGCTCGACCGCATGCTCATGGGCTTCCGCGAGGGCCAGCTCATCATTATCGGCGCCCGCCCTGCCGTGGGTAAGACGTCGTTCGCTCTGAACCTGGCGCTGAATGCCGCCGCTGCGGGCTATACCGTCGGCTTCTTTTCGCTGGAGATGTCGGGCAAGGAAATTGCCCAGCGCCTGATTTGCGCCTACGCCATGATTTCGATCAGCGACTTCCGTACGGGCCGCATTAGCCCCGAGCAGTGGGCCAATATCAACGAGGCCACGCAGACCTTGTCTAAGCTCGACATTTTGATTGACGATACGCCCGGCACCACGGTGACCGAGATCCGCGCCAAGAGCCGCCGCATGCTCCACAACAAGGAGAAGGCCATCATCATCCTGGACTACCTGCAGCTGGTGAGTCCTCCGCCGGGACGTCGCTCCGAGAGCCGTACCGTCGAGGTCTCCGAGATGTCGCGTGGCTTAAAGATCATGGCCAAGGAGCTCAAGATTCCGTTGATCGCGCTGTCGCAGCTGTCGCGTCAGGTCGAGTCCCGTACCGGCAAGCGCCCGCAGCTGTCCGACCTGCGTGAATCGGGCTCCATCGAGCAGGACGCCGACATCGTTATGTTCTTGGACCGCTCCGCCGATGAGGCCGAGGCCTCGCGTGACGATCGACCCGACGAGGGCGTCACGCGTATCGTCGTGGCCAAGAACCGTTCGGGCCCGATCGGTGACGTCGACCTGATGTTCCTGCCGGCATCCACCAAGTTCTATGAGCTTGATGGGGCGCATACCGAGGAGTAGGACAGGCGCCCG
This sequence comes from uncultured Collinsella sp., assembly GCA_900542125.1. GTDB lineage: Bacteria > Actinomycetota > Coriobacteriia > Coriobacteriales > Coriobacteriaceae > Collinsella. Next base: position 2,170 of record UQMO01000006.1, on the reverse strand, counting down.
TTGCACGGGTATACTGGGAATGTTTTGTGCTTCTGCGTGCCAGCGTGGCGCGTAGACAGTCCATGAATGTAAGGAGTAAACATGCCGTCAACCGTTTTGGTCGGTGCCCAGTGGGGCGATGAGGGCAAGGGTAAGATCTGCGACCTGGTCGCCGGCGACTTCGATGCCGTCGTGCGCTATTCGGGCGGTAATAACGCCGGCCACACCATCGTCGTCAACGGCAAGAAGTACGGCCTGCACCAGGTGCCCTCCGGCATCATGTATTCCGACCATGTGTCGGTGATCGGTAACGGCTGCGTCGTCAACCCCAAGGTTGTCCTTGAGGAGATTGACATGTTCGAGGCCGACGGCATCACCACCAAGAACCTCAAGATCAGTGGCAACGCGCACATCATCATGCCGTACCACATCGATCTGGATGGTGCTTTTGAGCAGAAACTCGGCAAGAAGAACATCGGTACCACCAAGCGCGGCATCGGTCCGTGCTACCAGGACAAGATGGCCCGCATCGGTCTGCGCATGCAGGACATGCTGGACGAGACGCTGTTCCGCGACAAGCTGGAGACCGCTCTTGCCCGCGTGAATCCCGAGCTCGAGCTCATCTACCACCTGCCCACCTACACCGTGGACCAGATCTGCGACGAGTACCTGCCCATGGCCGAGCGCCTGCGTCCCTACATCACCGAGACGAGCCTGCTGCTCAACAACATGATCGACGAGGGCAAGGACCTGCTGTTCGAGGGCGCCCAGGCAACGCTGCTCGACATCGACCACGGCACCTATCCGTACGTGACATCTTCCAACTGCACCGCCGGCGGCGCCATCACCGGCTCCGGCGTCGGTATGAAGAATGTCGACCGCGTGCTGGGCGTCATGAAGGCCTATATCACCCGTGTCGGGTCGGGCCCCATGCCCACCGAGCTTTCCTATGAGTCCGAGGCCGGCCATACGCTGACCGAGGAAGGCTATGAGTACGGCGTGACTACCGGCCGTCGTCGTCGCTGTGGTTGGTTCGATGGCCCCATCGCCAACTACGCCTCGCGTGTCAACGGCCTCACCGATATCGCCATGACCAAGCTCGACGTGCTTTCGGCTTTCGACACCATCAAGGTGTGCGTGGCCTACGACGTCGACGGCGAGCGCTACACGAGCGTGCCCGAGCATCAGGTTCGTTTTGAGCACGCCAAGCCCATCTACGAGGAGCTTCCGGGCTGGAAGTGCGACATCACCGGTTGCCGCAGCTTTGAGGAGCTGCCGCAGGAGGCTCAGGACTACGTGGCGTTTATCGAGGATCTGGCACACACCCGCGTGACGTTCATTGGCGTCGGCGCCGATCGCGAGCAGATCATCAACCGATTCTGGAAGTAATCGGTTTATACGGTTATTGCGATATACCCCTTTGCAGCCCGGACGGGCGGCCGAGGGGTATATTTGCTTGCAAAGGGCTCGCGCGGAGCGGGCCGTTCATCCATAGAGGAGGCACCCTTGAAGGCGGACACTCAAACCATCGACATCCTGTTGTTGGGCAGCGGCGGCCGCGAGCATGCTCTGGCGGCTAAGCTCGCAGCATCACCGCGCGCCGGCAAGCTCTACATTGCGCCGGGTAACGGCGGCACCGCGAGCTGCGGCGAGAACGTGGTTCTCGACGATTGCGATCCTGCGGCCGTGGCGGCGTTTGCCCAGAGCCACGGATGCGGACTCGTGGTGATTGGCCCCGAGGCTCCGCTCGTGGCGGGCGTTGCCGATGCCGTGCGCGCGGCGGGCATTCCCTGCTTTGGCCCGGGTGCCGAGGGCGCCCAGATGGAGGGTTCCAAGCTATTCTCCAAGCAGCTCATGGAGCGTGCCGGCATTCCGACGGCCGCCTACGGCTCATTTACTGACGAGGCTTCGGCTCTCGCCTATGTGCGCGAGCAGGGTGCCCCGCTGGTCGTGAAGGCTGACGGCCTGGCTGCAGGCAAGGGCGTTATCGTGGCGACTGAGCTCGAGCAGGCCGAGGAGGCCGTGCGCGAGTGCTTTGGCGGCACCTTTGGCGATGCCGGCAACACCGTTGTCATTGAGGAAATGCTGGTCGGCCCCGAGTGCTCGCTGCTGGCCTTTACCGACGGCAAGACCGTGCGCCCCATGGCCATCTCGCAGGACCACAAGCGCGCGCTTGAGGGCGACCTTGGTC